>JAAVHP010000004.1 GCA_014799665.1 Clostridiales bacterium
TATATGGATTATCCTTATACAGAAAAAGCGTTCACCGGAAAGATTAACGGTAATAATTACAAATTATACGGGGAATGCGGTTGGCCGATATTCGGATATATAAAAGGAGCCGAGATTTGTAATTTTGTTTTATCAACTGAATTGCATAACAATAGTTTGATTTATGGAGTATTTTGTTATTTAGCTGAAAATAGCAGTATAAAAAACATCGTTAATTATGCCTATATGGGTGGCGCAAAAGGGGATAATTGGGACGTTTCGTTGGGTGGCTTGATATGTCTTATTGCGGATTGTACCGTAGAAAACGTAATTAATTACAGTGACGTTACGGGTGAAGCCGCGATAGTCCAATATGCATATAACAGTACTGTAAGAAACTGTAAAAACTACGGTAATATTTCTGTTGCTTTTAAATATCCGATTGTTGGGGCTGTTGTAAGCGTAATTTTGTTGGAAAGATATGAAGTTCCGACTGTCGGGAGTATAGTAGAGGACTGTGAAAATTACGGAAACATTATAGGCGTAAACTATATAGGCGGGATAGTGGGGCGCGTAGAACTTTTTAAAGATGCGCACACGATCGGATATGATTATCCGAGAAATTATTTTACGGATCTCGGGCGCGTAAAATTAGCGCAAAACCCGTCGGTCATAAGAAATTGTAAAAATTACGGGAACATTTATAGGTATAAAGATTATGAAGAGGATCCGTTAAAAAATACAGTAATCTGCTGTTTCGGAGGAATAGCGGGATTAGGATATCAAATAGAAAACTGCACGAACAGCGGTAATATTTACGGGTTCGAAGTTATACATCCCGAATACACTGTGGATTATATAGGCGGAGTAGCGGGCGCCGCCTGCACGGTAACAGATTGTACAAGCTCGACAAAATTAGTAGCGGCAAATACGATCAAGCACACGGACGATATTTGCGGTTACTTAATAGAAAAATAAATTGGAGAAGAAAGTATGAAAAACGTCTTGAAAAAGGGTATCCTGCCGTTTATTATCGGTGCGCTAGGTTTGGTAATCATATCGCTTGTAATCTGGTTTACCCCATCCTCAGTCGCACGTGCAGATGAATATAAATCGCAGGTCGGCAGTTTTACTCCGGAACTCGTCATTAATAAATATGAGGATGGTGAAGCTGAATTGCTGTCGGATAACCTGATTGAGGTTAAATGCAATTCGTTCGGTAAGAATATAACCTTTGATTGCGGTTCTTGGTATAAAAACGAGAAATCGGGGCAAGTTTTTATGGATACTCGGTTATCCGATGATATTTCGTTTGCATATTTAAATGCCCAAAATTCCAAGCTGAGCGTATCGTATTATGATGAATACAATGAATATAATGTTTTAACGGTAAACGCCGACGCGGAATTAGCGGAGCATATCAATAGCGCCAGCGTAACCGACACTTATACGGCTAACAACATTGTATCGGAAGATCGATTACTTTTTGCCGGTTTAACAAATACAAGAACTAATACGTTTTATTCCGACGGAAGTCGCACGACGTCTGATGAAAAAAGTGACGATGGGTGGACAAATTTGTCCGAAGATGATATTATTCGGTTAAAAAATTTGACGAGCGACAAAAAGAAAAAGGAAGAGCTGCTGGATATAGGAAGAAAAGAAAAAGACATCACGAATATAGTCGATTACATACCCGAGAAGTATTTTGCTATCGAAACAAACACTATGTTTATAGGACAGGAATATGGGTTTGTTATCCTTTCAACATTGTATGAACGTACTTATACTTTTTATGGAAGAGATGCGTGTACTTACTTCAATAGTGTAATTGTATTTAGTATAGACAGGGAAAGTAATGTCCTCAGTCGGGAATATCCCGTAACGCTTAACATTGCATTTACGGCGTCAGGCGCATGTTATTATTATCCTAACGGATGGGGCGACGGCGATGACAAAGCCACTAAAGATATAAGTCTCAGCCAATATTACGATGGCTATGAGGGTATATTTATCGCCGATCCTGCTTTTTCTTCTCGCATAAATAATTTATATGATATAAACGCGTTTAACGAAGATTATGATTTGTATAAGGATACCGATACGTCCCTATCGCAGGTGCGAATGAATTATAACGGATATGCCGGCAAAAAAGTAAGGAAGAAAAATGTAAGCATGGAATCGATTAGTTCGATGATTTTAACTATCGCTTCGAGTGCGGCTTCCACAGCAATGAAATTTATTACTAAAGGAAAATGTAATCCTTTCATAGCGCTGATCGGCACCGGCATAACAACGATTAGTGAAATATGCAAGTTTGCTAACGAGGAAAAAGTATTTAATGGCATATATTATAATAATGAGAAAAATATATTTACTTTTGACGCACCGTCACAAAAACCCAATAAGTCGGTAATTGCCTGTATCGGCGTTGATACACAATCCGATAATATTGATTATAAACCCGGATCTAAAGCCAGCGCTATTTTCGGGAAAAATGGGCATTATGCTCAATCTATCTTTGTATTGAATGAAGTGAACAAGCCTACCGCCTTTACGAGTTATGTAAATTTTGCGTTGGGGTTTCAGTCAGCAAATAAAGATGATTCGCAAACTTACAGATATCCTGTTCCGGATAGATTCAATTACTCGGGATTAACAGTAAAGCTGTGGGATAATGGGAATACAGAGAAAGTAACGGTAAATAACGATACGGAAATCTATGCATATGCAAACAACAGGATTTCGTTAAACTGTGCTGTCGAAGAGGATGGGTATTATAATTTGAAATTGAAAAATTTCGAAAGAATAATTTCAAGTTATGACGAAAAAAAATTGCCGATAGAGAAAGCGCAAACTCTCAATGACATAACCGAAGATCGTAACTCGATATTTAATGGCATGGTTTCAGATATAAGCGGCGACGTTATAAGTATTCGGCTGTACTTGAATAAAGGATCGAATAAAGTTTCTTTGGAATTGGCGGACGTAAAAAATATCCCGTGTTTGGGCGCGTCGTTTGTTGCATCGATTGAAAAGTGCATTAACGAAATCAGTGTGGGCAGTACGAAAGTCGTTAAGTTAAAGCCCAATGAAAGTGGCATATATAAGTTCGACGCTCCCAAAACAGGTATATATAGGATTGACAATACTACTGCTACGATAGACGTATTAAACGAAAACAACATTGTCGTTATTGCCAATCGAAAAGATGGCGAAGTTTTGCTTACGGAAGGGAAATCCTGTTTTATTAAAGTAAAGAACACTTCAAGCGTAGCTTTGACAACAGAATTGTGCGCAACATTTAAACCGGAAACCACAGAATTAAATTACTCTGGAACGCTCGACGCACATAAAAGCATATGGTATCCCATTAGGATAAATAATAGTGGCACTTATGTTTTCGATGCCGATGGCGATATAAGGATAGCGTTTAAGGATTCCAAACCACGCGACGTTTTTTGCGGCTCTAATAAAGTAGTTTTTCCTTCGGGTACGTATTTCCTCTACGTCGAAAATTTAAACGATACGAAAACTGATTATAGCGTTTCTATATCGTTTGAACCCGGCATAATGAAAGCCAATCACCCGCATAACGTGTATTTAGATACCTCGTATAAGTTTATTCCGCCGATAACGGGTAAATATCGGTTAACCGTGGACAATGAAGATTATATCTTAACGATAGACGGCAAACCTTATACCGGAGAAGATTTAACAAAAGGGAAACAATATATTATAACTGCTAAAATCAAGAGAAATATCGATATCGGAGCAAAAATACAAATAGATTTTGTTCCGAAGCAGGAGGGGGTCTTCCATTTTAATGATAAAGTAAACCTTATATCTTCTTCGGCTGCGTTTTCTACCGAAATAGATGGGGAATTCCAAATAGATTCAAATTATGTAACGGTTTACAGTCAGGATTTGACTGTAATCAGTAAAGTCAATAATACTTATCTATTATCGGCAAATGAGATATACTATATAGTCAATGAGGGTCAAACCGGTTGTGAAGTAGTATTCTACGCAAAACAAATCCCCGTAAATACTCAATTTAACGTCTTACCGAACAGTACGTTATATTATAGGATATGCCCGGACGTTGACGGTCTTTACTCGGTTGAGGCAAGCGGACAATCAACCGTAGCTGTATTTGAATATGGGAATCTATCTAAAGAAGAATCTTTAACCAAAGAGAGCGGTTCATACAGATTAAGCAAGGGAAGCATTTATTACGTTGTTGTAAAGACAAATGCCAATCCCGATGTTATAACGATACATAATAATGAATGGGACGGATTATTTGAAATAACGGAAGGGTTGATGTTCGAAAATGTGTTGTCCGCTAACAATTATTTCACTACGAACACATTTATTCCGGAGTTTTCGGGCCTTTATAAATTTGTCTTTTATAGGGATAGAAACGTTGATTTTAAGATAAGTTTGGAAAGTAACGGACAAGCAGTTAAGGAAGCGGAGTTCGTACCAATGAATTTTGTCTTAATCTTTGAATGCGAACTCCGAGCAAATACAAAGTACAATTTGAATTATGAACTGCAATCTAATATTCCCGGCAATACCTATTTAGCATTCGGGATTTTTAAGACTATCAGTCCTTCGAATTTTGTTGTTTATGCGGATGGAAAATTGCAAGATAATAGCGGGGATGCGAACATCGTAGCATTAGGGAAAACCGGCGAAGGATTTACTACAAAGCAAATAGCCGTTTCAAAACAATTCGGTGACGTTACATATAAAGTGCTGAACGCGCCGATTATTGATAATTCTCCTGCCGTTACGATAAGCGGAAACGGTTTATTAAGAATAAACAATAAACTCCCGCAATGGACAAGTTTTGCCGTTGAGATAAACGTCGGAAAATGTGAATACGGAGATATAGTTTTAGATGAGGGTATATCTAAAATTATAAATTTCGTTATATATAACAAAGTCGAAAATATTGAAATTATTGATGAGGATAACGCATTCGTTACCATTGTTGACGTTGCGCCGAATAGTTCAATTAATTTATATGCTAAAATTTATCCTTTGTTTGCTGCGCAAGCGGATACATTGAGTTTCAGTGTTAAGGAAGATGATAAAAAATATATCAGCTTGAATAGCAGCGGAAATAAAGCGACAATATTCGGTGTTGTAACGACTCCTAATAATACATACGCAAGAGTCTATGCGTTTTGCGGAAATGAATTTACCGTAGTTGTTATGGTGCGAGTCCACGCCGAAGAAATCACGGCAACGTCCGCTTTAGACACAAGCCAGTTTAACGGCAGCACAGCCTATGAAATAATAGTAGAAACAGGTAATATAGGAACGCTGAATTTAAGCAATAAAACCAATATCAATTATTTGAAAATACGCGGCGGCTCTGTTAAGGAGATTAATGATTTCAATCTACAAATCGGTTCGCGCAGTTTTGTATTGGTATTGGAAGATATAATTATTCATGGTACGAATGATAGCGTAATATATTCTACAAGTTCCGATTTGTCGGTTTACTTCTCGGATAACGTTGAACTATACGGCAAGGATGGCGACTTAGATATTCAAAACGGTGCACCCGCTATCAAGGTAAAATGTATGACGGTTTATCAGATCGGAACACAAGAGATAGTTATACAAGGTGGTAACGGTTATAGTTATAAAACCAGTCAAAATAATGTCGGCGGCGATGGCGGGATAGCTATTCTTTCCGATACGTTAGGTGGAAAAGTTGAGCTCAAATCGATCCATGATTTTGTTATTAAAGGTGGTAACGGCGGTAATGGCGCTAAAGGTATTGACGGAAGTCATGCAACCGAAAACGGAAAGAAAGGAAGCGACGGAGGAAATGGAAGTCGTGGCGGCAACGGTGGTATAGCTATTTTTTGCGTCGGTACTTTGAAAATCAGCGGGAATAAAATAAATATATTAGGCGGCAACGGCGGTAATGGTGGTAACGGCGGTACCGGCGGCAACGGCGGCAATGGGGCGAAAGGAGATTCCGTCGATGCTTCTCCGGGGCAGCGCGGTGGCGACGGCGGCAACGGCGGTGACGGTGCTTTGGGTGGAGAAGGAGCAGTTGCTATTTATAACGATACGAACATATCATGGCAAACTAATTGGTCGCACGTTGACGGAGAAGACGGTGTTTACGGTAATGGTGGTAACGGTGGTAATGGCGGTCGCGGCGGAGATGGTGCCGATGATGACAGTACGGATAACGATTCATCTCCCGGTGGCGACGGTGGTAACGGCGGTAACGGTGGAGAAGGAAATAAAAACGGTCGCATGGGCAATGGCGGCGATGGTGGTAATGGTGGAAATCCCGGGGCTAACGGCGACGGTGAACACGGCGGTAACGGCGGATATGGCTATAACGGCGGCAACGGCGGTAACGGCGGGTCTACGGAAATGTGGTTACAATCCGGCGGCAACGGCGGTAATGGCGGGGATGCATATGGCGGAACAGTCGGACAAGGCGGCAACGGCGGTTATAGCGGCGTATGGGGAAGCGACGGTTCAAGCGGTTCGTCGGGTACACAACGTGGCGAAAAGCATAAGCCTGATGCTTGAGAAAGGTATAACTTTACGCTAAAATTTCTTTGAAATAAGTAGTAATTCGGGAGAAAAAATATGAGTTATGACAATTTATCGATGGAAAATCTTACTAGAATCGTAAAGTATTCCGATAGTAAGGATATTACTTTTGAGGCAACAAAAAATGATATTTCATTGGTTGATTTAAATTCCGATCTTATAGTTAGTAATACTTATAATGGTATTAATGTTTGGGGACGAGGGAAGAAAAGCGTTAGCAATTATGAAAGCGCGGAATATCAATTGTTCATTTTGCGTGTGAGCTTCGACAGTGACGATACAGAGCAAAATTTGGCGTTTCCGTTTTTGTCTGCGCTGCGACTATCGCAACAACCGTTCAATACTATAGTTGACGGTAGTTTTAAGAATCTTTCAAACAAAATGTTGGTTGTTCTTTTGATTGATGCAAAAAAATATTCAAACAGAGAACGGGCAAAAGATCTGGTATCGTATTATCTTAATAAATTTGAAAATCTTATTATTTATGCAAAATATAAGTATGATGATGAGCAAGAGGATTATACGTATGAGCTTTTAGAAGAGGATGAATTCACTTTTGGTAAAATATTCCCACTGTTGCCTATATCAGATGAAAAACATAATTTTCCGTTTAAATCGTTAGATTATAGGGAACTGACCTCTATAAGAAAATATAAGGAAATCCCGAGTTACTTTGATATAGCTATCGATCGACTTTCAAATAACGTAAAGGAAAAATTGTATGATTTGATTTATGGAAAAAATGTATATGCCGGTAATAAAGAATTTATTAAGCAATATGAGGAAATAATAGGCTCTAAACTCCAAACTTTAACGTGTTTGGCGCAAATTATTTTTCTTACTATGTTAAAAGGCGTATCGGAAAAAGTAGACGAAAATGTTATTTATCCTATCCTATGTAAAAAAGAGTTTGATGCTAACGCAGAACCGGATGAGACAATTGAAGAAGTCGAACTAAATCAAGAAGTAATCATGAGCATTTACCTGTCGGCAATAGAGTATGCCGATGGTATTTCGCAAATCTTAGAAAACTCGGTCACGCATAGTAGCGAGCATATCGGATTCTTTTCTATGAGAACATATTATGTGGATTGTAACTCGCCCCCGAGCAGTTCTGAGAATTGTGCACATTACAGATATTCGATAACGCAAAAATGTAATGTAAGAGGAAACGGGCCGTTTGAAAACTGTCGGTATATGATTGAATTTACCGCAATCGACTATGCTATCCCTATCCCGAATGATGCCGATTGCGCAACAAAAGATGATAGAAGAAACTTTTATCGTAAATATGTGAACGGAATCTACGACGTATTTAAGAAAAATAATCCCGACGCTAATTTGGTGCCGGATACGTTAGAAGGCGTTTTTAATTTCCGAAGTCGAGAAATTGATCAAATAGCTCATCATCTCGGACTTAAGCTGTTTAGAAATCTTATTGTAGAGAATGGGGGAATGGTTGTTGCAGGGTCGCCACGCAGGAGCGATCAAAAAGAACCAATAATTGATCCGATATGTTACTTTCATAATTACAAGAGAAAAAGCGCCAAGCCTATTGAAAATAAAACTAGAGGCTTTACATACTATGTCGTTATGCTCCCTATTCAGGAGCGCAGCATGGATCTGCCGGATTCTGAGCGTAGCAAAAAATCGTTTGCCGTAAACGATTCCGTTTTTGATGATAAAAGCGTTGTGCAGTGGGATATTCCTAAACCCGATAAGAATATTCTCGATATAAGTAAGCAAACAGATAAGAGTATCGCTATCAATAAGATGCGAGAATACTATACTAATCAAATATTATCTAATACGTCGGATAATATTGTAATTCCCGTAATCACTTATGAATTGACCGATAATTTTATGGAAGATTGTGAACGTTTTGCAAAGATGAGTCTGTTGGTGCAAGAAGATCTTCGTAATGCGTCCGGTTATCCGTCCAAAAGAAGATTTTTAGCATTGAACTTTGTTAGCAATAATATTGTGCTTGCGGATCAAGCGATAGGATATTTTATAAGAATATATGCATCGTTCTATAAAAAAGCGGACGGCGGTATCCCCGCACTCGGCTGTTCGCAACTTGCATTATTTGCAAACGTTAAAGACGAGCCTACGCAATATGTGATGAATATAAGTGGAGAAAGTATTGATGATTTGCGTACCGTCGCAGAGTATTTTGTTTATTCCGGATTTCCGATTGCGTTGAAACAAGCCAACCAGTTGAGGTATCTTTTTGATAGACCTGATAAAAGCTCAAACAGCGGAAGAAAAGTTTCCGCAAAGCCCGGAGACGCAGTAAATCTCTTCCCTTATGATTTGTTTGTTCGTGATGAGCAGGCGCAACAAGAGGGCGTTTTTATATCGTCTATCAATAGAGAGCTTAATAGAGAACTGGGGGCGGAAATATCTACAAGACAATTCGCCGGACCGATCAGAAACGGAGTTAGACTTAAACCCGCGCACGTCGCTTTGAGCGTTGGTATACATTTGGACACTTTCTATCAAGCGGAATTACTTTTTTATAATAACAGTATAATTAAAAATTTTGCCATTTTAATAGCACGAGATTTGATAAATAAACTTAAAAATAATGATTATGGTAAATCAGAACAAAATGGAATTGTAGTTATCGGCTATGAAAACTATTCACATGTATTAACGGAGCAAGTAACATATTATTTGGAAAAATATGCGGATTCGCTCGGTATCGGATACATATTGGGCAATAATAATTATCCACATGTTGCTTACTGTACGTTTGCCGGTCAAATCGATATCGTAAGCGGAATAAAGACGAGAGTTGTTCCTAAATTCAGACTGCAACATTTGGTGCTAGATAAGGATGAAAATCTTGCCGACATACAAATGTCGGATCTGTTTGTAAAAGACGATAATGGCAAAGTAGAAGCGCCGTTATTTGTAATTGTCGAGCCCATTGCAACAACATCAAACACGATCTTGCAAATAAGACGCGCCCTTCGGCATTTTTCCGATAACGCCGGAGTAGCGTCCATTAACTATTCGTTGATTGTATCTGCGCCGAAACACGACGAGCCGGAAGGAGAGTACATACATGGGTTGGATATCCTCTCACAGTATTGGTACAAGGATATTGATCCGAAAATTGATAAGTTTGGTCAGATACAGCTAAAGCGAGATTATCCAGACGAAGTAGAACAAGTTGTTCAATATTTGATTCATGTTGGGTCTAATTGGCATAATGCGCATAATTGCCCTATGTGCGATAGGGATGTGGCTTTGGATTGGGTCGATAAAACTTCCACAACCACATATCTTATTCACGAGCTTTTGGGTAGTAGCAGAAAAGGTATTACCTATGCGCTACAAATCGGTGATAATAAGCAGAAAGAAATTAATAGCGATAGAATTGGCTTCTTGCGCGGAAATATCGCATATGGGCACACGCAAACACAATCAAACCATTTTTTATTCAATTTGGATCTAAAGCACATGTTGGAAAGCCATGTGAAATTAGCAATAGGCAGTCGTAAAAATAAGGTGACTTGTCGAGATGACGTGGAAAAATGGTTGGGAACTATCGGAAAAGATTCCGCGGCATTTAACATTTTAATTTCACCTTTACATGAGCGCAATAGCCCATTTGTAAGAATGGTTTCCGAGTTTGCGCTGAAACAAAATATACGATTTATTCATTTCGATGTTTCTTCAATGCCGCGTGAGACTGTTCGTACCGATTTTATTTATGTAGCCGATGAGATATCCAATATTATAAATGATAACCACCACAATAAGGTAAATGTTTACTACTGCGACGATTCAAACGTTTCGGGCGAAAGCATACACCGTGCAATGCTAATAATGAAGATGCTTTTAAACGAAGCGCATTTGGCGGCGGACGACTATGGTCGAATTAACTTATTTAAGGGGATTATATTGTTTGTTAACCGTTCGTCTTATGAGTCATTGCAACAGTTTGTACGTAATCCGGAAACGGACGTTTACTCATACATAAACCTTGGTGTCCCCAATTACAATACTCATCAAGGAATATGTTACGATTGCAGCTTTATCAAAAAGCTTGAGTTAGAGAAGAAAAGAACTGTATCATCTCGCGATATTTGCGATATTGATCGTTTGATACAAAAACACAGGTTATTGACCGTTGATCAGTTCTGGGAAGTTATTAAGAGCGAGCTGTTTACCTCTGGGAAGTACGTAAAATGGTTAAAGTCATGGAGATTGATTAATCCCAAAGAAAAATTGCCAAAGGAAATTAATGCAATATTAACGTCGCTTAATACAAGGACGTCAGAGTTTTTTTCAGAAATACCGAATCTGCAGGGTATAACGGACAAGAACTATGTAAATAGCGAATTTTCAAAAATATACGAACAGTTTAATCAAGTAATAACGAACATTGATAAAATATGTTTGAATGATTTGATTTCCGATGATTTGATTTCCGAAGAAGAAAGGAATAAAAACAGAGAGAATATTTGGCAATTCTTTAAAAATAGAGTAATAGCCGATCGATATTATATGCGATTATTGTGTACCCATAAGCTATATTGCGCGCTCGAGCATGTTTCAAAAAATGCAAAAAATAATGATGATTTATATAAAAAGACGTTAGAGGCTGTGCTTGACTTATTGATAGATGAAAAACAGAAAATTATAAAGGATACTCCTAAAGAAAAGCAGCGGTCCTTGGTGCATTTTTGCGAGTTGCTTATCAGCTATATAAAGATATTGTCTCGCGAGCAGTTGGTAAGATATTATCATATTAGGCAGGTAGCAATAGATATAATGCTGTATCTGTTGCTTGCCTGTATTAATGGTGTGAATAACGCGAAGGTTAATTCACTCGCATCGAAGCGCGTAACTGAACATGACACGGATATTTTTGATAAATATCGCCAAATTTTAGATGGGTTGATTTTTTCTAATTTGGATGAGTTAGATGGTGAAAAGACCCAAGTGAAAACAACACATGAAAACAGTCTGAATGCCGGTTCTCAGGCTTTTTTGGTGATATCGCTTATAAAGAAAATTGCTCATTTGGATTCGGTGTTTTTCATGAGAAATAAAAATGAAGCCATATCGTTGAAGATAAATGAATTTTCTGATATTTGGAAAAAAGCTGTTAATAAGTATTTCGGTATAATAAATTATCAAGATTATTATAATTCAATTGAAAAAAAAGAATTAACATCGCTTACTACTATGCCGTCATTCGAGTATTTTGTCAATGTATATCAAAATGCGCTTCGTTGGACGTTGCTTACAACGCATGACGATGACGGCAAAAGCTATAGGGTAGAGGATGTTTACAGTATTAACAAGGAGGAAAGTGATGAGTGATTTGTTTGAAAAACTTATAAACGAATTTAAAGTAACGATGTCTCTTGAAAATACAAGACGGCAATATGATATTATAGAACTGCTTGCAACTGAGTTTGGCAAGCATAAACACGTTGACGAAAAAAATCGTGATAGTGTATACTGCGATAAAGAATTATTTGACAATATCTTCGAATTTACGGAAAAAGAGACCAAAGGTATAAACAGTGGCGGAATAGGCGATTCTAATCCGTTGTGTAAGTATATTAAAAGCAGAAATAAGGATGAATTGTTTAATATCGGTATTAATGATGATGATAGTATCAATCATTATAAGTTAGCATCGCTTGTTACATATTTTTCGTTAGTGCGTTACTATGAGGGCATAATCGATAAAAAACATTTGGGTAATAAGGTAAAATCAATTGATAGGTCAGATTTTGATAGAATAGTGGAGGCTATTCGCCGAGTCCTCGATGTGGATATATGCCATTTTGTTTCGGTAAAAGATGGGGAAACACTAGTGCTTGCTTCATCCAATGAAAGGTATTACTCTTATAATGAATTGGCCGAGGATAATAAACTATTCGCTTTCTCTCAGTTGGTAATGTCTGGCATAGACCCAATTCCGTACCAGAACAGAAATAAAGCCCTTCGCACAATTAACGACGTTGTGCATGAGGGGGGCGACGAAGATTGGCTTCTAGATAGGACAATTAGTTGTAAGCGGGTAAGATATGATAAAGAACATGAAATGCCTGTGCTGATTATACGCCTTTCTCCGGATAATTCGGCCAATAATGTATATTTAATTGCTTTATTAAATGATAAAGAAGACGGTAAGATTAATGGGCGTAGGTTGTTGGAAAAGGCGGTGGGGATTGTATTTCTAAAATCTAAATTATGGCGACTCGTAGATTCGAATTATGAAAATTTGTGCAGTTCTCGGATGCGGTTTGATTACATACCTCGGATCAACAAGGAAAATTTATGTGTTGCTTATCATATAAGTGATCTTCATGTTGGTTCATCACATTCGATTGACGATAAGATAGAGTGTATGCGTCATTATTTTGACGCGGCAGAGAGCAATACGAAAAAAGTAAAATTGCTCGGTATACCAGAATTACTGCTGATTACCGGAGATATATGCAATTATGCTCCTACGGCATATGAGTTAGAATCAAATTACGCACACGCTGCTCAAATTATCAAGCATTTTGTTTCTTGTTTTTGGTGCGTTACAGAAAAACATGATAACAAAGCTCGCCACTTTTTGCGATCTGATTGGAAAAAACGACTTGTTTTTTGTCCGGGTAATCACGATTATGCGTCGATGAATGAGTTAAAAGCGAGTAGCAACCGCAGAGAAACGACTGGGGGTAATCCGGTAGAATATTCCGGTGGCTCTATAGCTAAGTTTACATATTATATTAATGCGTTGCGCAAGCATTTTGATGTGTCGGATGCGCATATTGATGATAAATTGAATTTTGTTAGATATTATAAAAAAATCGGTGCAGTTATTGTGTCACTCAATTCCTGCAGTGAAGCAAATTCAAAGCTACAGAATAAAGCACATATTGATTTTGATCAGGCTAATATTATGGAGCGCACAGTCAAATCTTTATTGAATTCTGAGAAAAAAAGAGAAGCATTGTCGCCTGCGGTGATAGTATTGTCACATCATAGCTATAATTATTTTCCTAATTATTTTAAAGATAGGCATCAGCGAGATAATCAAAAAGAGGACACTTCTGTTCACGATGCACTAAGTAAAATTAATATCAGACACAATTTTGAAAGAAATATAGTAATACAATTAAACGAGCTGGCAAATAATATTCAAGAAAAAAGCCGGGAAAAAATAGGAAAAAGAGACAAAGATTACAAAAAATTAATTGCTCGTATTTTTGCAATACTCTTTGCTTTGCGTTTTTCCGGCAATTCAGATGAAATAAAAGAGTTTAGGGAAAAGGCTTTCAGATTATATTCAAAGGCTTACGGATTAGATGATGACGCAGAAAATGATGTACAAGTTTTATATAATAGAGCTACTACCGAAATGGACGAATTGATTAAAGAGACAGAGTTGATTTTGGATAATAATCGAAACGAAAAAGAGTTTATAACGCTAAGCGAATTGTTTTATCATATGACGGAGGATAGATTCTATATAGAAAAAGGAACAATGGGCATGAAAGCAAGTAAAGAAGATAGTCGTGTTTTATTGCGGCTCAATGCGGTTTGCAGCGATATTGAGGAGTCCATTGCCGATTATGAAGCATTGAAAAAAATAGGAGAATTGTTTATAAAAGAGGATAATACTCACTGGTTGTCCGGGCACGTGCATGAGGACGCAGTAGCCAACGCAGGGCTATTTAAAAACAACGATCGGTTAGGAATATATGATGAGCTCGATACATATCAGGAGCTAGCTGATAAAACAATCGGAGAATATGGCAAAGCTCACGAAGCTCAAAAATTTTCCGGGGGTAAAGGGTTGAATGTTTACAGTTATGTCCATAATTTTAAGAACGAAACAGTTTCCTATCAATCTTTGCTGGAGTTGGTAGATTTGGAAAATAGTGGAAATATATAAAATTAAAGTCAGGAGGTTAACATGATAAACGCAATCTCGAAATTGGGAACATCAAAAAATAATGCCGACGAAGATAAGCTAAAAATTATCAAGCGGCGGCTGTTGTATTTGTACGAAGTAATAGTAGATATTACATTCGTACTTAAAGAGATTAAAGATGGTATGTATTACTATAATTACAGTTATATTGTCGATGCCGAATTAGATAATAATGATATCAAAGAGTGGGTAGATAATTTGGTATTACGAAAGCCGTGGGATATTACCGGGAATCGTATGGCAATCGTTTTGTAATATCAACAGTAACGGTTTTAATGCTACGACATATGTAGTATAAAGTAGTGCCTGCAAATTAGTAAATATATAAAGTTATCATGCCCTTTTAGTGATAAATTAAAGGGTGTTTTATTCGTGATGTATCCATTTTTAATACCGTATGTTCCTTAAAACGATCCAATAACACCTGGTTTTTCATTAACGGAAAAAACAGAGTTGTGTTTACATATGTAAAAATCAGAAAAATTATTATGCCGTTGATGCTTATTCCTTATAACAAAAAGCAATCGCTTGACAGAACAAGCATTAAATCCATTTACAAAAATAGTACAATTGTTTCAAAGATCTATAATTAAAATGAGCTTTATTTGGTTTAAAACAAGAATTTTTGATAATTATAAAACAAATCGCAGCTGTTATAAAAGTTCTATCCAACTTAGATTTTCCTTAAATTTCATAAAGATTGATAATATCGGATCGTAAATCGCCATAATAAAATAATGCACCATTGACTCTGGGCATAAGAGTTTAACTTGCAATCATGCTTTCAGTTGGGTGGAGCAATAGCACCCTAAAACAAATATTCTACGCTAAATTCCTCGGGTTTTTATCTCGTAACGGTTTTCAATTTTCCCGTGGCAAAGGAATATTCGAATATCGCCGTTGAGTCGTTGAAGTTTTCGTTGGATACCCACAGGACCGATTTTTGAGTGAGGTTGTAGATGGCGCTGTGTACCGTCACGCAGAAGCCCGGTTTGTAGGTCCGTCTGCCGACCTTTTCAAGAAGATCCATTGCCGCCCATTCGTCCTTGACTACGCCGTTCGTTGCGGAGAGGTCTTCGTAAATTACGTCGTAGCGATCAAGTCCCGCTTTGTCGTCGTCCGATTCGTAGTAGCCCGGCAGAATGATAAAGTTCGTAACCCACTGGAAATCGCACGCGCCCTCGCGCTCGCCGATGTTGTCGTCGCCCGTGTTGTAGGTTACGACAAGCTCGCGCGCCGCGCCGTCGTTGTCGGTGGCGTCGGTGCCGTTCACCCATTCGAGAATGGCGCTCTTGCCGGTTGCGTCCGCGATCATGTAGTGGAAGGACGTGTTCGCCGAATCGTGGAAGTTGTACTTTTTAACAAGCTCTATTGCTTCGTCCACGTCGTCGGCGTAGTCGAGGATCATGCGCATCATGGTCGTCGTCGTGATATCGTTCTTATTGGGATCTTTCTGGTCCGTCGCAACGGCGTTTCCTTTCTCGGGCTCGCCCTGATAGGTCATTAGAACGCTGCAACTCACGCCCGCGTCGTTGATGCCGTCGAGCGGCACGTAGGGCGCGGCGAGACAGGTGATATTATTCATGAGTCCCTCTACGTCCTTTTGAGGATCCAGACCGAGATACCTCAGATCCGCCGTGGAGAACGAAGCGTGCCTGCCGCCGCCGGGGTTGGTGAGCGTGATGCAAACGTTCGAGCTTTCATTGTCGTAGTTTCGGGCAAAAAGTCTGTCGCCGCTCTCGGTGACGGCTGTGAACGAGGCGCAGCCGAGATCGGTCTCTTGAATGTTCATTTTTATGAGTCCGCGAGTGACGTGGTTCGAGATGAACGAGATAAGCTCGGCGTCCGTCTTGGCTCCGCCGGACGATAAAAAGTCGTCGAAATAGTATCCGCCCTTGACTTTCATGCTGTACACGGCGGCGTCGTCATGGTCGGCGTTGCGCTCGCGAATCAAATCGAAATTGGAAAGGGTAGAGATCTCGTTGTGCCAGACACCGAGGAACGCAAAGCCGAGTATCGCAATTACGCCTACTATGCACGCTAGGGTGATCGAGGTTATCTTTACCCATAGCTTGACCTTTTTCTTGGGCGGCTTTTGCGCTTCGCCGTCCGTTGCCGCTTGCGTTACTTCGGTTTCCTCGGCGAGTTGTGTTTGTTCTTCCATAATATCTCCTATGCTTTTTTGGTTTGGCCACAGTGGACTCGGACTCCGCAAGCCCAAACGCCGCATTTTTGGCTATTTTGCCCCTTGCGTCGCTTGTCGTACCGCTAATGGAATGGTACGACTGCGCTCCGCAAGTGTCAAACTAACTCAAAACTTCGGCGTTTGGATGCAAGCAGTTTTTGGGAGCAAAATGCGCCGTCAGACAAGGAAAAGCACACGAAGCTGTACTATCTGCGGTACCGCGAGTGCGCTTTGACGCAGTATCACGGCACATTATGCCCCAAAAACCTTACGGGTTCGAGTCCACTATGGCCTACTCAAAGCATAATTTATTATACTCGTGACTTGTTGATTTGTCAACAAATTTACGGGTAAAACCAATAAAAAGGAGAAATAGCATTAATATAAATCGGGCGTATGCTCACGCTGATTGCCCACCAATGCAAAAACGCACCCGTTTGGGTGCGCCTTGAGTTGGTGGAGCAGAGTAACCTAAAACGAATAATTGATAAAGCAATTTTATCTTTCTGTTTGTTCAGTCATAATTACCCACCGAAAACCAAATTTATCGACGAGACTACATAGGCAAGAACTATATGTAGTACTTTGAATAGGTGTTATAATTTCACCACCGTCTTTCAAGACTTCAAATGCTTTTAAAACATCAGCTTTTGTCTCCATCGTGACAGTGAGCGAAAGCGCACGACTCGGTTGATAATGAATATCGAGATCAATGTTGTCAGACATCATTATTCTTTGATTGCCGATATAAATTTCCGCGTGATAAACGAAATTGCGCTGCTCATTTGACAGTTCCCTATTATAATCTTCAGGTCGAGCGTCGCTAAAACGCAGTAAGCACCCCACTTTTGCGTTGAATGCTTGTTCATATAAGCGAATAGCTTGTTCGCATTTTCCATTTCCATTGAAATTGAAGTTGGGTGTAATTATAATCATAGTTAACTCCTTAGAATAATTGATATACTCATTTTACAACAAATATATATACTTGTATTGTAAAAAAGCGACAATCATATCTTTCAGTAATTTAAATTATATCACAGATAAAAGATAGAAGCAATAAATCATACACAGTATAAAATGTCGCTATGGCGGGTGCGCGGGTATAACAAGTGTGCCGTACCATAAGCAATACAGAGTTGTGCGCGGAAATCACGCACGGGCTTCGGCATTCGCCGAGCGCCTAGCAGTCAATACAAGACAAAAATACTTGCTTTCGATGATGTTTTTGGCGTAGTATTTACAAAGTTACCGCGCGGCGAAATGGCGTTGCTATTTTGATAGTCTAGTTTTTTACTGCAATACTGTTTATTGTAAATTACTTCGCCTCGCTACTCACCCAAATCGTATTGCCCACCAACGCAAAAACGCACCCTTTGGGTGCGCCTTGCGTTGGTGGAGCATTAGTAACCAAAAACGAATTTTCCACGATAAATTGAATTTCTAAATTGTTTTCCTGCGGTATCATAATTCCATATGTCAAATATATTTTTTCAGAAAGTTGGACTATTCCTTCAAACATTAATACACTTCTAAATTACTTTTTATCGTACAACCAATTACAGTATACGTATACAATTTATGCAACTGCAAAAACTAATTTGACACAATAACGGGCATTTAATTTATTTAGCAACAAATTGTTAAATCTCCAAAAAATCGTCACAGATGTGCATACTACGTTTATATTCTTTACCATTTTTCATCGAATCGTTTGTCATATATGTAATAACATTATATTCATCCAACATTTTTAATACATCCATGTTTGGATGCGGATCTTTCATATTGCCAAACGTGCGGTTATCGTGCGAGATTATAGCATACTTAGGATTAATCTTTGATAGAATAGGTCTACTGGTATTATTTTTGCTCCCGTGATGTGAAACTTTGAGATAATCCGCACTAATATCTATATTACTCCGAGTTAGTCGCCTAAATACTCGTTTACTAGCATCACCCGCCAAAAGATATTGACATCCCTTGTGTTTCGCTTTTAGTACAACACAAGAATCATGCGCTCGGTCAACATATTTTTCATGGACTGCTCTAAATGTAGATCTTGACGGATGTCCGGTAAAAGTTTCAAGTTGTTTATAATTGCCGGAGATAAATTTGAGTAATGTCCCGCATGCATACTGTGTACGCTCAACATGTCTCGAATAATCGGATTCATTAAATGGTTGCCCACTTTCATGTAAAAACATTGCAGAGAATCTGTGATCAACACCGTGACCATGTCTTACCGATTCTACATAATTAGTCAATTTATCAGCAAAATCTTCTTTAAAAAGTGAAAAGAACATGTCTTTACAATCGGACATGGAAATTTCATTACAGAAATCAAGATCAGCTTGCGCAAGTGCCGGATTAAGAAACATAATGTGATTGCATAAACGATCACCTTCGGCTACAAAGCGCAAATTAATGTGTGTGTCGCTCCCAGGTGAATTTACAAAGTCTAATACAGATTTCAAGAATAGCTGTGAATCGACTACTTGGTTTAGCTCCGATATGTATTCGCCACAACCACGCGCGCCCTGCATGCCCTTAAGATTTAATAGCGCTCGCGCAATTAGTCCTATTTCGTTGAAATCATACGGGACAAACAAATTGGATATTTGATTTAGTTTATTAAAAAAATACTTAATGCCATTTATATGGTCGGCATGATGGTGCGTCAAAATGATATTTACATCATCATTCTGATCGATTTCTTTTGTAACATCGATATGACCGGGACCGAGATCTACAAAATACATTTTAGCTCTATGTTTGCATTCCAACGGGCGTATCACCATACAGTCGCCTTGCCCAACATTTAACACCTTTAAGTATGCCATAAATCCTTTCCTACTTTTGTTTTCACGCTTTAGCTGGTTTTATAAATACAATACGGGATTCCGCCAAAGCCTTTATACTATACAAACATTATACAATGTGCAAAGAAAAAAGTCAATGTCGAATTTAAAAACTCGCAAACAAAAAACCTAAAACAAAGTGGTTCGTTTTAGGTTTTTTTGGTGGGCAATACAGGGTTCGAACCTGTGACTTCTACCATGTGAAGGTAGCACTCTCCCGCTGAGTTAATTGCCCGTAAAAGTATTTTGTTCGTATGTAATTCTATCATGAAAAGTCGGCGTTGTCAAGCGAATAGCCTGGAATTTCGAGCGCCTGGGGGATATTCTTTGCCGCCGTGGTTTTCGCCATCCGCTCTATCATTATATAATATATATACGCAGCTGATCGGGGTGGCGGGCGGCAGAAATTTTACTAAAACTATTGACAAGCATTTTGGCGTGTGATAAAATATATGAGCCTGATTATATGAAAATGGGCGAGAGGTAGGTAAATGATGAAGAAAAGAAGAAGCGGCTTTATTGCCGTTGTCGCCGTTATCCTATTGCTGGGCACGCTAACTTGGTTAGTCGGCTGTTCAAAAAACAATAGGGGGAACCAGCTCGACAGTGTTGACGCGAACAGCATTAAAATCGTAGAAACCAACGAGTCGTTTGCCATCAGCTGGCACGCGGTTACGAACGCCGACAAGTATAAGCTCGAAATTACCGGCAACGAGACGATTGTCTCCGATTATCTTGCAATCAACCTGCGTTCGGTTCAGGGCTTTACTTTCCCTGCGAGCGGCGAGTTTACGATATCCATAACGGCGCAAGGCGACGGCTACGCCGATTCGGCGCCTACAACTATTCCTTACAAAACGGAGGGAGTTCAATTGGCAAGCCCCGAGATAACTGCTTTTGAAAACGGCGTAATCCAATGGAAACCGAGTAACGCTGTCGCTTCATACGAAGTAAAGGTGGACAACGTTACCGTGAGCGCCAACGCATCCGATTGCCGATACGATTTATCTTCATTGACGGGATTGAAGCGCGTTGAAATTATCGCGCACGGCGACGAGGTTTGGACTTATTCGAGCGGCGCGACCGCGCTCGCTTACAACGCTTCAAGTAAAGCGCTTGAATTTTTGCCGGTAACCGATTGCTCTATTAAGGACGACAAACTCGTTTGGGGCGCGGTCGGCGGCGCCAAGGCGTACAAGGTAGTCGATATCGAGATGAACTCGGTGACGGTCACCGACACAAGCTACGATATTGCCGACAAGCTGTTAATTTACGGCGTATATCCCATTAGCGGCAAGGAGCTTATTAATAGCGCGACGGTTCAGCTTGCGCCTATAAAATACCTCGACGGCGAGGGCACGGCGCAGAACCCGTACAAGATCAAAACGATATTGGATCTGCGCACAATAGATTACTACGAAACCATCTACGCAGAACAGGTTGCTTCCAACAAGAACCTTCCGCGTAACGTTTACGAATTACAAAACGACATAGACTACTCCTACGTTCCCGTAGGCGACGACGAAACGAATATCCACACGCTCAAAGTTCCGTTCTTCGGCACGCTCGACGGCAAAGGTCATACGCTCAAAAACGTGCGTGTCGCTAACTACGACGGCGGGTACTGGTCGTTGTTCGATCGGCTCGTTCAGGGCTCGACCGTCAAAGATATTGTCTTTGACAGCCCCGAGATTTCGACCAAGCTCCAAGACGAGGATCACCCGATCAATACCACGATAGCTACCGTGGCATACTATAATTACGGCACTGTTTCGGGCATTACCATAACCAACGCCAAATATGCGGCGGCGGGCGGCGAAATAGCCGGTATCGTTGCGCACAACTACGGCACCGTTTCGGACTGCACGCTCGGCGGCACATTCAAGATCGAAGACACCGAGCTTGAAAAACAGGCGTGCTACGAGGTAGCGGGCATCGTTCTCGAAAACCTCAAAGGCGGCAAGGTAACTAACAACACCGTTACCGAGTTTACAGCGGTCGGCACCACGTCCAAGGACGCGACCAAAAAGTCGTATTACAATCTCGGCATGGTCGGTGGCATCGTGGCGTACGCACGTGCGGGCAGCGTCACCACCGGCAACAAGTACACTAAGATAACCGTTACGAACGCAAATGCGTCTTCCTATACGGTAGGCGGTATCATAGCGAGTAACGCTTCGGGTACACAAAACGGCAACACGGCGGGCGAACTGACCGCCAACAACACGAAGGCTACCGCAACCACGGGCTCCGGTTCGCGTGCGCTCGGTACGCTCATAGGCAAGACCGCTTCGGTTTAACGGGGGTAGGGAATTATGATGAGAACTAATAAAAGAATAGGTATAAAATACATTATCGTAACGGCGATACTGCTGATCGCGCTTCTCGCGGCGGGCATGCTGTTCGCGCGCGGCGGTTCGGCGGTCACGGCCGACAACAACCCCACGTTGACGATCCACGTTTACGATCCCGCTCAGGAATATTCGAAGATAACGGGCTGGGTATGGATAGGCAACAGCTCCGACGAACGTCCGTTCGACGCGCAACCGCTCGAAGACGAGCAGTTCAAAAAAGACGATAACGTAGCGCGCGCCATTAATATCGAGCTTACTCAAAGAGAGTTCGAGCAGCTCAAAAACGGCACTAAACTCGGCTTCCTCGTCGTAGTCAAAAAGGCGGAAACGGGCGGCTGGGACAACAAGTACGACAAAGAGAGCATGGGCGACTGCTTGGTCGATCTGTCCGATAAGTTCGATGCCAACAACCACGCCGACGTTTATTTCGTGCGCAAAGACTCCGACGTATACACAAACCTTGAGGAAGCTAAAATGGCTCTTGAAAAAATCATAAGCGCAAAATTCACGAATAAAACGTCCATTTGGTTCGAGGCTTCGAGCGCGATCAGAAACGGCGCTAAGGTAACGCTCACTGTAAACGGCGACGCGGTAGCCACGGCGAACGCCAAGGTCAACCCCGAAACTTCGGAATACAAAGCAACGGCTTTGTTCCCGGGTCTTAAATTCGATTTCGAAACCAACTACCGTATTTCGGTTGCGGGCTATCCCAAGGACGCCGCTATATCCAAATCGACTCTGATAGATACTTCGGAATTTATAACGCAGTTCGAAACGGCGGGTACGCAAGATGCCGTGCTCGGCGCGGTCATATCCGCCGATAAGAAAACGACTACATTCCGCTTGTGGGCGCCACTCTCCACAGAAACTACGCTCAATCTTTACAAGGACGGAAGCGAGGAAACGGCTTACGACGTCATTACGATGGAAAAGGCGCTTGTTCAAGGCAAGTGGGGCGGCATCTGGGAAGCCGTGATTGAGGAAAACCTTAACGGCACCTATTACACTTATACGGTCAACAATACGGGCGCGCCCGTAGAAACAATCGACCCGTACGCCAAAGCGTGCGGCGTGAACGGCGACCGCGGTATGGTTATAGATTTTTCTACTGCTAACCCGACCGGTTGGGACAAAGATAAACATTTGTATGCGACTAACGCGACCAATGCCGACACCCCCATACTTTGGGAAGTTCAGGTAAAAGACTTCTCGGCGTCGCCCGACTCGGGCATGAAGTACAAGGGCAAATTCCTTGCGTTCACCGAGCAGAACACGACGGTTCCCGGGACCGATCTTAAAACGGGCTTGAATTACCTTAAAGACCTTGGCATTACTTACGTTCACCTTAACCCCGTTTACGATTTCGCGACCATCGACGAGCGCGAGACCACGAACGCAGACAACACAAAGGATAACTTCAACTGGGGTTACGACCCGCAGAACTACAACATTCCCGAAGGCTCGTACTCGACCGATCCCACTCGCGGCGAGGTTAGAATTAACGAGTTCAAGCAGATGGTCATGGCTCTGCACCAAGCGGGTATCGGCGTAGTTATGGACGTCGTTTACAACCACACATATCAGACTCAGGGTCAGGCGCTCCACGACACGCTGCCGTACTACTACCACCGCACGAACAAGGACGGTGGCTTCGAGAACGGCGCGGGCTGCGGCAACGAGACCGCTTCCGAACGCACGATGGTTCGTAAGTATATAGTCGACTCGGTCAAGTTCTGGGCGGAGGAGTATCACATCGACGGCTTCCGTTTCGACCTTATGGGTCTTCACGACGTAGCTACGATACAGGCAGTGCGCGACGCGCTCGACACCATTGACGGCGGCAAGGGCAAGCAGTTGCTTGTTTACGGCGAGCCGTGGTCGGCTGACGGATCGTACACGCCTTATTCGTGGACGACGCGCAAGAACGCCACTTCGTCGGCTTCGACTAAGATCGGCAAGTATATGAACAACTCGAACAATAACCTTATCAAGCATTTGTTCGCAGGCTTCAGCAACGACTATCCGCGCAGCATGGATAAGCTTCCCGAGCGCGTCGCGGTGTTCAACGACACCGGTCGCGACGGTATGCGCGGCAACGTTTGGGACGGCGTAACCGGCAAAGGCTGGGTAAACGGCACCAAGGGCGAGGTCAGCTCCGTTCAGAGACTGCTTGAAGGCGGCGCAGGCACTTCGGGTTCGGGCATGTACACCGGCTCGGGCGCAAAATGTATAGCGTACGCTGCGGCGCACGATAACTACACGCTTTGGGATCAACTGGTTGGTTCGCGTCACGGCGAAACCACGCCCGTTCAGTACGATATAGCAGACGCTACTCGTATTAAACAGTGCAAGCTCATATCCGCGGCATACCTTATGAGCGCGGGCGTTCCGTTCATGCTCGCGGGCGAGGAAATGGGCAGGACGAAGTACGGCAACGAAAACTCGTACAACTCGCCGTATAAGCTCAACATGATCAACTGGTCGCGCCAGGAAGCGTTCAGCGACTTGTATAATCACTTCAAGAAGCTTATTGCGGCGCGTAAGCAATACAGCAGTCAGCTGTTCTCGTACAGCAAGTCGATAAATCCTAACTTCTGCTACGCTACGAGAAACGAAGGCGACGGTTCGACCGGTGCGCTTCACTTCGAACGCGGCACTACCACCAAGCTCGAACTCGACCTCAATCCCTCGACCTGGCAGTGCTCGGTCAAGATCGGCGGCAAGTCGGTACTGTAATTAATTAGGAATTAGAAATTAGTAATTCCCTCATCCACCACTTCGTGGTCCCCCTTCCCCAATTGGGGAAGGCAAGAGCGGTTGTGCCGAACGGTTCGGTACAACCGCTCTTTTTGTTTAATTAGGAATTGTGAATTAGTAATTAGGAATTAAAAGGGATACGGCTCGACTACCCGAAAACCCGCCCTCTCCGTTGGTGAGGTTAAAAAATGGAATATTCTTGTTTGCTTTTCCTAGTTGGCGTAGAGAAATAAGTAACACAACGATAGTACTCGGGTGTAACGCAAAACGAATTACCCTATGCCAACACCCGACACTAAAAGTTTTCTTGCCTACTTCTTTTACAAAAGAAGTAGGGAAAAGGGTTGCAAAAAAGTGTTCATTGTGGTAAACTAAAACCAACTAATTCCACGGAAGGGTATAATGGAAAAAGTCGAAGAACCTACCGTATTGTTCGGTAAATCCAAATGGATATGGACGCTTGACGCGACCAAAAAGAACAGCAACGTAATATTTCGTCGCACTTTCTCGTTCGGTCAGGACAAACCGCCCGCACGCGCGATCTGCCGCGTCGCCTGCGATACGCACTACTATATGTACGTTAACGGCAATGCCGTGGTCTGGTGCGGCGGGTTCAACCGCGGCAAGAAAGCGTACTACGACGAGTTCGACATAGCCAAGTACCTTATCAAAGGCGATAACGTTATAGTCTTTCATTGTCAATACTACGGCAACTCGGGCAGGGACCTGGAAACCACGTCCCGCGCGGGCTTCATCTTCGAATGCAACGACTTAGAGATATATAGCGACAGGTCGTTCACCGTATACGAGAGCCGCGCGTTCAAAACCCCGCGCTCGTCCAACTGCTGCTATGCGGGCTGGGACGTCAACTACGACGCGTCGCTCGAAGGCCAGATCCAGAACGTTCTCGACCCGTCGTTCAACTCGTCGCTATTTCAGGCCGCGAGCGAGCTCGACATATATCCCGACGGCATAATCGGCGTGCTCCAACCCCGTCCGCTCCCGCTCGAAAAATTCTCGCCGCAGCCCGTCATAGGCAAACCTAAAAAAGTCAGCGACCAGTTCAGCGGCGACAAGTATATCATTCGTCTTCCTCGTGAAATGCGCTTAACGCCGTACATGGAAGTTACGGGCAACGGTCAGGAAAAAATAACGATCACCACCGACCGCACGGCATGCATGGGCAGCTTCGGCGACGAGGTAAGCACGTACTACGCGCACTCGGTAACGTACACCACCAAACCCACGCTCAACGTGTTCGAGTGCATGCTCCCGATGACGGGCGAGGAACTGATATTTTCCATGCCGCGCTCGGTCAAGGTCCTTAAACTCGGCTACCGCGAGATCGGCTACGACACCGCGCCCACGTGCGAGTTCTCGACCGAAGGCGGACGACTGGACACCCTGTTCAAGAAAGCTCAGAACACCCTGTATGCGTGCATGGGCTCGACGATAGTCGATACGCCCGAGCGCGACCGCTCCATGTGGCTGGGCGACGCGTCGCTCGCCGCGCGTGCGCTGTACCTTAGCTACTTCGACGCTAAGGACCTCGTTAAAAAAATCATCACCGATATTTTCGATTACGCCGAGGACAACGTTCTCTTCTCGTGCGTGCCGGGTAGCGTGCCTGTAGATATCCCCGCGCACGGACTCTTGGCTCTGTCCGAGTACGGCCTGTTCGCGCAGTACCGTAACTTCTCGGGCGATATAGACGTGTTCCGCTCGGATTTCTCGCGACTTGGCGAATACCTCATGCTCTGGGAAATGACCGAGCACGGCGTGCTCCCGCGCGAGGGAATGCGTAGCTGGTACGACAACCTTTACAATATCGACGGACTGCTCATAGAGAATGCGCTGTACTACTCGGCGTGTAAGTTCGTCAAGAGCGTCGGCATAGCCGTAGGCGAGCACGAGTACGACGAAGAACTCGAAGACCGCATGGCGAACATTGCCGACTATATAGAAAGCACCTGGGACGGACTGGGATACACCTCGAACGGCAACAGCTACGACGACAGAGCGAACGCGCTCATCGCGCTCGCGGGGCTCGTTCCGCAGGAGCGTAAAGCATCGGTCGTGCGCCTGCTGTCCGCAGTAGACAATTCGTCGCCGTACATGGAATGGGCGGTCATCGAAGCATTGAGCATACTCGGTCGGCGCGACCTCGGTCGGCGCAGGTTCGACACCAAGTACGCGCTCCTCGCCGAAAGCGAAAGCAGCGTGCTCGGCGAGGACTTCAACGGCTTCGGCAGCGCGTGCCAGAGCTACCAGTCGGCGGTCATCTTTGAAGCGATCCAGCTTTTCGGCGGCATCGACATAACGGAAGGCGCAAAGAATATCGTCATCACGCCCGACTTCCGCGCTATTGAGAATATGCGCGTCTCGCTCAAACTCGCAAGCGGCACGCTCGACGTTCGGTATAAATACTCGCCGACGCGTATCGACATAATAATCGACAACGCGACTTCCGCCAAGCTCGAACTCGTTATCGAGCCGGAAATGATCGGGCGCAGCGTCGAACGCCGCACTATCGTTATCAATAAGGGTAAGAACAAGTTTAGTATATAACTCGCTTCGACTTAGCCCGAATTCAATTTTATATAATGAACACAAAAAAGTACAAAGCTATGTTCGTTACGCTACGAGATAGCGGCGAAATTCCCATAGACGTGTACGACCTGGTTATGCGCGAGATCGAAAAAGACGGCAAAATGACCAAGCGCGTGTACGGCATATACCTGACCGAGCTTGAAAAGCGCCGACTGTTCGACGTTTGCACCGTGCCGTTCGACACGAAAAACAGCGCACAAACGGACGGTACGTACAAGTACCGCAGCAAGAATATCTTCAAAAGACTGGCGCACAGGTTTTGGTTCCGCATATTCAAGATCGGAGCGTACGTCGCGTGCGCGCTGTGGTTCGGTGTGTGGCGGGTCAAGGACAAGAAAAAGCTAAAAGGCATAAAAGCGTGCATGACGACGTCCAACCATATCGGCTTCCTCGACTCATTGTTCGCGCTCCGCGCCATACCCGGCAAACAGTATATCGTGTCCGCACCGTTCAATTGCAAAAACGACCTAGGCGGCAAGATACTGTCGACGGCGGGCGAGCTGCCGTTGCCATTGCCCAACTCGCTATCGGGCGCGCGCGCGTTCGAGGAAATGCTTGGCTACGCGGTAAGCAAGAACGCAAAGATCCATTTCTACGCCGAAAAGGTGATGTGGATAGGCTACAAAAAACCCCGACCGTACAAGGAAGGCGCGTTCTACTACGCGGACAAGCTCGACGTTCCCGTCGTGTCCATGCTCTACTGCTTCAAGAAGCCGCGCGGACTGAGAAAGCTGTTGCACCTTCCCAAAATGGAAATCAGGATAGCCGACCCGCTTTACGTCAATAAAGAGCTGCCGCCGCGCGAACGCAGGAAAGACGTTTGCGCCCGCGCCGAGCAGGCGGTTAAGCAAATGTACGAGGAGTTCTACGGCATTCCGCTCGAATATGAGAGCCTGAACCCGACGGACCAAACAAACGAAACAATTATCTCGACAGAGGAAAACTAATCATGGCAAAAACTATCGCTATCGCCAACCAGAAAGGCGGCGTGGGCAAGACCACGACCTGCGTCAACCTCGCGGCATACTTCGCCGCGTTCGGCAAGCGCGTGCTCATAATCGACAACGATCCGCAGGGCAACGCGTCGAGCGGGCTCGGCGTGGAAAAGCACAAGGTCAAAAACTCGGTATACAGCCTTATAATAGGCGATTGCGACGCGGTGGACGCTATCATGCCGACGGGCGTCGAGGGCTTGGATATAATCCCGTCCAATATCGATCTCGCGGGCGCGGAAGCCGAGCTCGTAAGCCTCGATAGACGCGAAAGCTCGCTCAAACGCGCGATCGCACCCGTCAAGGATAACTACGACTACATATTCATCGACTGCCCGCCGTTCATCGGCTTGCTCACGCTCAACGCGCTGACCGCTGCGGACAGTATACTCATTCCCATGCAGGGCGAGTACTTCGCGCTCGAAGGACTGAGCCAGCTCATGAACACGATCAAGCTCGCAAAGAAGATCCTTAACCCGTCGCTCGAAATCGAGGGCGTGGTCGTAACCATGTTCAATTCGCGCACCAACCTCGTAAACTCGGTCGCTGAGGAGATCACCCACTACTTCGGGAAAAAGGCGTTCGCGACAAGAATACCGCGCAGCGTACGGCTCGCCGAAGCCCCGTCGTTCGGTATGCCTATCAGCCAGTTCGATCCGACGAGCGCGGGCGGCATAGCGTATAAAAATTTGGCGGAAGAAGTGCTCAACCGCAACCGCGACAAGTTCACCCCTATCAAGAATCTGTCCGCACTCAAAAAGAAAGTGCAGTAATTAGCTCAATAAGTTTGACAATACTTAAAGTTTGTCGTATAATAAAAAAGTCAGATGCAGGGGCGCGGTTAGTACCGCTGAGAAGTCCGCACGTGAGCGGCAGTCCCTTTGAACCTGTGAGTTAGCACTCGCGTAGGGAGCCGTCGAAAACGTGGTTTTTTACTTGTGTGAGTGTGTCGCTCGCACAAGTATTTTTCTTGGAATTTTTAGCGCATTCATCGCGTGATACGGACTACGCTTGGTTCGGCGGCTTGGTCATGTAGGTGGGTCTACACTCCCGTCGCCGCCTCGCCAACTGTTGTCCGTCTGACGCGCGACTGCGCTAAAAAATAACTTTTTTTTGAGAGGATAGGAAAAACCATGTTAGACGGAATCAAAAACTACTTCGCCAACTTCAACGGCGCGACTAACGCCTGCCGCACAATCGCGCTGTGGATAACGATCGCGCTCGTCGTAGCGTTTATCGCGAACAAGCTGTATTTGTTTATAGCGGCCAAGCGCGACAAGACGGCGAACGCCGAAACGCTCGCGGCGGCGACAAAACTCAATAACGGCGCATGGATAGTGACCGCGCTCGTGTACGCAGTGTGCATGATAGTCACTTTCACAACCTGCTTCTTCATAGATGATAGCATAACGCCCATACTGTTCTACCCGTTACTCGTTCTCATAATCGCGGTCGTGGGCAGCGGTATCGCGCTGTTCGTAAAGAACCATATAATAACCAAGATAGTCACCGCCTCGGTGTGCGGCGCAGCGCTCGTTGCCGTTATAGTGTGCATGGCTGTGTATTACGCAAGCGGTGACGCGGGCGAAGCGTTCAGCAATCTCGGGCTGTATCTCAGCGCGGTAATAATCACGGCGGCTATCGTCGTGTTCGCGTTCCTTGCCGACCGCAAGAGCGGACAGTTCGACACCCGCGCGATAACGTTCGGCGCGGTGTGCATCGCGCTGTCGTTCGCATTGTCGTACGTGCGGATTTTCAAGATGCCTATGGGCGGAAGCATCACGTTCGCTTCCATGCTGCCGCTTATGCTGTTCGCGTATATGTTCGGGTGCAAGAAAGGCGTGCTTGCGGGAGTTATTTACGGCGTGCTTCAAGCCGTGCAAGACCCGTGGATCATCCACCCCGCGCAGTTCGCGCTCGACTATGCCGTCGCGTTCGCAGGGATCGGGCTTACAGGCTGTATGCGCGATCTCGGCGTGCTTAAAGGCAATATGCGCGCGCAGTTCGCGGTCGGCGCGGTGATAGCGTGCGCGTTCAGGTTCTTGTGCCACTACTTCGCTGGCGTGTTCGCGTTCGGTATGTACGGCGAAAGCTTTGCCGCCGAGTACAATATGCCCATACTCGCCAACGCTTACTTCTACTCGTTTGTATATCAATGTATGTATATAATCCCCGAGCTTGTTCTCGTTCTCGTCGTAAGCATGATAGTCATGACGTCCAAAAGCTTCCGCCGCCAAATCGAGATATACTCGTCGCGCGAAAAGACCGAAAAACCCGTTAGTGCAGAGCCCGCCGAAACGGAGCCGGAAGTCCAAAATTAAATCAAGCATATAAAAACGGCTGTAACGAGCATATCGATACAGCCGCTTTTGTTATTAGAATTTATTAAGATTACTCGGTATACATGGGGTAGGAATAAACCTTGTGTGAGCCGAAAAGCTTGCCGACGAAATACTTGTTTGCGCTCGCTTCGTTGGTTACGACTATGCGGTCGTTGACTATCGTTATATCCTCGGAGAATGCGGGGAGCGTTAGCGACTTTATCATAGTCGTCGAGTCGGCGTAGTACAGGGGCACGGTTTTGCTTTCCGCGCTCGCGTTCTTCTTAAAGCTGACGGTCATGGTGTCGGCGCTCTCTACCGGTTTGTGGTATTCGAGCTTGGAATGTTTAAGCCCGTACGAGCGCGATAAAACGAGTATTCCGTCCTTTACCGCACAGCCCTGAACGAGCCCCGTCACCGATATGCTGTATAAGGGGTAGGGCTGATCGCCGTCCTTAAAGAGCGTGCCGTCGGCGTTCAGCTTGTAGCAGGAGATTATCGCCTTGTTCTCGTCGCCGTTCGGTGTGGTGTAGTAGTGCGATTTCTCCGTTTCGTAATTGCCCGCGCGGTAGAACTCGCCGACGAACAAATACTCGTCGTCGCTGTAACAAAACGCCGCGTTATTGTCGACGGGTATTCTTTCCAAAGCGGTGACTGCCGTGGTCGCGTTCGCGTTGTAAAGTGCGTTAAGACTGTACGCGATAAGCGTGGAGCCGTTTGCGATATATACCATATCCTTGGTGCAGGTAACGCCGCCCGCGTGGCTTTTGAGCGGCTCGCCGTCAACGTCGTTGAGCATGACCCTGCGGCTGTCCTTGCCGTTGACGAGATACAGCATAGCCATGCCTTTGCCGTAGTAGCCGGTCTGGATATACACGTCCTTGTCGGCGGCGTACGTTAGCCCTTGCGGCGCGATACCCTCGGAAATGCCCGCGACGTCGCAAACGTATTGGCGCACCTTTCGCGCTTCGCCGTACGCCGCCGCGCCGATGATAGCGAGTATGGCGTACAGCACCAAAAACAGCCCGACTATCGAGCCGAGTACGATACCTGTGATTATCAATGATTTTTTGAGCGTTTTGTTCATAGTATTTATAGTATAACCCAATTCCGCGGGGAAGTCAAGGCGAAGGAAAGAGAATGAAGTCGGCTTCGCCTAATGAAAAATGAAGTCGCTACGCTAATGAAGAAATTGATGACCTCGTTGGGGTGACTGAATAATCCCCCCCTCAACGTAAAAGTTTCTTGCCTACTTCTTTTCAAAGAAGTAGGAGATTCTTCGCTTACGCTCAGAATGACAGGAATGCAAACCGCTCAACGTAGTTTTTCTTTGCTTACTTTCTTTTTTCAAAAAGAAAGTAAGGAAAAAGAAAGTAAGACAAAATGCGCTGAAAATCTTTACAATTCGCGTTGGCTTGTGATATAATTACTATGCAAATAAATATGGAGGATATTTATACAATGCAATATTCACACGAAGTAGAACTCATGCAGTGCGTGGCGAAAGGTTGCAATCACGGTCCTGCGCCCATTCCCGAAGAGGGCAAGTGGGTACAAGCCTACGATATCAAAGATATCAGCGGGCTTACGCACGGCTGCGGTTGCTGCGCGCCGCAACAGGGCACTTGCAAGCTCACGCTCAACATCAAGAACGGCGTTATCGAAGAAGCGCTCGTCGAGACGATCGGCTGCTCGGGTATGACGCACTCGGCTGCTATGGCGGCGGAGATCCTGCCCGGCAAAACGCTTCTCGAAGCGCTTAATACCGACCTCGTTTGCGACGCTATCAACGTTGCAATGCGCGAGCTGTTCTTGCAGATAGTTTACGGCAGAACGCAGTCCGCTTTCTCCGACGCGGGTCTACCCGTCGGCGCAGGTCTTGAAGACCTCGGCAAAGGGCTTCGTAGCCAGGTCGGCACCATGTACTCGACCAAGGTCAAGGGTCCGCGCTACCTCGAAATGGCGGAAGGCTACGTAACGCGCTGTGCGCTCGACAAGAACGGCGAGATCATCGGCTACGAGTACGTAAACCTCGGCGTCATGATGAAGCTTATTGGCGAGGGCGTCAGCGGGAACGAAGCGCTCGAAAAAGCGAAGAAGCACTACGGTCGTTTCGAAAACGCGGCTAAGTACATAGTGCCGCGCAACGAATAATCGAGGAGGAATTAATTATGGCTATCACGTTCGAAGGTTATGAGAGAAGAATAGACAAAATCAATTCCGAACTCAAAAAGTACGGAATCAAATCGCTCGAAGAAGCGAAAGACATCTGCCTTAAAAAAGGCGTCAACGTAGAAGAAATCGTTAAAGGCGTTCAGCCCATTGCGTTCGAGAACGCGGTTTGGGCGTACACAGTCGGCTGCGCCATTGCGTTCAAGAAAGGCGTTAAGACCGCCGCAGAAGCCGCCGAGTGCATCGGTTTGGGCTTGCAGGCGTTCTGCATTCCCGGCAGCGTTGCTGATCAGCGCAAGGTCGGTCTCGGCCACGGCAATCTCGGCGCAATGCTTCTCCGCGACGAAACCGACTGCTTCGCGTTCCTCGCGGGTCACGAATCGTTCGCTGCGGCGGAAGGCGCTATCGGTATCGCGCGCAACGCCAACAAGGCGCGCAAGAAACCGCTCCGCGTTATCCTCAACGGCTTAGGCAAGGACGCCGCGTATATCATTTCGCGTATCAACGGATTTACCTACGTTCAGACCAAGTACGACTACTACACCGGCGAGCTTAAAATCGTTAAAGAGACGGCGTTCTCGGACGGCGAGCGCGCTAAGGTCCGTTGCTACGGCGCGGACGACGTCAGCGAGGGCGTTGCGATCATGCGCCACGAAAAAGTCGACGTTTCGATCACCGGCAACTCGACCAACCCCACGCGCTTCCAGCACCCCGTTGCGGGCACTTATAAAAAGTGGTGCCAAGAGAACGACAAAAAGTATTTCTCGGTCGCGAGCGGCGGCGGCACGGGCAGAACGCTCCACCCCGACAACGTTGCGGCGGGTCCCGCTTCGTACGGCATGACCGACACGATGGGTCGTATGCACAGCGACGCGCAGTTCGCGGGCAGCTCGTCCGTTCCCGCGCACGTCGAAATGATGGGTCTTATCGGCATGGGCAATAACCCCATGGTCGGCGCGACCGTCGCGTGCGCCGTTGCGGTTAGTCTTGCAAAGTAGCGGCAATTAAATACGAAATCAACAAAAAGCTGTCACCGCGGTGGCGGCTTTTTGTGTTTCAAAAAATATAACGCATTTAAGAATCAAACCATAAATAGTATCATTTACTGCAAAATGCAGTTGAATAAATGATTAACAGCATTTCGCTGTAATATATATGATATATTATGGAAGCATTCGCTAAAAGATTAAGGGAATTAAGGGAAAGTTACGGCTACACGCAAAAGCAAGTTGCCGAAAAACTGCATATTTGCCAACAATCTTATGCGCGGTATGAGATCGATACCGGTGAGCCGAGCTTGACTACTCTTGTTAAGCTTTCTCAACTTTTTGAAGTAAGCGTTGACTACTTGCTTGGAATAAGCGATACTTAAAAATTTTATCGGTACGAAATGGATGACGAGAAAGACAGGCGCGGGGAAGAAAACGCGGACGATATAATAGAAACGGGCGGCGAGCCTACCGACAGCGGCGCGACCGAGAATATTCATTCCAACCACAGAAACAGAATGCGGTCTGCCGCCGTGCTCGATCCCGAACTGAACGGCTTTCGCGACGTGGAGCTTTTGGAGCTATTCGCGTCTTTCTTCGTGCCGCAACGCGACACAAATCCCACGGCGCACGCACTAATCGACGAGTTCGGCTCGGTCGTTGACGTTCTTCGCGCGCCCGCCGAAAAGCTTATAAACGTAAAGGGCGTGCCCAAAAGCATGGCGCGTACCCTGCCCGCACTGGTTGCGACTATTTCACAGCGCATAGGCGCGCCCGTTATGATCTCTGACCACTTCGCTGCCGCGGACTACTTCGGCTCGGAGTACCTAAGCGGCGACAACGACGGAACGTTCGTCGTGTGCTTGGACGGCGGCGGCAGGGTGCTCGGGCTTGAACGTTGTACGGGCAAGGACGAGGTATTTTCTTTCCGCGCGGTGTTCGGTGCGGTCGGGAGATACAACGCCAAAAAGGCTTTACTCGTTCGCCGCGAAAAAGGGTTCTTTCCCGATCTGTACTCGCTCAATATGCCGCTCAAAAAGCTTGCCTTTCTATTGAGCGAGGTGGGCGTTAGGCTTATCGACTTTTTGCTTTTCACCGACAGCGGGTATTATACGCTCGGTCAAGTGCCGACGGCTAAAAGCGGGTGGTCGCCGCAGTTCACGTTTGTGCCGACCAAGCAGTTTGCAAGCTCGCCCGAGCTTCTCGAAAAGTTCGCCGAAAGCATGCAGTCTGCGGAAGCCGCCGCAACGGACGATTTACCTAATTAGCTATATTCTTTTATTCAATTAAAAACACGCCCCGACTTTGGGGCGTGTTTTACTGTTCGCTTATTAATTTGGCTAAACGCGTTAATTCTTTCGCGTATTTATTACTTATGCTGTCGGCGAGCGACGCGGCAAGGTCGTTCCCGTAGTCGTGGGTCGATTGGTTACGGCATTCGAGCATATCTAGCCAAACTTGTTCGCTCTGAATAATGCCTTCCTGATAGGCGAACCCAAATACGCCTTTGGGCGAGCCGATAGTCAGCATATAGCCCTGCTCGGTCATGTATTCGCGCAAGCTTTTCCACGCAAGCTCAAACGAGAACTCGAACCGCTTAATCAACGAGTCTTGGTAAAACTCGTTATCGGGTTGGCTGCGGTATACCGTATTGGCTTCGTTAAGGCGTTTGGTGGCTTTTACGAAGTTCACGTATTTAGGCGTTTTCATAAATAGTTATACCGTCCTTTTCGATATTATCGGTGAAAGTCGATTGCGGTTGCTCTTGCATAAAAATCAAATCGACTTTGTGCAAAGTTGGTAATTCTTCGCTGCAAAAATATCTTAACAGCGTTTTATTACGTTGCGGTAGCTCGCCGTAAACGGCTACGTCGTAGTCGCTGCGTTCGCTGTTGTCGCCGCGCGCTCGCGACCCGAATAATACCGCTTTGGTTATTTCGGGATACTTGGCGAACTCGGCTACCATATTCTTAATGACGTTATCCATCACTGTCATTGTCGAACAAACTCCTATAAGTATTATATAGATTTATTATATTATTGTCAATTCATTACGTATATTTAAGCCCGATCATGGCGATAATTTCGGCATGGTTACTTATTGTTTGGGTTCGGCGCGGCAAAAGCGCGCGTATTTCAAAAACACGGCGGACACGGCTGTGCTCGATAACGAAGAAGTTCTGTTCTGCGCGAGCGAGAACGGGCGCAATTATTTTGCGTACGGCGCGGTGCCGTTCGCGGTGTTTACCGCCGAGCAGTACGTTAAGTATAAGCTTGCGTTATGCGGTGCGGAAAAAACGGTCGAGGCGCTGTCCATGCTTTCGATGCTGAACATACCGCACGATGTGCGGCTAGGTGCGATCGTTCCCGCGCAGCGTGCGTGTATCGATTATATTATTAAGAAAAGCGGCGGCTTGCTCAAAGAGCGTACCGTCGTCGACCTCGACGGGGTAAAGTGCACGCGTAAAAACCGCAAGGCGCTGAACGAGCTCATCGGGCTTTGCCCCGATCTTTTCGTTTGCGTTTGCGACAATAGGTTTTTGAAGTACGCGAAAAAGCCGTTTACAACGCTCGATTTCGGGAAAAGGCAAAAGTGCAGTCGTCCTAGGTTTTACGAGGCAAGACGGCTTGCGAAGATGATCAGTGCATATAAGATAGCGGTTATGTAGGGAATTAGGAATTAGTAATTAGTAATTAGGAATTAAAGGTGATATAGGATTTACCACTGTGCGCGGGTTCCGCTGGATACCTCGACTGACGCTCGGTATGATGGTGTAAGAGCCGTGCTTGTTGTAACGATATTACCGAAAAGAAAAACCCAACCACCATCATCCCGACCGAAGCGGAGGGATCTAGGCGAACCTCCGCAAGGTAGTAAACAAAAAACGACGGTATCATTTCTAATTCCTAATTAGTTTACCCCCCTAACCCCTGATTTCCACTCTAAGGGCTTTTAACGTCGGTCAGTGCAACCGGCGTTTTTTATCTTGCGTGGCAAATAACGGCAATTGACGGCAAATTAAGGCATATTCGAAAAAATAAAGTTGTCAAACCCGCCTAAAAAGCGGTCAAAACCATTGCAAAAAAATACGGGGTGTGCTATAATATTCATACTACGGATAAATAGCTTATTTATTCGATTTTCGGAGTAAAAGTTATGGCAAGAAAGACTGACAACGGCAATTACAATGCGAGTTCTATTCAGGTTCTGGAAGGGCTTGAACCCGTTCGCAAACGCCCCGGTATGTATATCGGTTCGACGGACGAGCACGGTCTGCACCACCTCATTACCGAGGTCGTAGACAACTCGGTCGACGAAGCGCTCGCGGGCTACTGCGACAGGATCTTGGTCGAGATCACGCGCGACGGCGCGGTCGCGGTCACCGACAACGGGCGCGGCATTCCCGTAGAGATCCACCCCAAAGAAAAGGTGTCGACCGTCGAGGTCGTTCTTACCAAGCTCCACGCAGGCGGCAAGTTCGGCGGCGGGGGATATAAGGTGTCGGGCGGTCTGCACGGCGTCGGTGTTTCGTGTGTAAACGCGCTGTCCGAATGGCTAGACGTCGAGGTGTACAAGAACGGCAAGATCTACCGTCAGCGCTATAACCGCGGCGTGCCCATGAAGCCGCTTGCCGAAGTGGGCAAGACCGACAAGACGGGCACGAAGATAACGTTCTTCCCCGATACCGAGATTTTCGAAACGGTCGATTTCGTGTACGATACCGTGCGCACGCGTTTGCGCGAGGTCGCGTATCTTAACAAGGGCTTGGAGATTGAGCTCGTGGATAACCGCAAGGGCAGAGAAGCGCGCGACGTGTTCCGCTTCGACGGCGGTATCAAGGATTTCGTCGAGTACCTTAACCGCAACAAGAACACCATGTTCTCAGAGGTCATTTACGGCGAAAAGACTTTCAAGGACAGCGAGGTCGAGTACGCTATCCAGTACAACGACGGATACAGCGAGCTCATCTATACCTACGCAAATAATATTAACACCGAGGAAGGCGGCACGCACCTTGTAGGCTTTAAGAACGCGCTCACCAAGGTCATCAACGACTACGCGCACGAGCAGAAGCTGATCAAGGACGACGAGAAGCTTGCGGGCGAGGACGTTCGCGAGGGCATTACCGCCGTCGTTTCGGTCAAGCTTACCGAGCCGCAGTTCGAGGGTCAGACCAAGACCAAGCTCGGCAACTCGGGTATGCGGTTGCAGGTCGAAAAAGCGGTAACCGACGCGTTCGGCACGTACCTCGAAGAAAACCCGAAAGAAGCGAAAGACCTCGTCATGAAGACGATCACCGCGCAGCGAGCACGCGATGCGGCGCGTAACGCCAGAGAGCTCACTCGCCGCAAGGGCGTGTTCGAAACTGCTTCGCTCCCCGGCAAGCTCAGCGACTGCACCAACCGCGATCCCGAGCACTGCGAGATATTCATAGTCGAGGGCGACAGCGCAGGCGGCACGGCTAAACAGGGTCGCGACCGCAGATTCCAGGCGATACTTCCGCTCCGCGGCAAGATCCTCAACGTGGAAAAGGCAAGGCTCAATCACGTTCTGGAAAACGCCGAGATCAAGGCGATGATAACGGCGTTCGGCTGCGGCATCGGCGACGAGTTCGACGAGAGCAAGCTGCGCTACGACAAGATAATATGTATGACCGACGCGGACGTAGACGGCAGTCATATTCGTATACTTCTCCTCACGTTCTTCTTCCGGTTCATGCGCCCGCTTATCGAGCGCGGGCACGTATACGCCGCGCTTCCGCCGCTGTACAAGGTGGCTAAGGGCAAGAAGGAAATCTACTGCTTCGACGAGAAGGAGCGCGACGAGGCGCTCGACCAGCTCGGCAGGAAAGGCTGCGAGCTTCAACGCTATAAAGGTCTCGGCGAAATGAACGCCGAGCAGCTGTGGGAAACGACCATGAGCCCCGAGCACCGCGCGCTCAAACGTATTACCATGGAAGACGCGTTCGAGGCGGACGAGATATTCAGCGTGCTTATGGGCGATATGCCCGAGCTTAGGCGGCAGTTTATTGAGGAGAACGCTAAATTAGTAACGGACTTGGATATTTAACCTCGTATTCATCGGCGGATACGGGCTACGCTTGGCTCGGCGGCTTGGTCATGTACGTCTATGTACACTCCCGTCGCCGCCTCACCAACTGTTGCCCGTCTGCGCCGCGACTCCGAGGTTAAAAATACGTTCTTTATAAGCTAAACACCATCAACAAAAAACTTAAAGTTCTCTTGCTTACTTCTTTTTCAAAATGCGTAGATAAAGTATTTGGGCATAGACTTGTAAAAGAAAAGTAAAGCAAAAGAAACCATCAACAAATAACTTAAAGTTTTCTTGCTTACTTCTTTTCCAAAAGAAGTAAGAGAAAAACCCTAATTAACATAGAGGTAATCATGGCAAAGAAAATACGTTCCGACAAGGGCGGAAGCTCTTCCGGCAAGGAATATATCGATAATACCAAGATAATCGACACGCACGTTGTCGACGAGATGAAGCAATGCTTTATCGCGTACGCAATGGCGGTCAACGTGTCGCGTGCCATTCCCGACGTTCGCGACGGTCTTAAACCCGTTCACCGTCGTATACTTTACGCCATGGGCGAGCTCAGCCTGTGGTCGGACAAGCCCTACCGCAAGTGCGCGCGTGTAGTCGGTGACGTTCTCGGTAAGTACCACCCGCACGGCGACTCGTCGGTGTACGACGCGCTCGTTCGGTTCGCGCAGGACTTCTCCATGCGTTTCCCGCTCGTTGACGGACACGGTAACTTCGGCTCGGTCGACGGCGATCCGCCCGCGGCTATGCGTTACACCGAGGCAAGGCTTGCCAAGATCTCGGCGGAAATGCTTCGGGATATTGACAAGGAAACCATCGACTGGACTAACAACTTCGACGACTCGCTGCAAGAGCCGTCGGTGTTGCCCGCACGCTTCCCCAATCTTTTGGTCAACGGCTCGGACGGTATTGCGGTCGGTATGGCAACGGCTATCCCGCCGCACAACCTCGGCGAGGTCATAAACGCTATCGACGCGCTTATCGACAACCCCGAAATCACGATCGACGAGCTGTGCAGGTACGTACCCGCTCCCGACTATCCGACGGGCGCGCTCATACTCGGCAGATCGAATATCAAGCGCGCGTACAAAACGGGTAAGGGCGGCGTCGTCATTCGCGCCAAGACCGATATCGAGGAATACCCGGTGCGCGAGGGCAGCGACCTTATGCGTCAGCGCATAGTCGTTACCGAGCTGCCGTACCAGGTCAATAAGGAAAAGCTTATCGTCCAGATCGCCGACCTCGTCAAGGACAAGCGTATTGAGGGCATTGCCGATATCAAGGAAGAATCCGACCGCCAGGGTATGCGTATCGTTATCGAGGTCAAGCGCGACGCGCAGGCTCAGGTCGTTCTCAACACACTGTTCAAGCACACGAACCTTCAAGTCTCGCAGGGCATAACGTTCCTCGCGCTCGCCGACGGCGAGCCGAAGATCCTCAACCTCAAAGAGATGCTCGAATACTACTTGAAGCATCAGGAAGAGGTCATCGTTCGCCGCACCAAGCACGACCTTGCGGCGGCACAGGCGCGCGAGCATATTGTCGAGGGCTTGGTCAAGGCGCAGGCGAATATCGATCGCGTTATCAAGATAATCAAGCAGAGCCGCGACAACGTCGAGGCGGCTGAGAAGCTAATGGCGGAGTTCTACCTGTCCGATAAGCAGGCGAACGCCATACTCGAAATGAAGCTGCGTAGGCTCACCAGCCTCGAAATCGACGCGCTCCAAGCCGAGCTTGTCGAGCTTCAAGAGAAGATCGCGGACTTCAAGAACATCCTTTCTAACCCCAAGCGCGTTACCGATATCATCCGCACCGAGCTCAACGAGATCAAGGAGCAGTACGACAATCCGCGCCGCAGCGAGCTCGTTATCGACTACGACGAGATCGATATCGGCGATCTTATAGATAAAGAAGACGTCGTCATTTCCATGACGCACTACGGCTATATCAAGCGTTTGCCTACGACCGAGTACAAGGCGCAGCACCGCGGCGGCAAGGGCGTCACGGCGCACAAGCCCAAGGAAGAAGACTTCGTCGAGAAAATGTTCGTTACGAACACGCACGACACGCTGTTGTACTTCACGAACTTCGGGCGTGTGTATGCGGACAAGGCGTACGCCGTACCCGAAGCCGAACGCACCGCGCGCGGCAGAGCGATAGTCAATCTTTTACAGCTCAACGAGGGCGAAAAAGTCAGTGCGGTCATTCCCATCAAGGAAGACGAGTACAAGGGCAATCTCGTAATGGCGACCAAGCGCGGCATGATCAAAAAGACAGCGCTCACCGAGTTCAAGCTTATCCGCAAGGTCGGCAAGGTCGCTATCAAGCTCAACGAGGGCGACGAGCTGATTTCCGTTCAGCAGTCGGGCGGTATCGACGAGATACTAATCGCGTCGCAGAGCGGCAAGTGCATTCGCTTCTCCGAGGAGAACGTCAGGCTCATGGGTCGTGACACGCAGGGCGTGCGCGCTATGCGCTTGGACGAGGACGATAACGTCGTCGATATGACGATCGTCGCGCCCGATTGCGACGTGCTTACCGTCAGTGAGAACGGGTTCGGCAAGCGTACCGATATCGAGGAGTTCAGACTGCAATCGCGTGCAGGCAAGGGCATTAAGGCGGGTAACTTTAACGACAAGACCGGACGGCTTGTCAATCTCAAACTCGTCAACCCCGAGGACGACGTCATGGTCATTTCCGATAACGGCACGATCATTCGTATGCTCGTTAAGGAGATCTCCAAGATCGGGCGTGGCTCGCAGGGCGTGCGCATGATGCGCGTCAAGAACCAGGGCACCGTTGTGTGCGTGGCGACCGCGCCGCACCAGGAAGTTATCGAGGATAACGGCGAAGCGCCCGAGGGCGGCAGCGAAGAATAGTTTTTTTCGTTACTTCTTTGAAAAGAAGTAACCAAGAAACTTTTGCGTTAAATAATTAAAGAGTGGTTTGACCGAACCACTCTTTTTTGTGCCGAAAACTAAAACGAACGACAGCCTTCCCTAAATGGGGAAGGTGCCCGAAGGGCATCGGGCACTTTTAATTTATCCGTTATTATTCGTATCTCTACCAATAAGCTCGTCAAGCGTTATACCGTAGTAATCGGCTAATACGATTAATGACGATATGCTTGGCTCAACCTCGTTATTTTCCCACCTGCTAATGTTTTGTTGTGAGATACCAATAAGCTTAGCCAATTCTCGTTGGCTTAAATTTGCTTTTTGTCTATGATATTTAAGTTCTTCGCCGATGTTCATTTTATCACCATATATCACTATAAAAATTTTAACACAAATTTGTGTGATTTGCTTGACTGACACAAAATTGCGTAGTATAATATACACAAATATGTGTTAAGTGGGACAAATATGTTAGATGAACAAAACCCTTGTTATAGGTGTAAAAATCTCGACAGGTTTTATACAAGGGGAGTAAAACAATTTAACAAAACAAAAGTCGGTTGGTGCTGTAAAAAAGAAGAGATAGTTAATGTTCACGATAGCTGTGATAAATACGAGCTACGGAAACCGTGTAAAAGAATAAGCAAGTCGATTAAGTTTTGCTTGAATGACTTGCTTACGGATATATCGGGGATACGGGAAATTATAGAGGACGAGCGGCGTGAAAACGAAGAAGTGTAAAGACTGCAATTTTTGTAAGTGCGTTTACCGAAAAGCAGGGTACTCGTTTTGGCGACGGTATTCGCATTATTGTACATATTACGATAAATTGGTCAAGCTTGACTACGACTGCGTGCATTTTAAAACAAGAAAAACCGAAGTCGATTTGTCGCAGTATCGATTTGACGGAGTGGAAGAAGATATAAAAAAGCTCTGCAAATATTTAGCAGATCTGTAAGAGCGGAATTAGTTTTTTGCATAAATCGTCTTTATGTGCTTGACGGCTGTGTAGGTGAATGTGCTATACTGTTAAAAACAAAGGAGCGATCATGAGAAAGAAAGGTTTAGCGATTGTTTTGGCGGCGAGCGTTGCGGCTCTGTCCGTCGGTACGGTAGCGTGCGGGGGAGAGGTTGTTGACGATATAACCGCCGACACCAATCCCGCGGATATTGTGTCCGACGAGGTCGCGGACGCGGCGGCGTGGCGGACTGCGTTCGATTATTCGGGCAGAACGAATTTTTCGTATAAAGAAACATGCGAACGCAGTGAGGACGGACAGGTAGTGTTTCGGTACAGCACGGTGTGCGGCTTCAATCCCGATAAGTACAGCTATGACGAAACGAACATGGTGGTGTTCGTTTCCGAGCAGGAAAATGAACAGGGTGAAACGGTCACTGTTGGCGAAGAAATAAATAACGTTTATAAGTGTTACGCCGCTGTTATCGACGAAAAAAATTACGAGTACGAGTACGACAGCGAGAACGACGCCTGGTATAGGTCGGAAAGGAACTACGACGTAATGGATGGGAAGAAGTTTTCTTTGATCGAGCTGTACGGCGAGCTTTATAACGGTTACGAGCGGTTCCGATACGCAGACGGCGTATACGTCGGGGAGTTCGAGGACGAGTATATCACTGAGTATTCTGTTAAGATCAAGTATGGCAGGGTGGTTTATATTTCGTACGTATCGCGGATGGAAAACGAGGAAGACCCCGCCGTCGAAGAGATACGCACGCTGTTCATTTATGATATCGATAAAACTACCGTCACCCTTCCTACTTCGTTTAAAAATAGGTAGTTAATAAATTTTTAAGAGAAATTAAAAAGAGTGGTCAATATCGGTCACTCTTTTATTTTATAATTTTTGATTAAAATATAACCGCCCACAGTTCGAGCATTGCGATCATTACCAGTGGGACGGTAATTACGGACAGCAGGGTGTCGGTAATCACGGCGGCGGTGGCAAAGTCGTTCTTTAAGCCGTAGTGCTCGGACATAGCGACTACCGTCGACGCGGGCGACATGGCGAGCGCGATAACCGGCGCGAGGAATATATAGTCGGTGGCGACGGGCGAGCTGCCCACGAACCCGCTGCACATTGCCCTGAACGCGAGCGCGATGGCGAACGCGAGTATGGGTGACAGTATAAGCCTTAGCGCGCCCGCGCCGTACACGCCGCGAGTACAAAACAGCGTTTTTAAAGGCAGTTCGGCAAGCCCGATGCCGACGAGTATCATCGACACGGGCGCGACCATGGCGGCAAGGCTCTGCGGCACGGTTTGAAGCTCCTTGCACGCGTCCGCCATGAAGAAGTTTATTTGCGGCACGAAGAACAGCAGTAGCCCGACCGCCGAAGCGATTATCGACGGGTTAAGTACTATCTTTTTAAAGCTGATATTTTTGCGGTCGTGGGTCAAGAGGAAAACGCCGAGCGTCCAGATCAGGAAAATAAATACTATGTTGAACACCGCCACGTACATGACGGCGAGCACGTCGTTATCGGTGAAGATCTTGACGAACGGTATGCCGAGAAAGCCGCAGTTTGAGAACATGGCAATGAACGTATAAATATCGGCGGACTGTCTGTCCTTGTACCTGACGAAAATCAGCTTGCACACGCCGAATATAACGAGCATGGCGACGGTGGCTATCGTCGCGGTTATGCCGAAATTGGCGGCTATGCGTGCGCGACCTACGGCGTTAAGTGTGGCGTAATCGTTCTGCGTGAACACGGCGAACGAGTTTATCATAAGCGCGGGCTGGCACACGAACAGCAAAAGATTGCTTAGCGTGGTCTTTGCGCTGTCGCCCGAAAGGTTGAGCTTTTTAAGTATGAACCCCGGTATCGCAAACGCCAAAAGCGCGAGCGTTATCAGTATTGCCTTTACGAATATTTGCCCCATATAATTATTGTACCATTATCGACGAGGAAAGAAAACAATATTAGGAAAGAAATTGAAAAATAAGGATAATTAACAAAAGAGTGGTTAAGCTTAACCACCCTTAAATAATTAAAAGTAAAGTTTTCTTGGTTACTTCTTTTTCAAAAGAAGTAACGAAAACTATTCTATCACGTACTCGCATTGCTTGGCGAGCTCGAGCCACTTCTCGCCGTCGATAAGCACGAGGTATTTCTGCTTATACTTCTTGGCGAACTTGACCGAATTATTATGATACTTGCGGCTCGTGACGAACAAGCCCTTGGTCGCTTCGCTCTCGGCGGTGAGCACACCGCAGAACTCGCGTACCTCGCATTCGGGCACTTGCTTTTTGGGATTGTGGTAGTTCTTGACCTGCAAGATGACCGTTTCCTTAAACCCGAGCGGATCGACCGCGGTCAGCCTGCCGTCTATACCGCCGTCGTTCGGTCCGTCGGTGTTCAAGCCGACCACCTCTGTAAACCCGATCTTTTCGTACCACTGTTTGAGCATGGCGACCGAGTGATCAACGAGCGCCTCGTCGCTTATCTCGTCCAAAAGCCTGCGGTTCTTCTCGTCGGGCGTTTCGGGCGGCTTGACCTTGGCATACTTGTTATTGGAAATAACTATCTGGTTGTTTTTGACAAGACCGGAAAGTATGCGCCCCGCGTCCGATTTGATAACGTCGGTAGTCACGTTCAGCGCGGCGCGCGTGCGCTCGATTATCATGCCGAGCATCGATTTTTTGGCGACCTCGGTCTCGTTCAGAATCTCGAATATACAGTTCTCGATGATCTCGTCGCGGTCGATATCGATATCGGCTTCCGGGTCGCGGCAGGACAACTTTTTATCGCTGTTCTGTTCGAGCGTGTTGTTCTGCAAAAGCTGTTCTATCGCGTCGCCCAACCGACACTTGACGATATTGAGCGGCGCGCCCGAAGTTTTATCGGCCAGCTCCTCATTCGTCAGTCCGCCGCTTGCGGCGTAGTCGGCAATACACTTCTCGACAAGCTCCTTGCGCAATACGGGCTTCGACGCAAACTTGACTATAAGCGCTTTCGCCTGGGAATTATTAAGAACGGTTGCGTTTTTCATAATGTTGCTCCTATTCGTTACCCGCCTTGAAATTATAGATAGGCTTGATAATTTTTTCGATATCGACGGTGGGCGCGATAAGCCGCACTATCTCGTCCATGGGCTTGTACACCATGGGCGACTCGTCGAGCGTGGACGCGCCGACCGTCGTCGTGTACACGCCCGCCATTTCCTTCTTGAACTCTTCGACTGTGAAGTAATCTTTGGCCTCGCTACGGCGCAGAATACGCCCCGCGCCGTGCGGTGCGGAGTTGTTCCAATCGGGATTGCCCTTGCCGACGGCGATAAGACACCCGTCGCGCATATTCATGGGAATGATCACGCGCTGACCCTTGCGCGCGGGGATCGCGCCCTTGCGAACGATTCTATCATCGTCGATAAAGTTATGTACCGTTTCAAAACTCGCGTAGCGGCTGATCTTTAAGAATTTGAGTATGTCGTCCGCCATCTTCTTGCGGTTCTGAACGGCGAACTGCTGACACAGTTTGAGGTCGTGCATATAGTCCGCCATGCCGTCGCCTTCGAGATAGCAATACTCGGCGGGGATCTTGGTCTTGTACGCGTACTTTTGCGAGATCGCTTGGAGCGCGGCGGGAATATCGCTCTGCTTGCCCTGCGCTTTCAGCCGCGCGGTGGTTTCCGCTTTCTCGGGCTCGGCGCAAAACTTGCAGTCGGGCTCGGCGCGTTTTTGGTAGATCTTGGCGACTTGAAGCCCGAGGTTGCGCGATCCGCTGTGAATAACGAGATAGCGGTTACCGTCCGTGTCGGCGTCCACCTCTATGAAATGGTTGCCGCCGCCGAGCGTGCCCAGCGAGCCGTAAAGCCTATCGAAATCGCGCAGTTCGTCAAAGCACCGCAACTGCTTGATAAGCGCTACGCCGTTGACTTCTTTGCGGTAATTGCTCCCGCACGGGATCTTGGCGCGGATGAATCCGTCGAGGTCGGCGAGCGAAAACTCCGCTTTGCCGAGCTCGACGGTCAGCATCCCGCAACCGAGATCGCTACCCAAAACGTTCGGGATTATCTTGTCGCCGAGCGTGGCGGTGAACCCGACTACGCAGTTCATACCGCAGTGCACGTCGGGCATTATTCTTACTTGCGCACCGAAAAACGGCGGCTGCGCAATAAGGTTGTATACCTGATTGACCGCTTCCGGCTCTATGTTCTCGGTGAATATTTTAAGATCGTCGTTCATGATTATAGGGGATAGGAAAAATTATTTCTTATCGGCTTGCAATCTCGCGTTGGGTGCGGTGATAAGGAATAGGTTAGCGCGCGATTTATCGCACAGCCGCGAGAAGATAGCTTCGCCGTAGCGCGAGATAAGCGCTTCGGGCGTGAGGTTCGTAGTGACGAGCGTGTGCTTCTTGCGCAACCACCGCTCGTTGACTACCGTATATAAATATTCGCTTGTGATATTTTTTAGCATGGTTTCGGTGCCGAGATCGTCGATCACTAATAGCTCGCAGTCGAGCATGGGCGAAAACGTATCGCGGTAATCGGCAATAGCGAACTGCGTGTGGTAGTCCTTGGCGCGCTTCAAAAACTCGAACGCGCTGACCGTGACCGCCGACTTGCCGCGCGCTATCGCTTCGGTCGCGACCGCCGCCGCGAGCATGGTCTTGCCCGTTCCCGACGACCCGACGACGATAAAGAACGGCTTGGCGTTGTCGCTGTCGAACCCGTCCAGATATTTCTGTGCCGCGCCGTACACCTTGGCTATCGCCTTGGGCGCGGTCTTGCTCGCCGCAGCAAAATCGACTTGTGGCAGTGCTAGGTTGTCGCCGTTGGCATTAACTACCTTTTTAATAACGCACGCGCAGTACTTGCCGTTCACGTACCCCGTGTCTCCGCACTTCTTGCAGCGGCAGGGCGGCTCGATAACTTCCTTTTTGAGCCCCAGTTTTTTCGCCGTTTCTTCCAGCTTGCGTTTGGCCTGGGGCAGGGTATTATCCAGCTTCTGCGCTTTCTTTATCGCTTCGTCCTGATACTCGGCGTATGCGTCGTGGAGCGCTTTGCTCGATCTCAACGCATTGCGCCATACTTCCAGCCCCGCGTCGAGATCGGCGCGGCGCGTATTCGTTATTTCCTTGACTGCGCGTTGATAATCGTTCATTGGTTTTCTCCTGTATAAGGATAAATTTATAATGCCCTCATCCGCCCTTCGGGCACCTTCCCCAATTGGGGAAGGCGAATAAGGATAGATTTAATCGTCGTCCGTTATCTGCGTAAATAACGCATTCAATTCTTCCGCCGAACGCTGTTCGGATACGACGCCCGTCGGCTGTGCGGGGGAAGCCACGCTCGGCGCGATCGTGGTCTTTGCGCCGTCCACCGTCCTTATCCCGCCGTCGTGCCAGGCGCGGAGTATGCTGTTCATGTACGCGAACGGGTTGTCCTTGCCGACCGCGAGCGTTGCGGCGTGGTAGATCACGTCGCGCGGCATATCCAATTTCTCGCTCCAATTCGTAAAGTACGCGCGGTGAATATCCTTGACCGCGCCCACCGTGCCGAGCGTTTTCAGTATCTTTTCTATATTGCCGTCGTAGCGGTTTTCGTGCCCGACGCGCTCGCGCACTGCGGCTTCGGTCGTCAGCCCGAGCGTGAAGAAGTCGCGGATGACCGCGTCGAGGTCGGACAAACGCTTCATGTCCTTTTTCATGCAGTAGTCGGCGGCGGCGAGTATCGCGTTCGGCTCGAAGCCCATGCCGAGCCAAGGATTGATATAGGTCGCTATCTCGGGGTCTACGTTTTCGTAGTACAGCCCGAGCGCCTTGTTGACGGACTTTGCGAGCTTATAGTTCTTTTGCCGCGCGTCCTCGTACTCGTCGATCTGCGCTATCGAGGTCAGCCCAAGATCGCGGTACTGCGTAAGCTTGGCGTCGAGGAGCGCCGCGCCGCCGCGCTTGACGTTTTGCGCCACGTGCAGGATAACTTCCTTATCGAACCTAAACTCTATTTTCCATTTTTTGTACAGCTTGACCGCTTCGTGGTCGGGGCGTTTGCCGCCCATTGCGCCGAGCACTACGCAAAGATCGTTATAGTACACGCCGTACTCGTCGAGCCGCTCGCCGACGGCGTCGACGGTGCGATAGCCGTCCTCGGCGAGGTTGCGCGCCACCGTTACGATATACGGGCAGGAAACGTTCTCGCCTTTGAGGTTTACGCAATACTTGACGATAAGCGCCATGGCTTGCCATTCGAGATTGAACTTTTCCATGAGCGTGTAGTATTCGCCGTACTCGTTGGGGGTTATCTGCCTGCCGGTAATGAAGTTTTGCGCCTGGCGGTTGAACTCGCCGTACTTGTCGATATCGAATTTCTTTATTTTGGGTCGTGCCGAGCGCGGCGAGAAAAAGCAGATCTCGTCGCCCAGTCGCGACATGAGCCCTTGCTCCGTCCAGTACTCGATAGCCGCGTCCACCGTGGAAATATCGAGGTCGAGCCTACGCGCGAGCCGCTCCACGCTGTCGTCCTTGTCCTGCTTTCTCGCGGCAAGCGACAGCGCGTAAAGATAAACCTTTACGTAGTCCCCGTCGGCGTACGGCATATACTCGACGATAAATTTATTCTCGACGGTGATCGCGCCGTCAAGTGACGCTTCTGCGGAAAGCTTGAACACAGAATGACCTCATTTGCTTGAATAATTCGTTCGTTTGTACTATAATGATAGGGTATTATCGATATAATACAAACTTAAATCAACGTTGTATTATAATACCACTTATCGCAAATTTAATCAACTGTTTTTCAAAATTCGGGAGAAGAAATGAAAATTTTACATACAGCCGATCTGCATCTCGGGAAAAAGCTCGGTAAAGCTCAGCGGCTCGACGAGCAGTGCGAGGTCATAAAAGAGCTTGCCTTGCTCGCCGATACCGAGGACGTCGACGTTATTCTCATTGCCGGCGATATTTTCGACGCGGCGGTGCCGCCGAGCGACGCCGAACGCGTGTTCTACCGCAGCGCGCTCACGCTTGCCGAGCGCGGTAGGGCGGTCATCATGCTCGCGGGCAATCACGACGACGAGCGGAGATTATGCGCCGCCAAGCCGCTTGCCGATCTTCAAGGCATAGTGCTTGCGGGCGAGCTCGACTATTCGGGCGTGGGCAGTGAAACGCTGTCCGACCCTACGCCGCCGCCGTCGCTGTACGGGCTGTTCGACGCCGCCGACTATTTGCAAAAACAGCGGATCAAGGTTTCGGGGCATTTCGGGGGCGTGACGATCGAAAAGGCGGACAACCCCGCCGACAAAACGAATATCGCGCTCGTGCCGTACCCGTCCGAGGGCAGGCTCAAACGCTGGTACGATCAGGACTATAACCTCTCTTATGCCGACCGCGTAAAGCTCACGCTCGACAAGGCGTGCGAGTTTTTTACTCGGGACGCGTATAATATTCTGTGCACGCACTTGTTTTTGAGCAAGGAGGGTAGCGACGCGCTCGGCGGGCTTGTGGCATTGCCGACGAGCATACTTCCCGAAAACTGCGACTACGTCGCGCTCGGGCACGTGCACAAGCGGCTTAAAATCAGTAAAGCGCCGCACGCCGAATATTGCGGTTCGCCGTTGCAGTACGCCTACGACGAAACGCGCAATAAGTCGGTCAATATCATAGACACCGTTAAGCATAGCGTTACGCAGGCGGTGCTGTCGTCGGGCAAGAAGCTTACCGAAACGACGGCGAGCAATTTCGACGAGTGCATGGCTAAGCTCGACGCGTATTCCGCCGACTACGTGCGCATCAAGTACGGCGGCGAGCCGCTCGGCAAGGACGAGACGATCCGCATAAAAACGCATCCCGCGTTTAACGATCTTATAGTCACAGCGTCGCTTGCGGGCGATAAAGTTCCCGAGCGCCGCGCGCATCTCGACGACGATACCATTTTCGAAATGTACTACAAATACCGCTACGGCGCCGAGCCTTCGGCAAAGCTCAAAGCGGCGTTCAGCGAACTGATTAAGGAAATTAAGAATTAAGAATTCAGAATTAAGAATTGCGGTTGAATTAAATAAAAACACCCCGCAGGGGTCAATAATTCTGAATTCTACATTCTGAATTTAATAACGGAGTTATTATGAAACCGATAAAGCTTACAATCGAGGGCGTAAACTCGTTCATAGAACCGCAAACGCTCGACTTCGAGGCGGTGGGGCGCACTAATCTTTTCTGCATAAGTGGCAAGACGGGCGCGGGCAAAACCACCATTTTCGACAGTATCATGCTCGCGCTGTACGGCAAGAGCGGCAAGGGCAATCTTGCCGACGTCGTCAACCTTTCGCGCACTTCGGCGCGCGTGGAGTTCGAGTTCGCCGCTAAGGGCGAGCGGTATACCGTCGAGCGCACAATAAAGACCCGCAAGGAAAAGAACAGCGACGGCGAAGCGCTGGACAAGCGTACCGCCTCTTGCGACTGCACGCTGTATAAGAACGGCGAGGTACTCAAAAAGGGCGAGGAAGCGACCGAGTTCATCCGCGACCTTATCGGGCTCGAAGCGGGCGAGTTTAAAAACGTTTATCTTTTGGAGCAGGGCGAGTACGCCGAGTTCCTCAAAAAGACCCCCACCAAACAGACCGAGGCGGTGGGTAAGATTTTCGATCTCATGCGGTTCGGCGACGTGTATTCCGCCGCTAACGAGAAAATGCGCGACTTCGAACAGCGTGCGCGCGGCAAACAGCAAACCGTTCTCGACCTTTCCCACAAGTACGGGCTTATCGACCAACCGCTCTACGACGAATACGTTAAGGACGGCGTAAGCGTTAAGACGGCGGCGGACCTGCGCGACGAACTGAACGACAGGCTCACCGCCGAGCATAAAGAACTGTCCGCGCTCAAAGCGAAAACGACGACGCTCACAAAAGACGCCGAGGGTATGCGCGCCGAGCTCGAAACGCTCGAAAAAGCGCGCGAGCTGTACATATCGGTGACCGAAAAACAAAAGCAAGTCCAAAACCTTATGCTTAGCCTCGACGAGGCAAAAAGAAAAGCGCGTATCGCCGTCGAGCAAAAGGAAGCGTTCGACAAAACGCGCGATACTTCCGCTGCCGCTAAGCTTACGGCATTACGCGAAAAGCTGGATACGCTCAACACTCTTTCCGCGCTCGACCGCGAGTACGAAGCGGCGGTCAAGGACGTAGCGGCTAAGAAAACCGCCGAAGCGGACAAGCGCGAAAAATCGGAGCGCGCCGCGCAAACCACCAAGCAAAAAGAGCAAGCTAAAACGAACGCGCAGATCGAGTTTATAAACAAGCTCGCCGAGTTCGTTTCCTACACTGACCGCTTGAAAGAAAAGTCGCAGCGGTTGATCGCTGCTATCGACGGCGTGAACGCGCCGACGGGGAAACCCGCGGCGGTCGCCGACGCCATTCACGAGCTCAACGACGAACTGCGCGAGTATAAATCACTTAGTGCTGATTTGTCCGCCGCAGAAAAGAAGCGCGGTGAGCTTGCCGGGTGCAAGGCGGCGGTGCTCCAAAAAATAGAAAAGTACGAGGGCGAGCTCAAAGAGATAACGGCTAGGCTCGAAGCCGCCGAAAAGACCGAAAAGGAAACGGCGGCGGCGCTCGCGGCGGCTCAGCTCAATTCGCATGCCGCGGCGGTCCGTGCCGAGCTTCACGACGGCGATAAATGCCCCGTGTGCGGCGGCGTTTACGGCGGGTGCTGCGATACGGGCGATACCGACGTAGCCGAGCGTAAGTCCGAGCACGACGGCGCGGTAAAAGTACTCGAAGATATATCCAAGCAAAAGACGGAGTGCGAAAAGCATATCGACGGCGCAAAGACCGAGTATACGCATTATGACGGTGCGTTCGCCGAGTGCGAGGCAAAGATCGCGGAATTAAAAGAACAGTCGGCGGCGACGCGCGTTGATCCCGAGGTTTACGCGGCGCTTATCGAACTTTTGACTTCGGCGAAGAAGCTGGGCGAGGAAGCGGCGGCGAAGGAGAGCGAGTTTTCCAAATTCGTACCCGAGGTCACGCGGCTCAACGCCGAGCTCGAAGCGGCGGCAAACGCCGTTAAGGAAGCGGAAAGTAAAGCCGAGGACTACAAAGCGCGGCTGGGCGACAGCTGCGGCAAGACCGCGGAGCGCGTGGCGGCGGTCAAGGGCGAGATATCGGCGCTCGAACAAAAGGAGCGCGAGTTCGCCGAACAGAGCAAAAAACTCGAAAACGAGCTTAACGGCGCGAACGGCGCGGTGAGCGCGGTCGAGCGATCGCTCGAAGCGGCGCGGGCGGACTGCCCCGTGGATATGCCGCCCTTCGACGAGGAAAAGTATTCGAACGCGCGCGACCGTGCGGAGTCGGTGAACAAGCAAATCAACGAGAACGAAAAGACCATTGCGGTAAAACAGACTCAACTCACTTCGCTTGAAAGCGATCATGCGGCGTTTGCGAGCGCGGTAGCCGAGTACGCGACTGTGGGCGATACAATAAGCATCTACAAGAAGATCGCCGACATGACCAAGGGCAAGGCGATGCTCAATTACGTTGCCACCGAGTACATAGTAGAGTTCACCGCGATAGCGAGCGAGATCCTCGGCGAGCTGTCGAGCGGAAAATACACCATGAGCTACGACAAGACTAACGGCTTTATCGTGTCCGACTACCTCAACGGCGGCAAGTCGAGAAAGACGGATACGCTGTCGGGCGGAGAGCTGTTCCTGGCGTCGCTGTCGGTCGCGATAGCGATAGCGCGCACCGTCGGCAACGGCAATAACGCGTTCTTCTTTTTGGACGAGGGGTTCGGCACGCTCGACGACGAGCTTATCGATACCGTTTACGGCGCGCTCGAAAGTCTCAGTAAGGATTGCTTGGTGGGCGTTATCACGCACGCGAACGCGCTCATAGACAGAATGCCGTCTTGCGTGGAAGTGCTCGAAGCGACGGACACCGCAGGAAGTAAGATTAATTGTTAATCAGGAATTGTGAATTTAGGTGTGATTATGAAAGTCAAAATAAACGTAATAAAATTTATTATAGTTTGTATTTTCGTAGTTTCCGCACTTTTTGCGTTTGTCGGGTGCGGCGCGCACGAGCATACTTTCAGCGATAAGTGGTCGAGCGATTCGGTCGAGCATTGGCGCGATAGTAATTGCGGTCACGCCGAGATCACCGACGAGGGCACGCACGATTTCGACGAGTACGGCAATTGTTCTGTTTGCGGATACCGCAAGCCGCATACCGAACACACGCTTAAATATTACGAATATAAATCCGCTGACTGCACGGCGGCTGGGTATGAGGAGCATTACGAGTGCACAGAATGCGGCAGGTATTTCTCCGACGAGGACGGCGTTCACCCCATTTCGTTCGACAGCGTTTTAATAAAAGCGACGGGGCACAGCTTCGATAATAAGCTCAGCCACGACGAAACGCACCACTACTACGCCGCGCAATGCGGTCACGACCTTGCCAAGGACAAGGAAGAACATACGTTTATAGGCGGCGAGTGCCGCATTTGCTTGTACCGCCCGGGCTACGAGGACGTGTATAAGGACGATATAAGATACACGCTTAGCGAAGACGGGCAGTCGTACTACGTTTCGGGCGAAAAGATAAACGAGCTTAAAGCCGTTATTATAGAGAGCGAGATCGACGGCAAGCCCGTGACCGAGATCGGCGAGCAAGCGTTTGATAATTGCGCGGGGCTTACGGGCGTTGTTATCCCGATTAGCGTTACGGTCATAAGGGAGAAAGCGTTCGAATATTGCGGACGGCTTTCCGCCGTCACTTTCGGCAATAGCGTAAAGGTCATAGAAAGTAACGCGTTTTTGAGTTGCATTTCTATCGGTTCGGTATTTTATACGGGCACGGTTGCCGATTTTTGCAAAATCGAGTTTGAAAATACGGGCGCAAACCCCGTGTTCTATCTGGGCGTGCCCGGTTTGTTCGGTTCGAGCTACGGCAATCTGTATATAGCGGGCGAGCGCATAAGAGATCTCGTAATACCCGACGGCGTTATCGAAATACCCGATTTTGCGTTTAATAATTACTCAAATCTCGATAGCGTTACTTTGTCCGACAGCGTAGAGCATATAGGAGAAGACGCGTTTTGGGGCAGCGGGCTTGCGTCGATTACGTTCGGCACGGGACTGAAAACGGTGGGCGACAGTGCGTTCTATCTATCCAATTGCGAGAGCTTGGCGGTGAACGTTAAAGACCTTAAATCGTGGTGCGGTATATCGTTCGGCGAGCGCTGCGCCAATCCGCTCGAAAACGCGTTCAAAGAAAAGTCCGACGAGCCCTATCCGTTCCCGCGCGTTTTGTCGAAGGATAATATCGCGTTGTATATCGACGGGAAAAAGCCGTCGGGCGAACCGACGCTGCCGAGCGGCATTAAGGGGATACCCGCGTTTACGTTCAAGAACAGCGATATAACGAGCGTCGTTATTCCCGACGGCGTGGAGAAAATCGGCGACGGTGCGTTCTTTAAATGCGGCAAGCTCGAACAAGTCGAGATCGCCGATTCGGTGACAACGGTAGGCGACTACGCGTTTTACGAATGTCAAAAGCTCACGGCTATCCCGAGCGGAAGCGGCGTGACCGAAGTGGGCGATTACGCATTCTTTAACTGTATTCAGTCGAAGAACGCTCTAACCGATCTAGCGGTGGATAACGGCATAAAGACCATCGGCAGCTTCGCGTATTCAGGTAACACGGCGCGAAAGATCACCATTCCCGCGAGCGTCGAAAATATGGATAACTATGCGTTTTACGGGGTAAGCTGGGTTAATGCGATCGAGGTCGATCCCCAAAACGCTATATACAAGAGCGAGGACAATTGCCTTATAGACAAAACTACGGGCACGCTCATAAATGGCAGTACGAATAGCGTTATACCGAGCGACGGAAGCATAAAGGCGATAGGCGATTACGCGTTTACGTTCTGCGATTTAACGGACGGGTTTACTATCCCGCAGGGTGTGGAGAGTATAGGCGAATATGCGTTTCGCGGTAACTCGCATCTTACGACGCTCGTCGTTCCCGACGGTGTGACGACGATCGGCAAGGGTGCGTTCGAAAACTGCGGAAAGCTCACTAACCTGACGTTGCCCGACTCGATAACGCGAATGCCCGACCTCGGCAATTTCTATTTGTCGTTCGACGACGACGTAAAAGCCGAGCTGTACGAGGACGGCGCGCTCTATATAGGCAACCACTTGATTGACGCAAGGCAGGTCGGTGAAGATTACGTCATTAAGAGTGGTACGCTTACCGTCGGCGATGAAGCCTTTTCGCGGCTTGCGAAAAGTGTGGTTTTGCCCGACAGCGTGGTGTACTTTGGACCCAATGCGTTTGAATATATGTACGCTCTGGTTACGGTCAAGCTGGGGAAGGGTCTTACCGAAATCAGCGATTATGCGTTCGTTTCGTGCTCCGCGCTCGAAACGGTGTACTTATCGAACAGCGTGGTAAAGCTCGGCAAAAATCTATTTTCTAATTGTAAAAATCTTTCCACGCTGTACTTCGACGGTACTGTTGCGGAGTGGAACGAAATAGAAAAAGCCGACGACTGGAATTCGCTGAAAAGCTTTACCGTGCAATGCTCGAACGGCAAAGTTGAGATCAATTAGGAATTAGTAATTAGAAATTAGGAATTAAAAACGCGGATTATCCGTTAATTTCTAATTTTTTACACGCTCTCCAACAGCATTTTATCGGCGACGAGCGCGATAAATTCGCCGTTGGTCGGTTTTTCGTTGTGGTTATATACGCGCACGCCGAACAGCGTGTTAATATTTTCTATCTTGCCTCTGTTCCAGGCGACCTCTATCGCGTGACGGATGGCGCGCTCAACCTTGCTCGGGCTGGTGTTGAAATGCTCTGCCACTTCGGGGTAGAGCTTTTTTGTTATCGAGTTGATTATCTCGGGACTGTCGATCGTCATCTTGATCGCTTCGCGCAGATACTGATAGCCTTTGATGTGCGCGGGTATACCGACGGTTATAAAGATATTGCTTATCTTCTCGTCCATCGAGCGGTTCTTCGCGGTCGGGCGTTTGGTGTTCACCGCCTCGATTATGCGCTCGTCGAGCACGCCGAACGATATGGGCTTCATCATGTAAAAGTCCGCGCCCAGGCTCATCGCCTTGGATATGAACGCGTCCTGCGACAGCGCCGACACGACGATAACTTTGAGATTGCCTTTGTTCAGCCTCTCTAACACGGCGAAGCCGTCGAGCGTGGGCATGACGAGATCCAGGAGCAGCACGTCTGGGCGCACCGCGTCCAATTTTTCGAGCGCTTCCTTGCCGTTAGCTGCCGTTTCGACAAGCTCTATCTTGTCCGAAACCGCAAAGTGCGATTTGGCGCTTGCCACAAATTCCTCGTTGTCGTCGCATACCATAACGCGAATTTTCATGATGTGATGTCACTCCTTTTGTTTGAGAACGGCGGAAAATATACGACCGCGTTTTCTCATGTCGATTTAAAAAAATTATACCATTTTCGCGGTTAAAATTCAAGTTTCGCGTGCTTGCGTAAAAGGACTGCTTTTGTCGAATGAACGGCGTTTATGCCGCTTTTTCTCGAAATGCTTGGCGTAACGGTCGGAAATATTGCGGACAAAGTCGATTAAAAAATATGACACAAATATTGTTGAACTGTGTAAGTTTTGATATTTTTATCCTTTGAACGGTACAAATGTTGATAAAACAACATTCAAACGGATAGCTTTATAGTATACTTATAATATAAGTCGGTCGGGGATGTTTCGGCGCGACTTATGCTTAATTTAACTCACGAGGTGAATAAATGAAATTTACATTGGCTACCGATACCGTTTGCGACGTATTCAAAAGCGAGCTGAGAGAGCGCGGCATCGAGTACATTTCGACCTATTACACCGTTGACGGTGTGGAGCGGCGCGACGAGATCACACGCGATGAGGAGTTGAAGGAATTCTACGACAAGATCCGCGGCGGGGAAATGCCCACGACCTCGCAGGTCACGCTCAATGATTATCAGGAGTTTTTCGGCAAGCTCATAGAAAAGTATGAGGGCGATATCGTGCATATCACCATTTCGTCGGGGCTTACCACTTCGCCGCTCGCGGCGCGCCAGGTCGCTCAGGAGATTTTGGAAAAGACGGGGCGGCACATATATATAGTCGACAGTCTTTGCGCGACCATTGCGACCCGTCACGTTGTCGACGAAGCCGAGCGCTTGCGCGACAGCGACGTTTCCGCAGAAGAGGCGGTCGCATTCCTTGAAAATTTTGTGGCGCATCTTCATACCTGGTTCATGCCGTACGACCTTATGCACTTAAAGCGCGGCGGGCGTGTGTCCGGACCGTCGGCGTACATAGGCACTGCGCTTAACATCAAGCCTATACTCAAATTCGACAAGACGGGCGCACTCGTAGTCGCGCAGAAGAAGATCGGCGCGAGCAAGGGTATTGCCGAAATGATAAACATTTTCAAGCGCGACAGTGCAAAAGAGCCGCACAAGGTGTACATTGCGAGCGCGGACAGCGACCTTGCCGAGGGTATGCTCAAAAAGGCACAGGCGGCGCGGCCCGACTGCGAAATCGAAGTGCATTGGATAGGACCGGTTATCGGCGCGCACACAGGCGTCAACGCTGTCGGAATTTCTTTCCTTTCGGATAAGCTTAGAGACGAGTAAGACGATCAATATTTACGGATAAGTTTACATAGGAGAAAAGCAATGAACTTTATATTATCGACGGATACGTCGTGCGATATCAACCGCGGCGAATTAAAAGAGCGCGGTATCGAGTACCGTCCGCTTGTATATACCATAGACGACGTGGCGCATTTCGACGAAGCGACATGCGACACGGACTACAAGGCGTTCTACGATCAGATCCGCGCGGGCAAGATGCCTACCACCTCGCAAATAAACGTTACCGAGCACGAGGAATATTTTGCCGAGCTACTTAAAAAGCACGACATGGACATAGTGCATATCACCCTTTCGTCGGGCTTGTCCAGCACCTACGACAGCGCGTGCAAGGCGGCGGAAAATATAAATTACCGCGAGGGCAAAACTCGGGTATACGTAGTAGACAGCTTCGGCGCGACGATCGTTACCCGTCACGTGGTCGACGAGGGCGAACGGTTGCGCGAGCAAGGACTTTCGGCGGAGGACGCGGCGAGCGCGCTCGACGGGTTCGCGTCCAAGCTCCATACCTGGTTCATGCCCACCGACCTCATGCACTTAAAGCGCGGCGGCAGAGTATCGGGCGCGAGCGCGGTAATCGGCACGGCGCTTAACATAAAACCTATAATTAGGTTTAACAGGGCGGGCGAGCTTATCGTCGCCAAAAAGAAGATCGGCGCGAGCAAGGGCATCAACGAGATGATAGCGATATTCAAGGCGACTTCCGCCAAAACGCCGCACAAGGTGTATATAGCGAGCGCGGACAGCGAGTACGCCGAGGAAATGCTAAGTAAAGCCAAGGCGGCGCGCCCCGACTGCGACGTGGAGATCGGCTGGATAGGACCCGTCATCGGCGCGCACACGGGCTGCAACGCCGTAGGCATTTCGTTCGTTACGGAAACGCTAAGGGACGAGTAGAACAGGGTACGGGGCGTAGGGTACAGGGATTGACCCCTACGGGGTGATTTATTAATTTATCCTTCCCTGACCCCTATGCCCTGTGCCCTGAACCCTGACAGTAAAATTTCGGGAGAAAGACAATGAAATTTATATTATCAACCGACACCTCGTGCGATATCAACCGCGGCGAGCTCACTGATCGCGGTATCGAGTACCGTCCGCTCGTATATACGATAGACGACGTGGCGTACTTCGACGAGGCGACCTGCGACGCCGATTACAAGGCGTTCTACGATCAGATCCGCGCGGGCAAGATGCCGACCACCTCGCAAATAAACGTTACCGAGCACGAGGAATATTTCGACGGGCTTTTGAAAAAATACGACATGGATATTATACATATCACGTTGTCGTCGGGGTTGTCGAATACGTACGAGAGCGCGTCAACGGCTGCCGCGAACATCAACGAGCGCGAGGGCAAAAAGCGCGTGTACGTTGTGGACTCGCTCGCCGCGACGGTCGTTCAGCGTATCGTCGTCGACGAAGCGGAAAAAATGCGGAACGACGGTCTTGCAGCCGCCGAAGCCGCCGACAAGCTCGAAAGCATAACCCATCACGTATTGGTGTGGTTCATGCCCACCGACCTAATGCAGTTAAAGCGCGGTGGTAGGGTGTCGGGCGCGAGCGCGGTTATCGGCACTGCGCTCAATATCAAGCCCATACTCGTTATCAATAAGAAAGGCGGGCTGTCGGTCGTCGCCAAAAAGATAGGCGTAGGCAAGGGCATGAACTACATGGCGGACAAGTTCAAGGAATACAACGACGAAAGCACCGCCAAGACCAAGGTTTATATTCCGTCGGCGGACAGCGATTACGCCGAGGAAATGCTGGGTAAGATTAAGGCTATCCGCCCCGACTGCGAGGTCGAGGTCGGTTGGGTAGGTCCCGTTATCGGCGCGCACACCGGCCCCGGTATGTGCGGCGTGGCGTTCCTTTCGAATAAGGAGCGCGAGGTTTAATTCGGTCATACAAAAGAAATACGAAAGATAAAGCAGGATCGGGCGCAAGCTCGGGTCCTGTTTTGTATTGACAAACAAACGATTTTTATGTAAAATAAAAAAGAGGTAATTATTATGTTAGGGAATTTCACTTATTGCAACCCCACTAAGCTGCATTTCGGCAAGGACGCGCTGAACGCGCTTAACGAGGAACTGCCCAAGTACGGCAAAAACGTTTTGCTCGTTTACGGCGGCGGCTCTATCAAGAAGAACGGTATCTACGACAAGGTCGTTAAGATATTAAAGGACAACGGCAAGACTATTCACGAGGACGGCGGTGTCATGCCCAATCCCACGGTAGTCAAGCTCAACGAGGGTATCGAGCGCGCGCGCAAGGCGAAAGCCGATCTCATACTCGCCGTCGGCGGCGGTTCGGTGTGCGATTACGCGAAAGCCGTTTCGGTATCGGTCAACTGCAAGGACGACGCGTGGGAAAAATATTTCATTCGCTTCGAGGAGCCGACCTGCGATATCGTTCCCGTCGGCTGCGTTTTGACCATGGTCGGCACGGGCAGCGAGATGAACGGCGGTTCGGTCATAACCAACGCCGAGCAAAAGCTCAAAATCGGGCACGTTTTCGGCGAAAAGGTGTTCCCTAAGTTTTCTATTCTTAACCCCGAGTTTACGTACACTCTGCCCAAGTACCAGATGGTAGCGGGCATTTACGACATAATGTCGCATATCCTCGAACAGTATTTCTCGGGCGAGGACGACAACACGAGCGACTATATCTCGGAAGGACTTTTGCGTTCGCTCATTCACAGTGCGAATATAGCGGTGGAAAACCCGACCGATTACGAGGCGCGCAGCAATATCATGTGGACGGCGACCTGGGCGCTCAATACGCTCGTCGCAAAAGGCAAGACCACCGACTGGATGGTACACATGTTCGGACAGGCGGTCGGCGCGCACACCGACGCAACTCACGGTATGACATTATCCGCTGTGACAATGCCGTATTACAAGTTTATTCTTCCGTACGGCACGGCGAAGTTCGCGCGGTACGCCGAGAACGTTTGGGGCGTCGATCCCAAGGGCAAGACCCAGAAGCAGATCGCCGAAGAGGGCTTAGCCGAAATGGAAAAATGGATGAAGAAGATCGGGCTTGTTATGAACATAACCGAGCTCGGCGCGACAAAGGAAATGCTCGACGGCTTGGTCAAAAGCACGCTCGTCATGGACGGCGGCTACAAGATTCTTACCGAGAACGAAATACGCGAAGTATTTAAAGCAAGCTTTTAGTTTTTAACAACGGTGTAAAATGCAAGAGCCTTATTTTTGGTACGTTATATACGTGCGTGCCAATACCGAAAAGCGGGTCGCGGACGATATAAATCGGTTTGCCCTGAAAAGCGGGTTCGATTACGAGTTCGAGCCCTTTTGTCCCGAGAGCGAATATTACTACCGCAATAAAGAGGACAGGCGCACGGGCAAGTCGTACCGCCGCCGTCCGCTCTTTCCCGGTTACGTTTTCATTGAAACCGATATGCCGCCCGAAGACTTCGCTCGCGAGTTCGGCGCGTACTTCTACGGCTCGAAGGATATCATACGCCTGCTTAGGTCAGGCAGGTCGAATAACAATATCGCTCTGCCCGTCGAGGAAAGGCAACGGCTCGAATTTTTGTTGAAGGGCAAGCGCTGTCTCGAACGGTCGGTGGGGTATATCGTCGGCGATAAGATCACCGTCGAGGGCGGGCCGCTCGTCGGGTGCGAGGGGCTTATAACATATATCAACAGGCATAACCGTTTCGCCGATATAGAGGTAGATATGTTCGGCGGAAAAATTAAAGCACGCGTCGCGTTGGAGATAGTGAGTAAAAAATAATTCGTAATTCTTAATGCGTAATGCGTAATTAAGGATAAATTTAATTTAATCACCGCGAAGCGGTCGATAATTACGAATTACGAATTACGAATTAATAAAAATCTTCCTCACGGCAAACAGCTTCAACCGCCACGGGAGTATTCTGTAAAGCCCTACAAATAATGCGTTTTTGATCCCTATCGCCTTAGCGGGCGGGGGATTTTTTGCTTGCAGAATTTCGTAAAGCTTTTGCGCCACGAACGAAGCCTCGTCGCCGTGCTGTTCGATATTTTTGAGCTTGCTCGTCGCCGACTTCAACGCCTCGTCGTACTCGCCGCAGTCCGTGTATACTTTGCGCTTAAACGTAAACCGCGTTCTCACTCCGCCGATTATCGCCGCAGTTGTTTTGATATTCGGCGCTTCCAGCCGCAGGGCGTAGGCTAGCTGCACGAGCGCCGCCTTTGCTCCGTCGTAGAACGAGTCGAATGGTATGGGCGTGACCGCCGCCGCCGAGCTTAACAGCAGTATGCGCCCGTCGCCGCTCTTTTCGAGCTTTTTCATGGCGAGCCGAATACACTCGATAGCGCCGAGAACGTTCACCTCGAACAGCCTGCGGTAGTCGTCGCGTTCCACGCAGGCTATCGGCGCGGCGAGTGAGGTCCCCGCGCAGTATACAAGCGTGTCGATTTCGGGTATCTGCCCGAACGCTTTTTCGAGCGCGGCGGCGTCGGTCACGTCCGCCAAAAGGTTTTTAACGTTCTTGGTGGGGCAGGGCGTACGCGAAATATTGACTATATCGGTATTGGCGAGAATTTGCACGAGCGCAAGCCCGATGCCGCTCGATCCGCCTACTATAACGGTAGTTTTCATAACGTTAGTATGTCGCTTCGCCAAAAAGCTATCGCAAAATATTCGAAAAACGTTGATTTTAACGGGCAACCGTGATATACTAATAAGGATACAATTCACCGATGCCGCTGACGCGGTCTCCCGGCCTCTACCCCCTGAGGGGAAGGCTAAAAAGAAAAACGTGAACGGAGAAGATCATGGACCAAGAATTCATCAATGAAGAACAATACGAAGAGGGCTTGACTTTCAGAAAGGTCGGCTATTTCTTCAAGAAGGGCTGGCTGCGTATGCTCATATACGCGTTAGTGCTTGTTTTACTGACCACGGTCATAGTATTGCCTATCAAGGTTTTCTACAAGTCCGAGCCTATGGCGAAAACGGCTATCGAGTTTATCTACGACGGCATAGAGCGAGGGCTTGCACCCGACGGGGCTACGCTCGCCACCGATAATATCATTTCGACTACGGTTTTGGCTTCCGCCGTCGACGCCGCCGAGCTTAACGACGTGATCACCGATATTTCCAAGCTCCGCGAAAAGATGCGTGTAGAAGGCGAGGCGACCGAGGAATACGCTCAGCTCGTTCAAGCCGCGGCAAACGGCGATACCGACGCCGCGAATAGGCTTTTGACCTACACATACTATCCCACGCGTTTTGATATAATCATATCTCAGCCTAAGCAGTTAGGTTTGTCCGACGATCAATCAAAGCTTCTTTTGAACAAGGTCGTGGAGAGCTACTACGCGGATTTCCAAAAAAAATATTCTCTTATAGACATGTTTTCGTCCGATATATACATTCTTTCCCAGAACGAGAACATAGAGTTCTTCAATATTTACGACACCTACGTAGCGGCTCTTGACGAAATCGATTCTTACATCGATACGCTTTATCACGAAGACCCTACGTTCACTTCGTTCGCCGCAAGCACCACGCTCACCCAGCTCATAAACAACAGTACGATTTTAAGGAATCAGTACGAGGAGCTCAACAACTATATACTTGTAAACAACGTTTGGCACAATAAGGTTACGGCTAAGCAGTCGCTCCTGAACAGCATAGCGCGTTTGGATGGCAGAACAAACGTAATCAACGCCACCATAAAGAGTCTTCAAGACCAAATTAAGGATTTCCAGCCCAATACCACTATAAGAGATACGGGTAGCGGAACGAGCGTTATTACTACCACTTATCCCAGCGAATACTACACTCTTCAAAGCAAGCTTACTGCGGCTATCGAAGAATTGGGTTCGATAGCCAACCAAAAGGGCGATCTGTCCACCCGTATCGAGCTTCTCGAAGACATTGAATCGGACACCGACGAAGCGTATAAAAAAGAAGCTAAGACAGAAATCGAAAAACTCGAAGCTCAAAGCCGCAAGTTTGTTAGCACCGTAAACGCGGTAATCGAGGACTACTACAACACCACGCTCATATCGTCGTCTGTCCGTCAGGTTCTTCCTGCGACTGTCACGCGCAGAAGCATGGGCTTGAATATTATTATTATTTACCTTGCGGCAATCATCGGCGGAGTTCTTGTAGCTGCGCTCGTCACCGGCATTAAGATTTCGCACGCCAACGCTGCGCGCGGCAAAGCCGAAAAAGTCGCCGAAGCCCAAGAAGAAAAGAAAGAAGAAAGCAAAGAGTAATTAAGGCGGTACCATGTCAAATACTTGGCTCAAATCTGCAATATTTTACGAAATCTATCCAAATTCGTTCATGGACTCGAACGGCGACGGGTACGGCGATTTTAAGGGCATAACGAGCAAGCTCGAATATGTCAAGTCGCTCGGCTGCAACGCGATTTGGCTCAATCCGCATTACGATTCGCCGTTCAAGGACGGCGGCTATGACGTGCGCGATTACTTTAAGGTATCTTCGCGTTTCGGCACGGAAGAGGACTTCGACGAGTTTATCTCCACGGCGCACGCTTTGGGGATAAAGGTCATACTCGATCTCGTGCCCGGTCACACGTCGGAGGAGAACGCCGACTTTATCAAGAGCGCGTCGGCGACCCCCAACGAATTAAGCGACCGTTTTATCTGGACCAACGATCCGTGGTTCTGCCCCGAGGGCTATCGCGCGGGGTACGGTCGGTACGACCGCAACGGCGCGAGCATAGTAAACTTCTTCTCTACTCAGCCCGCGCTCAACTACGGCTTTAACCGCGTCGACTATCCCGAGTGGCAGTCGTCGTACAAGTCTGAGGCGGCGTTAAAAACACGCGAGTGGCTCAAAAGCGTTATGCGGTTTTGGCTCGACCGCGGCGCGGACGGGTTCCGCGTGGATATGGCGGACTCGCTCGTCAAGAATGACGGCGACCAGAGCGAAAAGCCCGCAACGAGCGAAATTTGGCAGGATATCCGCGCCATGCTCGACAAGGAATATCCGGACGCGGTGCTTGTTTCGGAGTGGTCTAATCCGCAGTCCATACGCGCGGGCTTCCACGCCGACTTTATGCTCGATCACAACGGCAATCCGTACAGCCTGCTCACCAGGTACAATGAAGACGGCAAGAACGTAAGCTATTTTTCGAACGCGCCCAAGATCGACGCCGCCAAGTTTTCCAAAACGTTTAACGAATGGTACGATGCGGTAAAGAATAACGGGTATATCGCGCTTATCAGCTGCAATCACGACACGCCGCGCCTTGCGCCTTACTACACACAAGAGCAGTTAAAGATAATCTACGCAACGCTGTTCACGCTGCCCGGCGTGCCTTTCCTGTACTACGGCGACGAGATCGGCATGAAGTATATCAAGGATCTGCCGTCCGTCGAGTGCGGATTTCACAGAACGGGCTCGCGCACGCCCATGCAGTGGGATATGACTAAGAACGCTGGTTTCTCGACTGCCGATACACCGTTCCTGCCCACGTTCGCCGACAAGCAGACCAACGCCGCGGCGCAAATCAAGGACAAGAAATCGCTTTATAACACCCTTAAAGATTTCTTCGCGTTCAGGAAATCGCGCAAGGAATTCTCGTCGACCGACTTCGAGTTCGTGTATGCACTCGGCACGGAAGCGTTTGCGTACAAGCGCGAAAAGCTGACTATCGTCGTCAACCCGCGCGCCGAAAAATGCCTTGTGCCTGTAACCCTCTCGCCGAAAGCCAAAGCCGTGTTCTCCATCGGCAAGGAAGCCAAAGCGCAAAAGGCGGGAATATCCGTTCCGCCCACGTCGTTCACGGTGTTTGAAAATTAGGAACCAATATTTAAAAATTAAATGCGGTTGCGTCGAAAGAACGGCGCGACCGTTTTTTATTTGCGATTTTAATCTATTGACTTTTTCGAGCCTTTTATATATAATATAGAAAAAAGCGAAAAGGGCAAAATAATGGTCAAGAAAATATCCGAGTTCGAATATAAACGCGCCGACGTGGGCGCGGCGATCGAATACGTAGGAGCGGCCGTCGAAAAGATCGAGAAAGCCAAATCGGCGCAGGAGCTTGCCGATATTCGTGCCGAGCTCAACGCGTACTACACCAAGTTTTCAACGCAAAGCTCGCTCGCGGCGATACGCCACACGCTCGACGTTAAGAACGAGTTCTATTCCGCCGAGCAAGATTATTACGACGAGAATATGCCCGCGCTGTCGGCTAAGCTTGTGGAGTTCAACAAGGCGCTCGTCGGGTCGAAGCACGCGGCGGGGCTCTCTAAGCTTATCAACCCCATAATAATACAAAACATAGAAGCGGGCTTGCGCGTAATGGACGACAAGATCGTTGGCGACTGCGTGGAAGAAAACAAGCTCGTCACCGAGTACGACAAGCTCATGGCGGGCTTGCGCTATCCCTGGAAGGGCAAGGAGTACACGCTCAGCGAAATGCGCGGGTTCGCCAAAGACCCCGACCGCGCAGTGCGCAAGGCGGCGGAAACCGTAATCGGCGAAGTCATCGGATCGGTGCAGGACAAGATAGACGATATTTACGATAGGCTCGTCAAGGTCCGCACCGCCATGGCGAAAAAGATGGGCTTTAAGAATTTCGTCGAGATGGGCGATCTTCGCATAGGACATATCGGGTTCGGGCGCAAGGAAATAGAGGTTTTCCGCAACTCGGTATTGAGCGGCGTCGTGCCCGTAGTTGCCGAGCTCAAAAAAGAGCTTGCCGAGCGCCTTGGCTTTACCGGCGGTATTCATTTTTACGATAACGATATTTATATCGCGGGCGGCAATATCGACCCGCAGGGTCCCGCCGAAAATCTGTTCGCCGCGGCGCAGAAAATGTACGACGACATGAAGCCGCAGCTCGGCGAGTTCTTCAAGAATATGTGCGCGGCGCAAGCGATCGACTACGTTGCGCGCGAGGGCAAGATGGGCGGCGGCTACGCCGAAATGCTGTTCGACTTCGGGCAGCCGTTTATCTTCGCCAACTTCAACGGCACTATGGACGACGTGGGAGTACTCACGCACGAGTTCGGTCACGCCTACGCGTTCCAGCGCGCGTACGAGAACGGGATCGACGTCGACCTGTTCGTGGGCGGCTACGAAACCGCCGAAACCCATTCCATGGGCATGGAAGCGCTATGCAATAAGTACAACGATTATTTTTACGGCGACCGCGCCGCCGAAGCCACGTATCAGCAGATCTTCGACGCGCTCAACTTCTTGCCGTACGGCGTTATCGTCGATTATTTCCAGCAGCTTGTTTACGAGAAGCCCGACATGACCCCCGCGGAGCGCCGCAAGCTGTGGACAAAGCTGGAAGCGCAGTTCCGCCCGTATATCGATTTGAGCGATCTGCCGTTTTACGCAAACGGCGGCAGGTGGCAGTATCAGGCGCATATCTTCCAGTCGCCGTTCTACTATATAGACTACTGCCTGTCGACCTGCCTTGCATTGCAGTTTGGCGAGATTGCGGCGACCGATTTTCCCGCTGCGCTCGATAAATATTTGGCGTTCGTCGAAAAGGGCGGCACGGAGAATATCAACGACCTGGCTCACGGCGCGGGGCTTAAAAGCCCGTTCGACGAGGGCGCTTTGAAAGAACTTTGCGTTCGCGTTAAAAAACATATCACGGAGCTATTATAATGAACTACGTAACGGCAGTATGTAAAAAATGCGGTATCGGCTTCACCGCCGAAGGCGACAAGCCCGAATATTCTTGTCCGCTGTGCGGCAACAAAGTGGCAAGCGGCGAGTTTAAGACCTATCCGCTTTCCGTCGAGCTCGGGCGCGAGCTGTACTCCGCCGACCGCTCGCTGTTTTCGGGCGACCGCAAAACGGCGGGCAAGGGCTACAAAAAAGCGAGCAAGCTGGACAAAAACAACCCGTTCGCGCTTTTGGGTATCGCGCTTTCCAAGCACGGCGTTACTTTCGACGGCGTGGCGGTCAAGACCGCAGACGGAAAGCCGCTCGAAAAAGACGGCGCGTACAAAAAAGCGGTTAAGATCGGCGACGGTAAAATCAAGCTGAGTACGGGCGAATATATTCCGCCCAAGCCGAATAAGCTTAGCGACTTTAAGATCGATAACGGCGAGCTTAAATACTATATGGGCGACAAGGACGACGAGGAAATAGTCATTCCGCCGTCGGTCAAGAAGATAAGCGGGTTCGCGTTCTTTACGTGCAATAAGCTCAAATCGATCCATATCCCTGCGTCGGTCACGTTCATTGCCGACCAGGCGTTCACCACTGCGCCGGCGATCGAGCAGATCACCGTCGCGCCCACCAACAAGAAGTACAAGGTGGACGGCGGTTGCCTTATCGATACCGAGTATAACACGCTCAAACGCGGCACGCCGTCGGCGGTCATTCCGCCCTATGTGCAGCGCATAGACGATTACGCGTTCGAGCGTTGCGACGGGATGAGCAGTATCGTCATTCCCGAGGGCGTGATGAGAATAGGAGAGTACGCGTTCGGCGGCGACGAGGAGCTTAAACACGTGGAGCTGCCCGCTTCTCTTAAAGAAATAGAGGAAGGCGCGTTCTCGTTCTGCGCCGACGTAGAGTTTACGATTTCGCCCCAAAACGAAAGATTCTGCGTGGTGGACGGCACGCTGTACGACAAGAAGTCGCGCGTCGTTATTCGCGGCGGCAAGTCGGGGCATATCCCGAGCGATTGCGTGGAGATCGGTGCGTCGGCGTTCGATAACGCCAAGATCGAGGAATTGTTTATTCCCGCGAGCGTCGAGAAGATCGGCGACATCGCGTTCGATTGCTGCGACCATATCAAAAAGATCACCGTCGACAAGGCGAACAAGAAATACGTTTCCAACAGCAACTGCATTATCGAGCGCGAAACGGGCACGCTTATTTGCGCCGCGGTCGATACGGCTCTGCCTGACGACGGGAGCATAAAGATAATCGGCGAGCACGCGTTCCGCAACAGCGAGCTGACTTCGATAACCTTGCCGAGCTCGGTGCAGGTAATAGAAAACAGTGCGTTCTCGTACGGCGCGTTCGTAGAAGTCAAGCTCAATAAGGGCTTGCGCGTGATCGAGGAGTCCGCATTCTCCGACTGCGAAAAGCTTGAAAAAATCGTGTTCCCCGATACGCTTGAATCGATCGGGTGCACGGCGTTTTCAGATTGCGAAAAGCTCAAAAAGATCAAAATACCCAAGAGCGTTACTTGCATAGAAGCCGACGCGTTCGAGTTTTGCGACGAACTCGAAGAAGTCGAGTTTGAAGAGATCTACGGCTGGGAGTTCGACTACGGCGAGGAAGTTAGTCCGCAAACGCTGTCCGTGCCCGAACAGGCGGCGGAGCTGTTGAAAGACGACGGCAGAAGATTGGTGCGGAAAGACGAGGAAGATATATAATGACCGAAAACGATATTTTAAAAGTGTCGGGCGAAACGTTTTTGCGCTTGCCCGTAGTGGATACTTCGCTCGCATTGCATATCGTAAAAATCGAGAAGTGCGAACAGGTAAAGGCTAAACTGTTAAAGCTTTATTCGCCCGAAACCGAGGTAACGGCGGACGGCAAAAAGTCGACCGTAGGCGCGTTAAGCAAGTTTAACGAGGTAAGCTTGTCGGCGCAGCCCGATTTCGACAAAGGTCGGTATAACGCCGCCGACTGCGTGCGCGTTATAGAAATGCTCACCAAAGAGGACGGCGGCTGTCCGTGGGACAAGGCGCAAACGCACGAGTCCATTCGCATCAACATGATAGAGGAAGCGTACGAGGCGGTCGACGCTATCGACAAGCGCGACATTCCTAATATGCGCGAGGAGTTCGGCGACGTGTTCTTGCAGGCGCTTTTACATTCCGACATATCGCGGCGCGCGGGCGAGTTCGATTTCGACGACGTGTGCGACGAACTCAGCAAAAAGCTTATAGACCGTCACTCGTGGATATTCGCGGGCGACAGCGCAACTACCGCCGACGAGGCGCTCACCGTGTGGGAAAAGAACAAGGGCGTGGAAAAGCATTACGACACCGTCAAGAACCAACTCGAACGCTTGCCCGACAGTTTCCCGTCGCTGCTGTATGCGCAAAAGACTTATAAGAAGATGAAGAAGGGCGGTATCGCCGTCGACGCGCAAGCCGAGCTTAAAAAGGCTCTTGACGCTCACGATTACACCGCCGCTATCGACGCGTGCGTAATGCTGCTCGCGGACGAGGGCAAGGACGGCGAGGTCGAGCTCAATACAAGGATAAAGAACAAGATCAAAAGCTTATGAGCGATTGCGGGTTTTGTATAGGTAAGTACCGCATAACGGGAGCATTGCTTGCGCCCATGGCGGGCTATACCGATATAGCGTTCCGCGAGCTGTGCCGCGAGTACGGCGCGGGGCTGACCGTCACCGAAATGGTGTCGGTGCGCGGGCTCAAACACGACAGCAAAAAGACGGGGTTACTCATGCGCTTGTCGCCCAAGGAAAGCCCGTCGTGCATTCAGCTTTTCGGGAACGACCCCGACGACTTCGCTCGTGCGGCGGGGGAGATAGAGAGCGATATAATAGATATCAATATGGGCTGCCCCATGCCCAAGATCGTCAAGAACGGCGACGGCTCGGCGCTGTTGAACGACCCCGAGCGCGCGGGGGAAATCGTTCGTGCGTTGGTGAACGCGACGGATAAGCCGATAACCGTTAAGACTCGGCTCGGCTACGAGATAGGCGTCGACCAAGCGGCGGAGCTTATAGAGAGCGTAACGGAAGCGGGCGCGGCGGCGGTCGCGGTGCACGGCAGATACGCCGAACAGCGTTACAGCGGCGAGTGCGACTTCGATAAGCTTAAAGCGCTCGCAAAGAATACGCGCATACCGTTTATAGTAAACGGGAACTGCACGAAAGCGGAAACCCCACCCTTCGCGGCGACCATGATAGGTAGGACGGCGCTCGCCAACCCCGCGGTGTTCAGGGGTGAGAGGGTAAACCCGAAAGCTGTCGCTACAAAGCACCTCGAACTTCTACTCAAATACTTCGACGAGCGATACGCCGTAATACAAATGCGCAAGTTCGTATCGCACTACTTCGCAAGCGTTGTAGGCGGCAAGGAAGTTCGGGTCGGTGTACATACCGCGACGACGGTAGACGAAGTCAAACGGGCGCTCGACAGGGCTCAAAATTAAAATAACCAACAAAATATCGGAGGATGATATTATGGAAATTACAAAGAAAATCAACGCTAAAATCGAGTTCGTGGGCGGCGAAGTGATCAATCTCGAACTGTACCCCGAAGTCGCGCCGATCACGGTCGACAACTTCGTCAAGCTCTGCAACGCCAAGTTCTACGACGGACTTTGCTTTCACAGAGTTATCGACAAGTTCATGATACAGGGCGGCGGCATGGCGTGGGATGAGCGCAAAGGGCTCATCGAAAAACGCACCGCGAGCATCAAGGGCGAGTTCAAGAGCAACGGCGTGAACAACCCGCTTTCGCACGAAAAGGGCGTTATATCCATGGCGCGCACACAGGTCAAGGACAGCGCGAGCAGCCAGTTCTTCATTTGCGTAGCCGACGCCAAGTTCCTCGACGGCGAGTACGCCGCATTCGGCAAATGCGCCGACGACGAGAGCGTAAAGACGGCGGTCAAGCTCGGCAAGGTCAAAACTGGCAGCTGGCAGTACTACGCCGACATTCCGCTCAATCCCATAGTTATCAAAACGATAACGATAGCGTAAATTAAATAGCAAATACCAAAACGGCGTTTACAACAAGTAAGCGCCGTTTTTTGTTCTTGGTAATTTTATTCTATACAGCCTTCCGTATACGTTTGGATCCTGTCGCAAATAGCATGGGGGAGGACGTTGGCGGAGGTGTAGTAGATTTTATCGGCATAACGGTAATCGGTGAATATCACTTGGTTATAGCTGTCCGTTATCCAAACCTCGCGCACAGGCTTTTCGTCACCGAAAAAGGTGACTATCGTATAATGCCATTCGGGCTTGCGGTAGAGGTCGAACGGTTTAAGCACTCGCGCGCCGTCGTAGTAGTAGCACAAAAAATATCCGCGCAAGATCCCCTCGATATAGTTCTCCACCTTTATCAGCTTGCCGTCGCGGTAAAACAGCTTGTAGTAATTCTTTGCGGACAAGCGAATAGTCGGTTTTTCTGATATGCCGCGCTCCTGCATAAAAGCCTTTTCGCATGGGCCAAGGCATAAAAGCGACCAATAGTATTTTGTATTGCCCGTGATATATCTTATCTCGAACTCGCGCTCGGCGTCGAACCACTCGCACTTTTTATCGAGCTCGTGCGCCGCGTTATAATATTCTTTTGCTTTGTCCAAAAGTTCTTTTTCGGTCATGTCTTTCCCTCATACTACGTATACCACATACGGCTTTAAAAGTAAAGGCAAAGCTATGCGTTTATCAAAAAAACTTCAAGAGATAACAGCCCGTTATGCAGCCGGTGAGCGTTGCGACGAGTGCGACGGGGATAGCGTAGCGCAGTTTTCTAACGTGCGATTGCGAGAAGTAGATCGTCGAGATATAGAATATCGTTTCGCTCGATCCGTAGATGACCGAGGCGCACCGCCCGATATAGCTGTCGGGACCATAGTTTGTATATATCCCGTCGAGTATGGCGAGCGAGCCCGCGCCCGACACGGGGCGGAGAAACATGAGCTCGGCAAGCTCTTTGGGTAGACCCACCGCGCTCATAACGGGTTCGAGAGCGTTGGCAAGGTACGCGCTTGCGCCCGATACGCGGAACGCTTCCACGGCGACCATTACGGCGAGTAGGTACGGAAAAACGTTTATCGTCAGGTCGACCGCTTGTTTCGCGCCGTCGATAAATCCGCCGTACGGCTCTTTGCGTTTAATGAACGACGCGAGCAGTACGATTAAAAACAAGCAGGGAATTATGTACGCGCTCATGCCGTGCGCTCCTTTCGGCGCAGGCGGCGCGGTTTTTTGTTTTCGGGTTTTTCGGGGAGTGGCTTTTCTTTCTTTTTTCTATCGAAAATCTTAGAGCACAGCTTTACGCCGATTATGCCTATCACGGTAGAGAGAACGGTGGCGACGAGCGACGGGAGCAGGAAGTCGGCGGGGTTAGCCGAGCCCGCCGTCGCGCGCATACCGATTACCGTCGTCGGCAGGATTTGCAAACTCGTCGCCGAAATGACGGTCAGCATTATCATGTCGGTGCTCGCTTTTTTGTCGCCCTTGTCCATGCGGTTGATCGCGTTGATCGCCATGGGCGTTGCGGCGTTGCCCAGCCCCAAAAGGTTAGCCGATACGTTCATGGTTATGTACTTGCGCGTTTCGGTATCGCACGAGGGGAACAACCGTTTTATTACGGGGCGCAGTAGCTTTTCAAGCCCGCGCGATAACCCGAGTTTTTCAATAAGCGAAAAGAACCCCAGCCAGAACGCGTACAGCGCCAAAAGATTGAGCGACAGCTCGACCGCGCCGTGCGCACCCGTTATCATTGAATTGACAGCCGACGCGGGGTCGGTGAACAGCATCAGCCCGAGCGACGACGCGAGCATTATTAACCAAATCATTGCCATACGCTATGTATATGACGAAAAGGTTTTTCTAATGCGAAACAACCTATTGCGCAAACGATTGACTTTTTTTGTGCAAATGGGTATACTAATTAACGAAAGATTTTTAAGGAGATATTATCATGGCTAACAAAGTTAATGCGGATATGACTATCTACGACGTATTGTGCCTCGCTCCCGACAACGAGAAGGTCGCTCAGGTTTTCTTCGATATGGGTATGCACTGCTTGGGCTGCCCCATCTCGCGCGGCGAGACAGTAGCGGAAGCGGCTGCTGCGCACGGCAACGACGTTGACGAGCTCGTAGCTAAGCTTAACGCGGTTATAGACTAATTAGGAATTGTGAATTAGGAATTAGAAATTAAATAGGACGATTTTAATTCCTAATTTCTCATTCCTAATTTCTAATTAAAATGAAGCTTATCGTCGGTCTTGGCAATCCCGAGGACAGCTATCGGGATACTTATCACAACGTAGGGTTCTGCGCGGCGGATATTCTTGCCGCGCGGTTTAACGCGCCTGCGTTCGCGTACGATAAAAAGAGCAATGCCGACCTTACCGACTTTTCGTGCGGCGGCGAGAAGATACTGCTTTGCAAGCCGCAAACGTACATGAACCTTTCGGGCGACGCGGTGTCGTATCTTGCGCGGTACTATAAAATAGCGCCCGCCGATATTCTCGTCATGTACGATGATATAGATATACCCAAGGGCACGATACGCGCGCGCGAACAGGGTTCGAGCGGCACGCATAACGGTATGCGCGACATATTGGCGAAGCTCGGCACGCAAGCATTCAAAAGGGTGCGCATAGGTATAGGCTTCCGTCCCAACTACATGGCGCTTGCCGACTACGTTTTGTCGCATATCCCCGCCGTTGAAAAACCGTTCATGCAAAAAGCGTTCGCGGCTGCGGCGGACTATGCCGAGGATTTTGCAAACGGCAAGCCGTGGCAGGAACTTACTGTTACAATTAGTAATTAAGAATTAGAAATTAGGAATTAAAAAAGGATAAATTTTAATTTAAAAGTTTCTTGGTTACTTCTTTTCAAAGAAGTAACGAAAAAGGCTATTCATGCGAAGCATAGGCGAAATTCTTAAAAGCACGGACGGCAAAACGGGCGAAGCCGTAGCCGCCGTGCACGACGGAAAAAGAACGTCCGTGTTCGGGTTGACCCGTTCGGACGCGCTTTTATTTTGCTGTGCGCTCGACAGGTTCATGCTCGTTTGCGCCGACGTTATCTCGGCGCGCACGGCGTTCGTCGAACTGTCGTTGCATTTCCCGTCGGCTGAATTACTGCTTCCCAAAAACAACGTAATACTCATATCGGGCGCGGAGCGTTCGGGCGATCGGTGCCGCGCGCTCTACAACATAGCGAGCGGCAAGTGCAAGGTCGTGGTCACAACGAGCGAAGCGCTTATGCAGATCCTTCCGCCGCGCGAAAGCGTGGTGAACGCCGCGGTCAAGCTATCGGTCGGCGCAAAGTACAAGACCGACGAGTTACTTAACAGCCTCACCGCCGCAGGCTATACACGCGCGGGGCACGTGGAAGAACCCTGCCAGTTCTCCGTTCGCGGCGACATATTGGATATTTGCGCGCCGAGCGGCGAGGCGGCGCGTATCGAGTTCTTCGGGTACGAGTGCGACAGCGTGCGCAAGCTCGATATATCCTCGCAGAGCGCGGGCGAAAAGCTGGACGGCTTCACGGCGTACCCCGCGACCGAAACGCTTTTCACGAGCCGTTCGAGCGCGATAGAAAAGCTGCTCGTCGCAGGCGAAAAGCGCAAGACCACGGGCGTGCCCGTCGAGCACCGCATGGCGGAGCGCTTGCGTTCGGGCGACAGCGACGGCGAGCAAACCGTGCTCTCGCTGTTCGAGCATACCACGCTCGACAGGTTTTGCGACCTGCCCATAGTTATCGAGGACGCGAAAACGGTATACGACAATTGCGTGTTTGCGTACCGCGAGCACGCTTCGCGCGCCAAGCGGCTTATCGAGGCGGGCGAAGCGCCGTTCTGCGTTACCGACAACCTCGTGGAAACTCCGCCCACGCGCGGCGCGGTGCTGTGTTTCCACGCGTTCGACAGCAACAATAGGTTTTTCTCGCCCGACAGGGTGTACAAGTTTAAGAGCATAGATATTCCGCTGTACGGCAAGAACTTTGCCGAGCTCAAAAACGACATAGACGGCTGGAAGTCGCGCGGCTATAACGTTTGCATAGGCGCGGACATAAAGGCGGGGCTCGAACAGCTCGACTGCTTCGGCGTCGAGTACATTTTCCCGACGGCGGACGGCGGCGCGTTCTTCGACGCGAACACCATAGTCATCGGTATGCGCAACGTCGGCATGAAGCGCGATCCGTTCGCTTCGGTGCGGCGCGTCGGCATGGCGGAGCTGCCCAAGCCCGGCGACTACGTAGTGCACGAAACGCACGGCATAGGCATTTGCGAGGCGGTCGGCGCGGTCGACTTCGGGCAGTACGAGCGCGACTACATAACGGTAAGATACGCGGGCGGCGACACGCTGTATGTGCCGGTTGAGAACCTTGCGCGGCTTAGCAAGTACGACTTTACCGACAATCCCCCCAAGCTGAATAAACTGGGCGGCGCGGAGTTCGAGCGCACCAAGACCAAGGTCAAGTCTCGGCTCAAAGCGATGGCGTTCGACCTTTTGCAGCTGTACGCCAAGCGCGAAACGGTCAGGGGCAAGAAGTACGCCGCGGACAGCGAGATCGAGGACGAGTTCGCCGCCGACTTCCCGTACAACGAAACGCCCGACCAGCTTTCCGCTATCGACGCGTGTTTCGACGATCTTTCGAGCGGCAAGATAATGGACAGGCTGATTTGCGGCGACGTAGGCTTCGGCAAGACCGAGGTCGCGCTCCGCGTCGCGTTCAAGGTCATTTCGCAGGGCGGGCAGGTCGCGTTCATGTCGCCGACCACCGTGCTCTGTCATCAGCATTATAACAACACGCGCGCGCGCATGGAAAGGTTCGGCGTGAACGTGGGTGCGCTCTCGCGCGTCGAGCCGGACACGGCGAAAACGCTTAAAGGCCTTGCCGACGGCTCTATCGACGTGGTGTGCGGCACGCACAAGCTTTTGGGCGGGTCGGTCAAGTTCAAAAACCTCGAACTGCTCATCCTCGACGAGGAGCAAAAGTTCGGCGTGTCAGATAAGGAAAAAATCAAAAATCTCAAAAACGACATAAATGTTTTGACGCTTTCGGCAACGCCCATTCCGCGCACGCTTCACATGGCGCTCAGCGGCATTCGCGACGTGAGTATGCTCGAAACCCCGCCTACCGGGAGGCTCCCCGCGCAGGTGTACGTTACCGAGTACTCCGACGCTCTGACCGTCGACGCGGTGACCCGCGAGGTGTCGCGCGGCGGGCAGGTGTTTATCGTTTACAACTACGTAAACGGCGGAGCAAAGGGCGGCGGTATCGCCGAGTATACGGGCAAGCTTCAAGCGTTGATGCCCGAAATCAAGTTCACGTACGCGCACGGGCAAATGGATAAAAAGCTCATGAACGCCGCCGTAGAGAACTTCGCTTGCGGCAAGGCGGACGTGCTCGTCGCGACCACGATTATAGAAAACGGTATCGACATTCCCAACGCCAATACCATGATAGTGTTCGGCGCGGAGAACATGGGACTCAGCCAAATGTACCAATTAAAGGGTCGCGTCGGGCGGTCGGACAGAGTGGCGCAGGTGTACTTCACTTACAGCAGCGAAACGGCGCTGTCGGGTGCGGCGCTCGAACGGTTAGAGGCTGTGTCGCGCTATACCGAGCTCGGTAGCGGCGTCAAGATCGCCGAGCAGGATATGCGCATACGCGGCGTCGGTAACGTGTTCGGCGCGGAACAGCACGGGCACATGGTGAGCGTCGGCTACAATATGTATTGTAAACTCCTAAACGAAGCGGTCGCCGAGATAAAGGGTCAGGCGGTCAAGGCGCACAAAGACCCGACGATGAAGGTCGACTTCACTGCGGTCATTCCCAAGGACTATTGCGACGGCGCAATGCGTATCGAGCTGTACCGCAGGATTTCGGGACTCAAAACCGAAGCCGAGCGCGACGAACTTCTTAAAGGTTTAAAAGAAGCGTACGAAAAAGTTCCGCAGGAGATTACCAACCTCGCCAACGTCGGTCTTATCAAAAACCTCGCCGCGGGCGTAAACGCCGTGACGGTAACGCTACTTAGGTCGGGCGCGAAAATCGAGTTCACCGACGTCAAGGATATAAAAGGCGGCTTCGAAAAATTCGGCGGCACGCTGTCCGCCGTCAAGACCCCTATAATAGTTTTCGACAGCGTTAAGAACCTGATGAACTGGCTGATCGCCGAGTAATATCAACGGGAGATAATTATGACTACTTACGAGGAAGTGAAAGCCGCGCTTTACGCCGCGGTAGATAAAAAATACGACGAGTTTAACAATCCCATAGTAAACAGCGAGTATAGAACTATCGGCGTGCGAACGCCCGAATTGAAGAAGATTGTCAAATCGATCCCGCTCGAAAACCGCGATCGAGTAATAGTCGACTTTCTCGCCGACGAAGAAAAGATTTACGAGACGGTATTGGTTATAGGTATGCTTGCGGCGCGAAAGGGCGATTACGCTAAAACGCGCGACTACCTTAAAACGCTCATTCCGCTGTTTGGGTCGTGGGCGCACGTCGACTGCGTTACGCCGTGCCTAAGCTGGGTGGATAAGGATAAATTTCTTAGCGACTTTAAGTATTTGCTCGATTGTGACGGACAGTACGAGGTGCGCACCTATATAATCTTCCTGTTTGACTGCTTGACCGACGATAGGATAGACTTCGTGCTCGACACGCTCAAAGGCGTGCGTTACGGTCAGTATTACGTGGATATGGGCGCGGCGTGGTTGCTTGCCGAATGCTTGGTCAAATATTACGATAAAACGATAGGACTGTTTACCTCGCCGACATTCCCCAAGTTCGTGCATAACAAGGCGCTCCAAAAAGCGCGGGAAAGCTACCGCGTGTCGGCGGACACCAAAGCGTATTTGCAAACGCTGAAAGTTAAATAACCAATAATTATCTCAATATTAAAATACCCGCGCCATCTCGACGCGGGTATTTTAATGCTTTAATAATAGTAGTAGCTATCGGCGGAAGCGGATGCAATCGCGGCTATAAACACGATGACAATAAAAATGATACTGATAACCAGACCCGCAACCGCCAGCCCGTGATGTTTCGGCTTTTTTAAACCTATACAAGAGAGAATTAATCCGGCAAGCGGAATGAGGAACGCAAACACTAATCCAAGTATGGCGCATATATTATCGTCGCTACTGTAATTTGCCGTGTTATTATAGTTAGGCGATGGGGCGGGGGATTGCTGTTCGGCGTTACACTTACCGCAGTGAGGACAGAATACGGAGTCGTTATTTATTTCTTTGCCGCAATTCTTACAAAACATATTTTTCACCTCGTGTATATATTAAAATGACATTCACTGCGTGTCATTTTATGTAGTATAGCGTATTATAATTAATTTGTCAAGCACTGAATGTCAAAAATAAAAGGGAATGATGTTTAAGAACAAAGCGGGCAATAAGAATAACGTGTGCGGCTCGGCGGTGTACGAGCTTAGGAAAAAGCAAACGCCTAAAATGTCGCAACGCATTCTCGCCGAGGCGTTGCAGCTTAACGGTATCGACGTCGATAAAAACGCCGTTCAGCGCATAGAGAGCGGACAGCGGTTTGTCACCGACATAGAACTTATCGCTTTATGTAAAATCTTCGGCGTGACAGCGGACGAATTGCTTGGGATAAAATAGCTTTGTATATTTATGGTATTTTTTATATAATAACTTGCAACCAAAGAGCAAATCGTGTATAATCTAACTATGAAAACGTTTATATTCGATTTGTACAATACGCTTATAGAGGTCAAGACGGACGAACACTGCGAGAGAGCGTGGGCGCCCGTCGTTGAGTTCTTTGGGGCTAAACGCATTAAGACCGATTGGAAAAGGCTGTGCTTCGAGTTCGACAGGTATTGGAAGCTGTTTAACGAGCGCGCGCAAGCCGAGCGGCAGTATCAATATCCCGAGTGCGATTGCATTACGCAGTTCGAGAGTATTGCGCGGTCGGTGGGCGGACGGCTCGGTCGTGACGACGCGGCGAAAGCGCTTTGCATAATGCGCGAAGCTTCCATAGAGAAGCTTAAACTATTCGACGGCACGATCGAGCTTTTGGACGAACTACACGCGCGTGGCTGCAAGGTTTATCTACTTAGCAATGCGCAGGCGGTGTTTACGCGTAAGGAGATAGAGCGCGTGGGGCTTAGCGATAAGTTCGACGGGGTATGCCTGAGTTCGGACTACGGCGTGCGCAAGCCCGACCCTGCGTTCTACGAAATTCTGTTCGACGAGTACGACCTCGATAAATCGAACGCCGTCATGATAGGCGACGACATGGACGCCGACGTGCGCGGCGCGGAACGGTTCGGTATTCGCGGACTGTGGGCTGGCGGCGGTGCGGCGAGCCATAGAGAGGAAATTTTGGAACTGATTAAATGAAAACCATGAACGATTTAAAAGCAATAATATTCGATCTCGACGGTACGCTTTTGGACACGCTCGACGATCTCACGGCGGCGGTCAATCACGCGCTGACGACTTTTAATCTCGGCACGCTCGACCGCAGCCGCATACGCAGGTACGTGGGCAACGGCGTGCCCAAGCTCATAGAGCGCGTGCTGTATTACGTTACGACTGGCGACGAGCCCGACCTCGATAACGGCACGTTCGACGACCGCAGTACGTTCAACGCCGTGCTTGCGGTGTTCACGCAATACTACGATAAACACAACAGCGATCTCACGCGCCCGTACGACGGCATTCCCGAAATGCTCGAAAAAGTCAAGGCGGCGGGATACAAGAGCGCGATCGTCACCAATAAGTACGACGGCGCGGCGCAGGCGTTAAAAGCCAAGTTTTTCGGCACGGTCGATTTGGTGGTGGGCGAGCAGAGCGGGATCCGTCCCAAGCCCGCGCCCGACGGCGTGCTCCGCGCGCTCGAAGTTTTGGGCGTCGACAAGTCGCAGGCGATATACGTAGGCGACGGCGAAACGGACATGAAAACCGCCGAGAACTGCGGTATGCCCGTAGTCGCCGTTACTTGGGGCTTCCGCGACCGCGGCGTGCTTTCGGCGTTCTCGCCCGATCATATAATCGACCAGCCGAGCGAGCTGATTACCAAAGTGCTCGACATAAATGGATAGATTTTAATGTTCGATATCGACGGACAAGTTAAGATAAACGCGGGGCGGGCGCGGTCGATGGACCTTATCACGGCGGCGCTGTTCGAGCTTCTCGGCGAGCGGGCGTTCGCCGAGATCTCGATAACCGAGATTTGCGAAAAAGCGGGCGTGGCGCGTAAGACGTTCTACCGAAATTTCGACAGCAAGCTGTCCATTGTCGAAAAGCTTGTCGACAGGGTGTTCTACGAGTTCTTGCAAAAGTACGACCTGAAAACTTCGGGCGCGCGCGCGATATACAAATATTGGTTCGAGTACATACTTTGCGCCCGCGAGTTCTCGGTGATATTTTTCGATCCCGACCTGTACGCGTTCATTTCCCGCAAGATAATCGAGTTCGTGCAAATCGAGCTGAGCGAAACGTTGCACAATGCGGCGGCGTTCGATCCCATGCTCGACGGATACTATCTTAATTTCGTTGCGGCGGGCATCGCTTCGATCATGCGCGAGTGGATGAAAAACGACTGTAAAACTCCCGTTAAGACAATGGTCGCGCTCACCGATAAGCTGATAGGGAATTTGCTCGTGTAGAAATAACTTGACAAAGAGCATATTTGTTTGCTAAAATATTATTTAATAAAATGAATAGGACGTTACCATGAAAGTTATTTTGACCAAGGACGTAAAAGCACAGGGCAAGCAGGGCGATATCGTAGAGGTGTCGGACGGTTACGCGCGGAACTATTTGTTCCCCAACAACCTCGCCAAGCCCGCCACCGCCACCGCGCTCAACAGCATTAAGATCGCCAAGGAAGCGGAGGAGCGCAGGCGCAAGATCGAGCACGACGAGGCGGTCGAGCTGTGCAAAAAACTCGCGGGAATAACGGTTACCGTCAAGATCAAGACGGGCGCGAACGGCAAGCTGTTCGGCTCGCTCAATACCGCGGCGGTCAGCGACGCGCTCAAAGAACTCGGTTACGATCTCGATAAAAAGAAGATAGTTATAGCCGAGCCCATCAAGGCGCTCGGGCGGTACGTAGTTACGATCAAGCCGTTCGCCGAGGTTTCCGGCAAACTGAACGTGAACGTGGTATCGTTGTAAATTCAGGGTACAGGGCGCAGGGCATAGGGGACAGGGTCGGACTCGCTCCGCTCGTGATTTATTTAATCACCGCGAAGCGGTCAACCCCTGACCCCTGACTCCTGTGCCCTAACCCCTAACAATAAACAATCCTTTCGGAGGTTAAATATTATGGCAGTTAAAGACGACAAAGCGGCTAACAGAAAGCTTCTCAACCGCAACCTTGCGCAAATGCTCAAAGGCGGCGTCATTATGGACGTTACCAACGCCGAGCAAGCGGTTATCGCCGAACAGGCGGGGGCGGTCGCGGTCATGGCGCTCGAACGCGTGCCCGCGGATATTCGTCGCGACGGCGGCGTGGCGCGTATGTCCGATCCCAAGATGATCGCCGAGATCCAAAAGGCGGTATCCATTCCCGTTATGGCGAAGGTGCGTATCGGGCATTTCGTAGAGGCGCAGATCCTCGAAGCCATTAAGATAGACTACATAGACGAGAGCGAGGTTTTGACCCCCGCCGACGATACGTATCATATCGATAAGACCAGATTCGAAACGCCGTTCGTGTGCGGCGCGCGCGATCTCGGCGAGGCACTTCGCCGTATTGCCGAAGGCGCGTCCATGATCCGCACCAAGGGTGAGGCGGGAACCGGCAACGTTGTGGAAGCGGTCAAGCATATGCGCAAAATGCGCACGCAGATAGCCGAAGTCGCGGCGCTCAGGAGCGAACAGCTCGCTACCTACGCCAAGGATATAGGCGCACCGCTCGAACTCGTTAAGTACGTTGCCAAGAACAAGGCTCTGCCCGTCGTCAACTTCGCCGCGGGCGGTATCGCAACCCCCGCCGACGCCGCGCTCATGATGCAGCTCGGCGCGGACGGCGTGTTCGTAGGCAGCGGCATTTTCAAGTCGCAGGATCCCAAGCATCGCGCCGAGGCAATCGTCAAGGCGGTCGCGTACTACGGCGATCCCGCTATCCTCGCGGGCGTGAGCTACGGGCTCGGCGAGGCCATGCGCGGGCTCGACGTTGAAGCTATGCCCGAAGCGGAACGGCTCGCAAAGCGCGGCTGGTAGTTTTAAGCGTGTTCCGCATAACTTACGCGTTATCTTGCTACCGCTTTCGGCGCTTGCTTCGTTGCGGCTCATTGACGTAGCGCTGCTACGACTTCTTCGCCGCGCCTTGCAATCACTCGAAAGCATTTACGCAATCTAATCGCGTCGTTATCCGTCGCACGCTTGCGTATGATAAATCATATTTGCAAATTTATCATAAGAGGTTTAACATGAATATCGGTGTATTGGCTTTACAGGGCTCGGTTATCGAGCACGTAAAAATGATAAGCTCGATCAATAAAAAGATCAACGTAGTGCAGGTGCGCACTATCGACGAGCTTGCTTCGGTCGACGGGCTTATCATTCCCGGCGGCGAAAGCACTACGCTTCGCAGGCTTCTCGACACGTTCAATCTTTTCACGCCCATACGCGAGCGCATAATCGCGGGTATGCCTGTTTGGGGCACTTGCGCGGGGCTTATTCTTCTTGCAAACAAGGTCGAGGGCGAGCCTGCGTACTTCTCGGCGCTCGACGTCGACGTTAGGCGCAACGCCTACGGCAGACAGATAGACAGCTTCGTCGGCGAGGGCGATTTCGACGATATGTATATCAACATGGTGTTCATTCGCGCGCCCAAGATCACGCGCGTGGGCGACGGCGTGACCGTGCTCGCGGAATACAACGGCGAGCCCGTTGCCGTGCGGCAGGACAACGTTTTGGCGACGGCGTTCCATCCCGAAATGACGCGCGATAACAGGGTGCATAAGTATTTCATAAATATGATAGGGAAAGAGTAATTCGAGCGCATATATACATCGCTCTGCGGCGGACGTCGCACCGCCCTCGGTCATTTACGTCAGTGTAAACTCCCGTCGGTCGGTGCTCGGACTTCCTTGCATAGCTCGCATCTCTGCGCTCTCATGCTCGCGCGTATATGTTTTCTCTCAGGCATAATGAAAGTTTTAAGCAAAAACAAATCTAACGAGCAGTCCCCCATACTGGGGCTCTGTCTCGGCGGCGGAGGAGCGCGCGGCTTTGTACAGGTCGGCGCGCTCAAAGCGTTTAAGGAACGCGGTATCGATTTCGATATTTGCGTCGGTACTTCGGTCGGGAGTATCGTGGGTGCGCTGTACAGCGCGGGTATTACGCCCGACGAAATGACCGAAGCCGCCGAAGCTATCGAGTTCGCCGACCTGCACGGACGGCTGTTGTTCAAGCCCGACGATCCGCGCAAGATCGGCAATATGATCTATCCGCTCGTCGGCGACGCGCAGATAGAGAACCTGCATAAAAAATACGCCGCCGTAGCCACCGACCTGAAAACGGGTAAGCAGGTAATTTTGGACAGCGGGTCGGTGCTCGACGCAGTGTCCGCATCGTCGGCGTACCCGATCGTGTACGCGCCGCTTCCGCTTAACGGCATGAACCTAGCGGACGGCGGGCTCGTCAATAATATCCCCGCCGAAGTTTGCAGAATGCTCGGTGCGGATAAGGTGGTCACGGTGGACGTTCATGCGTCGCGCGGCAGCGGCACGGACGGTACGGGCGTGTTCGACGTTATGAAAGCAGTGTTCTCGATCATGAGCGCGAACGCCTCGGTCATGGGGCTTATGCAGTCCGATATTCTTATCGCGCCCGACACCTCTAAGTATAAGTCGACGAGCAAGAACGGCTATCTCGACATGATAGAGCTCGGGTATAACGCCGCGCTCGAAAAGTGCGACGAGATAGAGAGTCTAATTAGGTAATAGCTATGAACAAACAGTCGAAGAAATTAATAATAATCGATATAGCGATACTCGTTATCGTGGCGATCGTGCTCGCGGTGTCCATGGTGTGGTCGACCGATATCGAGCTTAAACTCGGGCTTTTGTATTACACCGACGAGCCTGTGGACGAGAGCGAGATCGTAGTCATAGAGAGCAAGAACGGCGTGCACGTTTCGGCGACGGACGGCTCGGGCGAGCTCAACGTGCATTTCGTGGACGTAGGTCAGGGCGACTGCACCGTAATAGAATTCCCAGACGGCAAGACCATGGTCATCGACGGCGGCGAGAACAATAAGAAAACCGAAACGGCTATACAAACGTTTATCGACAAAACGCTGCCGAAGGACTTTACGTATTTCGATTATGCGATACTTACGCACCCCGACTCAGACCACTGCGGGAGCTTTGACTACGTGCTCACTAACTATCCCGCAAAAGAGGTCTACCGCCCCAACGTGGAAGCGATTGGTACCGACAAAAACCCCTACGTAGACCCAGGCAAAACCGACTTGACCTCTGACGCGCGCACTAAGGACACGGCAGCGTACGCCGCGGCGGTAAAAGCTATGTACGCCGAGACCGAGGACTTTACTTCGACGGTCAAGATCACCGATCCCGCAACCTGCGACACTATAACCGACGGCACGTACACTTTCGATTTCTATTCGCCGTTCTCCACCAAGTACACGGGCGAGGGCGAGTGGAACAACTATTCGCCCATAATGATACTCGAATATAAGGGCTTTAAGTACGCCATGTCGGGTGACGCCGAGGAGAAAAACCTCGAACAGTTCGTCGAGAAAATAGAGTCCGCCAAGACCGACGGCGTGACCGATAAGTACGACGCGTTCACAGACAGCTATTGCGTAAACGTTATAAAAGCAGGACACCACGGCTCGCGCAACGCGACCACGCTCGACTATCTCCAAGCGATAACGACCGACGCGGGCGCGAAAGGCGTTTATTGCGTTATTTCGTGCGGCGAGGGCAATTCGTACAAACACCCGCACCAGGAAGCGCTCGATAGGTATTTGGCTATCGGCGTTCCCGAAAGCAATATTTTGCGTACCGATCTCGTCGGCGATATTACTCTTTCCGTGCGCACAGATGAGAACGGCGAGTATAAGCTGTTCTACGGCGAGAGCGCGAGCGGAGCGCCCATCGAGCCGAACGATCCCGAAGATCCGTGGATATGCGAATATCCCACCGTGCTCGTTTACCGCAAGATAGGAAGCGTCAAGCTCAAATGGCCGCTCGTCGCATGGGTTTGCTATGCCGTGCTCGTAGTGGTGGCGATAGTGCATATCGTATACGTAACGCACGGCGGCGACAAACCGAGCGCACCGCAGGGCAAGGGTAAGGGAACCCGCAAGTGAACGTAACCGTACTCAAAGTTAAGGACTACCGCAACGCCGCCGAACGAACGGTCGAGTTATGCCCCACGCGCAATGCGTTCGTGGGCGCTAACGCGCGCGGCAAAACCAATCTTTTGGAAGCGGTGTATTTTGCGGGCGTGGGCAAATCGTTCCGCACGCCGCGCGACCGCGAGCTTATAAAAAACGACGCGCCGCGCGCATATATCTCGGTCACTGCGGATAAGGACACGGGCAGCGAAACTGTGCAAATAGTTATCGACCGCGCCGTCAATAAACGCGTGGCGATAAACGGCGTGCCGATAACGAGAATGAGCGAATTAATGGGCGTTTGCCCCGTCGTGCTGTTTTGCCCCGACGGGCTTAAAATCGTCAAGGACGCGCCCGCCGACCGCAGACGGTTTATGGATATTTCACTGTGCCAAATAAGCAAGGCGTACTTCGCCGCGCTGTCGCAGTACGATAAAATTTTGCAGAGCAGGAACAAGCTACTTAAAAGCGGCGGCGCTAACGACAGCACGCTCGCGCCCTGGAACGAGTTGCTCGCCGACGTCGGCGCAAAGGTGATTAAAAGCCGTCGCGGGTTTATCAATAAGCTCGCCCCGATTGCGCAGGACAAGCATTCGTTTTTGTCGGGCGGAAAGGAAACTCTGTCGCTCGAATACGAGGGCGCGGGCGGCGAGGGAGTGGACGGTATCAAAGCCGAGCTGCTGCGGCGGTTCGAGGCGGACAGGGAAAGCGACTATCGGCTGAAATACACGCATTCAGGTCCGCATAAGGACGATATAAAAATAAGCGTAGACGGCGTCGATCTTCGGGCGTTCGGTTCGCAGGGTCAGCAACGCACGGCGGCGCTCGCCATGAAGCTTGCCGAAACCAAATTGTTGGAGGACGCGCTCGGTACGAGTCCCGTATTGCTTTTGGACGACGTGTTCAGCGAGCTCGACGCGGGCAGAAGAAAGAAACTGCTAGATACGCTCGACGGGTTGCAGTCGATAATAACCACGACCGATAAAACGGACTTCGACGGCGTGGATATAAATATCGTGGAAATTTAAAATCGAAAATCGTAAAAACAGTTGCAAAACGCAAAAGAAAAGCGTATAATACATACTACGCCATAAACCATGGGGATGTAAAGGCTTCGACGGTGCGGCTCAGCGGCGGAAAAGCAGGTGGTAGGGTCGCGACTACCTAAAAACGCGAAACGGCTTTAAGTGCCAACAAAAACGAAAATGCCAAAGTCATCAAGTTCGCGGCTCCTGTTGCGGCTCCGGCAATGGCATTCGCAGCTTAACTAATAGCTACGGCGTCTGCCCCTAATACCTACCGTTAGGTAGGCGGGCGTAATTGAACGGTAGGCAACTCGGTAAGGAAGCGGTCGAACCGTGCCGAGTAACAAGACCTTGCGGGTGCAAACCTTTGTTCATTGCGGTTTGCTCTCGGACATCGAGCGATGAACTAAACTTGTAGAAAGCCCCGCAAACCCGTATCGGAAATCGGTTCAACTCCGATCATCTCCACCAACGTAAACGCATCCTGACGGGTGCGTTTTTTTGTCGTTAGTGTTGTTTGTGCGGTATGATCAAACACCACAATTGTCGGCTCTTGACATTTTCATATTAAAATGTTAAAATCATTTTGTATAGATATAGGAGCTTATTATGGAGCATTTATTCGACGATATTTTGGATGAGGACGAGCAAATCATAAGGGTCATAAAGCCGTCCAAAAGCAGGTATTGGAAGTCGCCGATTTTTCCGTTCGCAATACCGATATTCTGGCCGCACTTTATATTCTTTATGGCTATAACTTTGTTCACGCTTCCGTTCTTTTTTGCGCGCAACTATAAAAACTCATATTACGCGTATACTAATAAACGTGTGATCGTGCGGAGCGGTTCTATGGGCGTTCATTACGAATCGCGTTATTATGACCAAATTGCCGAAGCGTCCGTCGAAATCGGTATATTAGACAAAAGTAAAAAAACTCACACCGGCACGCTGGAATTTAAAAATCCTCCGAGGAGAACGCTTAGATTCAGCTACGTTGAGAACCCTTACGAGCTGTTTAACGAGATCAAAGAGTATATGAGCGGCGAGAGCGATCAAAAGACACAAGAGAAAGATAAGCCCGAATCAAATGCCGATAAAGCTTCACACCGGTCGAACTATAACAAAAAACTTCATTCTTAGCAGAGCCCCGGCGAATAAATTTTATTTTTCGCAAACGATTTCGCACTTAATCACGGGACTGCCGATCTTTTCCAATACGATATAATGAGTGTTATCAATCACAGCCTTGCGTACAGCAAGGCTGTCGTTTTCGTACGACTGATCCGTATAAATCAATTCCATATCTCTTATATTCATTGATTCCGTTTGTTCGACCGAATACGTGTTCATGATAAGTCTTACGTATTCCACGTTGTTGGTATGGTGGGACATATCTATATTGGTCGAGTTTACCCGAACGGTATCGATTAGCGGTAAATCGGTTTTTACGAAGTCCGTAAAATCTATTTTTATTTCTTCGCCGCGCGTAGGCATATTCATATTCACGCCGACGGTAGGAAGTCTGCGTATCGATTGCTTTTCTCTATCTAATGCACAAAGCACCGTTCTCGAATACAGAGCGGTTTCGCCGTGTGCGTTTTTGATTTGCACGTCCACGTGCATCTTGGCCAACGAAACGTACGAAACAAAAGCGTTAACAGTAAAGACTTCTTGACATTCGAGCTTCTTTATAAACTTGGCTCGTGTTTTGACAAACAGCCATATCGCGTTGTGTTTGTCTCTAAGCGTCGGCGCGTCGAGGTCGTACAAACACAATAAGTCGGTAACCGCATCTTGAATGATTTGAAAAGACCCGACAACGGATAAATTCCCGTCCGTGCCTATCTTGCTCACCTGTACCTTTTGCGTTTCGTGTAGTTCCATAACGTTATATCACTCGATTCGTTTTTTACATTTTATCACCTGAAAAATCGATAGTCAAGCGGAACAGCCGCCGCGCAAAAAACCTGTGTTTATTCGTCATATTCCGCGTTCGCCGCGTTGAGCATTTATATTAAGTTTATACGCTTGACAAAACTTGTTCGCCGTGATATATTGATTTAAATTTTACAAAAAGAGTCTATATATGGACAAAGGCACGCAGACGATAGAAACCGAAAGATTGATTTTGAGAAAGTTCAAGCTTGCGGACGCGCAAAATACGTACGATAATTATCGCAGTAAAGAGATAGTAACGAAATATGTGTCTTGGTCGCACAATACTAGCGTCGAAGACACAAAAAGCTATCTTGCCGATTTCGTTCTGCCCGAGTACGATAAAGAAAATACTTACCGCTGGGCGATCGTGTGGAAGGAGAATAACGAGGTCATAGGCTGTATCGACGTTTGCGAAACCAACGAGCGAAAACGTTGCGCAGAGCTCGGGTGGTGTATAGGCGACGAGTATTGGGGTAGGGGCATTATGCCCGAAGCGGCGAAAAGCGTAGTAGAGTATCTGTTTTCCGTCGGCTATGAAAGAATACAGGCGACGCACCACGTTGAAAACAAAAAGAGCGGCAGAGTCATGGAAAAGATAGGTATGCAATACGAGGGCATACTCAAAAAAGGCAGTATGTACAAGAATAACGTTTTGGTCGATTGCTGTTTGTGGGCGATCGTAAAACCGTAAAAGTAACGGTTAAAGGTAGATGCTTATATGGAAAGGTATTTGATTAGCACGCCAATGCTCGATTATAACGCACAGGCGCTCACCGACTTAATAGGCGCGCACGAGTGGAACGATTTGGACGAGTACGGCAAGATCGGCGCGATCTACGATTTCGTTCAAAACGAGATAGTGCTTGGCTACAACAAGTACGACAATTTGACCGCTGCGCAGGTATTAAAGGACGGCTACGGACAATGCAACACGAAAGCGACTTTGCTAATGGCGTTGCTTCGCGCCGTGGGTATTCCTTGTCGTTTGCACGGCAGCAAGGTCACAAAGGTTTTTCAGCGCAGTCTTATGCCTAAGATCATGGCAAGGCTTGCTCCGCCGTATATCGTCCATACTTGGGCGGAAGTGTTTTACAACGGCGAATGGTTGAGTTTGGAGGGCGTGATAACCGATAAAGCGTATATTTCGGGCTTGCAAAAAATGTTCCCCGAACACAGTGGGAAATTCTTCGATTACGCCGTAGCCGTTAAAGATTTCGGAGATTTACAAATCGATTTTAAAGGTGATAATACGACGGTACAACAGCAGGCGGTTGTAGAAGATTTAGGCGTGTTCGATACTCCCGACGAGTTCTATTCTGAATACGCGCAAGAATACCGCGGCGCGAAAAAGTTCTTATACGAGAATATCGGCAGAAAAATCATGACGAACAAGGTTGCGAAAATTCGGCGTTACGGCATAAAAAAGGCGTAACTGGAAAAATAATTTTTCGATATAGTTTGCTTACAATTCGACCAAAATCGCTAATGCGTAAAAGCATTGGCGATTTTTATTTGTTTGCCGCTTATTAAAATTTAAGGAATTCTTAAAGATTTACGCTTGCGGAAATGCTATAATATTGATACGGGGTGCGCTATGAAATATAACTGCCTTATCGTGGATGACGAAAAAGTGCTTGCGGACAGCACAGCCGAGTACTTCAATCTGTTCGGGGTGAATACGGTTGCCGTTTACGGCGCGGACGAGTGCCGCAGGTTTTTCGATACGAACACGACCGAGCTCATACTTCTCGACATTAATCTCGGCGACGGGAGCGGGTTCGATCTATGCAAGCAATTGCGGGAAACGACGAACATTCCCATACTGTTCATTTCGGCGCGGACGAGCGACGACGATAAGATAGTCGCGCTCAATATCGGCGGCGACGATTACGTGCAAAAGCCGTACTCGCTCGGCGTACTTCTCGCCAAGGTGAAAGCCGTATTAAAGCGTTACGGGCGGGGCATTGCCACAGAGTATTCAGACGGATATTTGACCGTCGATTTCGAGGCGAAACAGGTTGGCGTAAACGGCAAGCCCGTAAAGCTTACCACGCTAGAATTTAAATTGCTCGCGTACCTTATGGCGAACGAGGGCAGGGTGATATCCAAAAAGGAGCTTTTCGAAAAGGTTTGGGAGGATAAGTTCACGGGCGACGGAACGCTCAACGTGCATATTCGCAGGCTGCGCGAGGCGATAGAGATCTCGCCAAACGCGCCTAAGTATATCGTTACCGTTTGGGGCGACGGCTATAAATTCAACGGAGGCAGTCGATGAAAAGGCAATTGTTTTTGATCGGCGTTCTTCTCGTGTTTTTAGCCGAGGTGATCTCGCTTATAGTGTTTGCCGTGCAAGCGCCCGACTTTTCGCAGGACGCGGTCGAGGTCAACGAGGTCTTACAGACGGTAACGCAGGGCTTCGGCAATTTGGATGAACATGAAAATTCCACTGCGCTCGATTACGTTGTTTTGGACGAAAACGGCAACGTTCTTTTCAGGACGAAGTCGGGGCTGTCCGAAAGTCAGAACGCGGCGATTACGCATAGAGATACCGTACTCGATATTGACGTCGACGGCGCGGAAGTGGGCAAGGTGATTATTTATAACGACGGCGCGCAAACGCTCCAAGCACAAAAGCGCACGGCGATAGTTGTTTTGTCGATTGCAATTACGTTAAGCGGCGCGATGTGTATCGGGTACGCCGTTTATTTGCACTATACCGTCGTTCGCCCGTTTCGCAAGCTCAAAGGTTTTGCCGAGCGCGTCGCCGGCGGCAATCTCGATATACCGCTTGAAATGGACAGGGGGAATTTGTTCGGTGCGTTCACGGAAAGCTTCGATATTATGCGGGCGGAGCTCAAAAAAGCGCGCATTGTCGAAGCGCAGGCGAACGCCGGCAAGAAAGAGCTTGTGGCAAAATTATCCCATGACATCAAGACGCCCGTCGCAAGCATAAAGGCGGTTTCCGAGGTCGGGCTTGCCGTTGCTGTCGGCGATAAGGACAAGGCGAATTACACGCATATCATAGGAAAAACAGACCAGATAAATACGCTCGTTACAAATCTGTTTACGGCGACGCTCGAAGAATTGCAACAGCTTACCGTTACCCCTACAAATATAGACAGTAAACAAATAAAGACGCTACTTGAAAATGCGGACTATATGCACCGCGCAACCGTTCCCAATATTCCCGAATGTTTGGTGTATGCCGATAGCTTGCGGTTACAGCAAGTATTCGATAATATCTTTGCCAACTCTTACAAGTACGCAAAAACGGAGATATCGGTAACCGCCCATAAAACCGGCGACTGTATCGGCATAATTATAGAGGATTTCGGCGGCGGCGTGCTCGATGACGAGTTGCCCACGCTCAAAGAAAAATTTAAGCGCGGAAGCAATGCTAAAAATACCGAAGGCGCGGGCTTGGGGCTTTATATCTCCGACTATTTCATGAAAGAGATGGGCGGCGAGCTTATCATCGAAAACGGCGAACACGGCTTGAAGGTAACAGTTATTTTGCGGTTGTGCGGGAAGAATTAAGAAAGATTTAAGATTTAATTAAAGTCGTTTAAGAATTAAAAAATGTATAATGAGCGTGTAAACGGGTGTTCAACTCCCAATAGATACACCCGATAACGGGCTGTTTTTGGCTCTATCCGCGTTAAACTCGCTTGTGGTAGCACCACTACAACTTCGCTCGTTTGCCTTGATATAGCCTAAAAACAGCTCCGTTTCGGGCACGAAGTGTTTTTACGAGGCAAACCGCGAGGATAGACGTGCGAAACGGAGCGCGTCGTACCCTCTGCGGTACGGCAAGCGACGCTTCGCGCGTATAAACCGCGATTTGCCCGTAAAAATGTATCGACTGGGGTTGAACACCCGTAAGGAGGTTAGATATGGACAGACAAATACTGCTCAAAACCGAAAACCTGAGCAAGACTTTCTCTAACGGGGGCTTGCAACAGCACGTTCTTAAAAATATCGACTTGGAGCTTTACCGCGGCGACTTTACCGTTATCATGGGCGCGAGCGGCGCGGGCAAGTCCACGCTTTTGTACGCGCTTTCGGGCATGGACACGCCCAGCCTCGGCAAGATCACTTTCGGGGATAAGGTCATATCGAATTTGTCGCAGGACGGGCTTGCGGTGTTCCGCCGCGATCACTGCGGGTTCGTGTTCCAGCAAATTTATCTCATCGACGGTATGTCGGTCATGGACAACGTGCTGTCCGCAGGGCTGCTCGTAAACAAGGATAAAAAGGCGCTCGTGGCAAAAGCCAAAGAGCTGTTCGCGGCGGTCGATATATCCGAAGAAACGCAAAAGAAATTTCCCACGCAAATATCGGGCGGCGAAGCGCAACGCGTGGGGATAGTGCGCTCGCTTATCAACGAGCCCGAAATCCTGTTCGCCGACGAGCCGACGGGCGCGCTCAACTCGCAGACCGGATTGGACGTTCTCGACACGCTAACTAAGTTCAACGAGCGTGGGCAGAGTGTCGTTATGGTAACGCACGATATGCGCTCGGCGCGGCGCGGCAACCGTATTCTGTACTTAAAGGACGGCGCGATCTTGGGCGAGTGCGATCTCGGCAAGTACGCGCACGGCGATACCGCAAGGCACGAAAAACTTTCCGTATTTTTGAAAGATATGGGGTGGTGAGATGAGAAAGTCGTTTCTTATAGCGCGCTCCAATATGCGCAGGGCTAAGGGGCAGACCGCGGCTATCGTCGTGCTGATTTTGCTTGCGGCTATGCTGCTTAATCTTTGGCTTATGCTGTCTATGGACTATCGTGCCAACTTCGACAGATACCACGATAAGCTGAACGCCCAGCACGTGACGGTGACGGTGGGCGACAGCGACGGCGCAGTGCGCGAATTTTTATCGGCAACGCTCGATAACGACGACCGAGTGACGGAGTACGGCTTGGAAAGCTGTATGCACATGACCGCTACGTTTTCTTATAACGGCGGGGAGATGAACAGCTGGTTCGTGTTTTTGGATAAAGACAGGGCGCTGACGCGTTCCGTCGGCAGAGCCGAAATCGTGGAAGACGGGAATTATTCGAGCGGCGCTTACTTTCCGATGATTTATAAATCGAACGATATTGCGGTCGGCAAGACGGTCGAAATATTTATAGGCAGCCACGCGGTCGAATATAACGTTTGCGGGTTTTTCAACAGCGTAATGGAGGGGTCGCACAACTGCGGCTTGACCGAGCTTATTCTCACGCAAGATAAATACGCGGAGCTGGAATCGCTCGGCTATGCGCCGAAATCGGTATTGTGCGCGGTGCGCTTGACCGATTTGGACGAAAACCTGAATTACGAAGCGGATATTAAGAGCACGATTTCCAAACGCTTCCCCAACGTTACGATGGTAAGCAACAGCTACGATATAGTAGTGCAGGCGCGATATATTTCGCAGATGATTTGCTCGGGCGTTATAAGCGCAATGGCGTTCTTCGTGCTATTGATAGCTATTGTCGTAATAGTATCGAATATCGTCAATTATATTCAGGTCAACGTTAAAAACCTCGGCGCGCTGAAAGCGGTGGGCTACACCTCGCGGCAGCTAATCGGCTCGCTCATGTTTCAATTTTTAGGCTTGGCGTTGCTGACGGCAATAGTCGGCAGCGCGCTCTCGTACTGCGTATTCCCCGCGATCAATTCGATGATGATAGCGCAAACGGGAATACCGTACGCCGTTCGCTTCCTGCCGCTTCCCGTGGTTATTTCGCTTGTGATTTTGTGCGGAACGGTCGCGCTCGCCGTGTGGCTTGCCTCGCGCAGAATAAAGAAAATCGAGCCCATCGTCGCATTGCGCGCGGGCGTGCAAACGCATAACTTCAAGCGCAACCACGTGCCGCTCGAAAAGACGAAAGCGCCCTTAAATCTCGCGCTTGCGCTTAAAACCACGCTTTCTGGCATAAAGCATAATATAACCGTTTGCATAACCATGCTCGTGCTGTCGCTCGTCGTCGTTTTCTCGGGGGTCATGGTGCAGAATATGATAGCCGACATGACGCCGTTTTTGAACCTTATCGTGGGCGAAACGGCGGACAGCTGTATAAGCGTGAACGTAGCCGCCGAGGACGAGTTTTTGCGGGAAATGGACGCCGACGCGCGCGTGGAAAAAGCTTACTTGTACACGTCCATCAACGTTACGCATACGGGCGGCGCGGAGCTTTTAACTACGCTTTGCGACGATTTTTCAAGGGTCAATAACCCTAACGTTATATATAAGGGCAGGTTTCCCAAGTTCGATAACGAGATCGCCGTCGGTGCAAAATACTGCAAAGAACACGGTTTGGAAGTGGGCGATGAAATCGAGATCACGGCAAACGGCAATAAGGAGAAATATCTTATAAGCGGGCTTACTCAGGTAACCAATTACTTGGGGCGCGACGGGCTTATGACTCGGCAGGGCTACGAGCGGCTGGGAAATATTACCGACGTCACGTATTATTTAAACGTTGCGGACGGCACCGATATAGACGAGTTCAATGCGGAAATGAAAGAACGGTTCGCGGAAAGCGTGAATACGACGATAAACGTGGAAGAAACGATCGAAGCCGCCGCATCCGTTTACGTGTCGCTCATGACGATGATAGTTATAGCCATACTCGTGCTTTCGGCGATCATCATAGCGTTCGTGCTGTATCTGTTGGTTCGCACAATGCTCAATAATAAAAAGCGCGATTACGGAATTTTGAAGTCGTTGGGCTTTACAACGAAGCAGCTTATTTTGCAAACGGCTCTGTCGTTCATGCCGGCTATCATTATATCGACGGTGGTGGGGCTGATAATTAGCGGACTTACCGTAAACCCGCTTTTGAGCCTGTTTTTCGGTAGCCTCGGTATAATAAAATGTAATTTTGCCGTGCCTATCGGGTTTATCTCTATCGCGGGAATCGGGCTAATCCTTTTGTCGTTCGGCATAGCGTGTCTGCTATCGCTCAAAGTCAAAAAGATCGCGCCGCGAAACTTGCTCGTAGGCGAATAATTCTTTATTCTCGTTCTTTATAGACCGCACCCGAAAGGGTGCGGTTTTTATTAATGGAGTGAAATAAAGTCGCGAAGTTTTTATGGAAAATTCGAATTAGGTATTGACATATTTTAACGCGTATTTTATAATGTGTTTAGGTTTTAAATACCGTACTATTTCATTTGGGAATATCGGAGGGGGAACGTGACTTGTCGTGAAATAAGAACGATAATTTGTCGTTTTTTTGCGTTGGTTGCTGTCGTTGTTGTTGCGGCGTTGTTGTGGCCGCTTTATTTTGTTTTTACCGAAAAGGCGTATGCGGATGGATCGACCGATCACGACGCCGTTTTCGGTGCGAACCATGCGAATGCTACGCCTCTTTCTGCGGCGGTTGAAGAATTGCCGTCCGGTAATTATTATTTGACGGATGACTTCACGCTACCCAAATCGATAGAGCTTTTTCAAAACGAAAGCGTTAAGCTATGTCTTCACGGGCATACTATTTCCGTTTCGGGAAGGTACGCCTTCGAGATATACAGCGGTTCAACGCTCGACCTTTACGATTGCGGCGGTGCGGATAATTGCGGAACGATAACCGACAAGGGCATGCGCGTGTACGGCGGCACGCTCAATATGTACGGCGGCGCAATAACCGAGGTCGCGGGAAACTATGGCAGCGGCGGCGCGGTGACGGTGGGCAACGGCGGCACGTTCAATATGTACGACGGCGCTATAACCAAAAGTCGGGCGAGCGGCAACGGCGGCGGCGGTGTGTACGTCGCTTACGGCGGCACGTTCAATATGTACGGCGGAACGATAACCGAAAACAGCGTTACCGCGAAGAGCGGCGCGGGCGTTCTCGTCGGCGACAACAGCGGTAAGTTCGCCATGTACGGCGGGAGCATAACGAATAACGTTATAAATTACGGCACGGACGCGGAAAGCGAAACCGTTAAGCTGTTCTACTGCGGCGCGGGCGTTTACGTGAACGGCGGGCAGTTCTCGGTGGAGGGTAACGCCGTTATCAGCGGAAACATGCGAGGTCCCGAGGGTTCGCGAACGGCGAACAATTTGGAGCTTCTTCGAAACGCCAATAACGAAGGCAAGATAAATATTACTGGCGAGCTCGGCGACGACGCTTCGATTTACGTGACTATGAGTACGGGCGACCTTACCAATGGTTATTACAATGGGGGCAACCGTAGCGAGCCCAATACGCATTTTCATTCCGACGATGGCTTGTATATAGACTACAGTCTATCTCGGAAGGAGTGCGCCTTAGTGAACGCGCCCGATTCAAGAGAATTCGTCTTCGACTCCGCCGAGATAATCGATACGGCGACGGCGGAGGTGGGCGATACTTCGGTAACATTTACCGTAGAAGTCACCGTTAAAAACGTCGCCGACTCGTCGACCGAAAAGTTCGTTGAGACCGTTACGGTTGACATCAGCGAATCGCCGTTGGTTTTCGGAAGAAATCCCGTTGAGTTCGAGTACGAGTATAACGGCAAGCGCGGAGTGCATTTAGAGCCGATGTCGAGCGAAGTCATTCCGACGAAAAAGATGGCGATAATCGAGTGGGTTTGCTCGGATCCGTCCTCTACTCCGGAACCATTCACTAATAGCGCGGTAAGGCGTAATTACGACGGCGTTAATATCGTCGACAAGATCGCGGCGTGCTTCGAAGGTTACGACGGCGAGCAAAAAGAAATAAACGGTTTGTCGGGCGACATGATCGTCAAGAACTCGGCAGGGAACGTCGTTAATTCGACGGCGGAAAAGGGCGAATATACGTTTAGTCTTGCGCCGTCCGATTACTATAATTTTTACAATAACGTTTTTACTTTGAGGGTAGTCGGGAGCGCGGACGATGGGTATTACCAAATGCAGGACGCGCGCGTTGTCGGCATTAAGGATTCTCCGACGGCGGGCGATAGGTCGGTTACGGTGATCGTCGAAAGACAGCTCAAACATACCAAGGATCTACCCGACGTGATCGACAGAGAAAGTTACCTTGTCATGCTCTCGACGCCTCTTCACGGCGGGGATAACGATATCGAATTCGATTACGCGTACCGAGATCTGGGCGGCGAGGTGCAGAAAAAGCATCTGTCCGTTACTGTGACAGCCGCCAAAAAGAAAGTGACCGTCACGTGGTATTTCAATGACAAGGTCGCAGCCGACAGCTCCGCCGATCACGTATACGACGGCGTGGACGCGAGCGATAAAATAGTCGCGGTGTTCGACGGCATAAACGGGAACAAACAGCGAGTCGACGGAACTTCCGCGCTCATGCTTAAAAAGGACAAGGACGGGAACACTGTTACCTCTTTGCGCGAAGTGGGCGAATACGTTCTCGCGCTTGCCGATTCGGGTGATTATGAGTTCGATAATAATTCGTTTGCGTATAACGTTGCGGAAGACCTCGCCGACATAACCGATTTGGTTTATATAGAGAACGGAAAAACCATTTTGGGCGTGTCGTGTGACGAGGGCTTCGAAAATGGCGCCGAGCTCGTTGTCGAAAGAGCGAGCCTTAACCCGGACGTGGTCGACGGCGTTATTAACACCGCGCTGAACGTAAAGATAGTCAAGGACTCCGCCGTGATCACTCCGTCGGGCGTCGTTGCGGTGCACGCGCTTATTCCCGACGCGCTGCGTAACGGAACGGTGTACAAAATTTATAACCTGAAAAACGGCGAGGCGACCGAACTGCAATATACCACGGAAGGCAATTTCGCTATATTCGAAACGGACGAACTTACCTGTATTCTTTTCGTTACCGCCAAAACGGAGACGAGCGACGGTTCGGGCGACGGCACGAACACGGGTACGGGAACGGGAACGAATACGGGCACGGGTGCGGATCCCGATAACGGCGATAGCGATCTCATGTGGCTATGGATATTATTGGCGATAATAGTGGTTGTCATCGTGGTTATAATCGCGGTCATTTATTCGACAAAGCGTAGCAAAAAATCTGCTGCGGCAAGCGAAGCCGTTACGCTTGTCGAACAGTCCGAGCCTGAGCAAAAAGACGGCAAAGTTTGTCACGAGTGCGGACGGATAAACGCCGAACACGCGATGTTCTGCGGACGCTGCGGAAAGAAATTGGATAGTGCGGAAAGCGCACCCGTCGAGCCTGCGCAACAATCCGAACTCGAACAAAAGGAAGGCAAAGTTTGTTCGGGTTGTGGGCGGATAAATTCCGAAAACGCGAAGTTTTGCGGAAAATGCGGAAAAAAATTGGATTAAAATTAAAATGCTTATTGCCGCCGCGGGAGATTTCCCACGGCGGTATATTATTTTGCAAAAAATAATATACCCATGATATGGAAAGAAATCAAACCCAAAAAATAGTTATATCGTTTATCGTAATAATATCCGTTGCGCTTTTGGGAACGGTTTTCGTAAGGCTCGGAATGGATTGGTTCAACTCGTTGGACAAGCCCGAGCAATGGGTGCCCAATATCGTTATCCCGATCGTATGGACGGTTATATATTCGGCTTTTGCGGTCATCAATTTTTTATGGATAAAAAAAGACGGCATACCGATTTCTACCGTCTATTTAATGATTATCAACGCAGTGCTGAACGTTTTGTGGTGTTTGATATTCTTCACGCTTAAACAATTGTTAATAGGGAATATAGCTATTGTGCTCAACCTGATCGCAGGGTTTGCTTTGATCGTCGATATTCTTAAAACCAAAAAAATTTACGGATATATTTTAAGCATCTACCCGATTTGGCTCAGTATCGCGACGACGCTCAATTTAGCGTTGTGGATATTAAATTAAAGCAACGCCTAGCCTAATGTTTCGACGGAGCAGCCGTTGCGCTCGTAGTAGTCCAGCATTTCTGGAATTTTCTTTTTGTCGTAGCTTGTAATACAGTTGGAAAGAACGTGAACGGTATAGCCGTTCTTTGCCATATTATAGCAAGTCGATTTTACGCAAGCAACAGCGTCGGCGCCCGTAACGTAAAATTCTTTAATGCCGTTCTTGTTTATAAAAGCGGCAAATCCTTCGCTCGTCAATGCGTTGCCCTTGCTTTTTACGAATATATTTTCGGACACGATTTTCAAGTCGGGAACTAGCTCTGCGCCGCGAGTGTCGGGCTTGAACGTACGGGTGCCCGCCGATATGTTATTATGCTTAATATAAACCACGTGAATATCGTTAGCTACCGCCCAATCGATAGCGGCGTTTACGTTACCGATAATTTCTTTGTAGTTTTTCGTAATGTCGTTTTGAAGATCGATCACAACCAACGCAGTGTTTTTCATTTGCTAAATACCTCATAGATTTCTTTTTATCTTTTCATTAAGCAAATTTATTATAGCATAAATCGATATGAGTTTTCAAGCGCATAATACAAATCTAATCCATACTTTTGAGGGATTGTGCACTCAGTCAACGCAAAACGCACCCGTTAAGGGGGCGCCATGCGTTGGCGGAGGCGGGGGGATTGCGCCACGAGATGTGGCGCGGATTTCGGCTTTCAGCCGAGCGCCTAGCAAACATGCGGCAAAAAATCTACAAAGAAATTGTAATAATTTGCTTTAATAAAAGTTTGAAACATGTGTGGCAAACAATAGCCGCATGCTCATTCCAAGCCGCACTTATCAAAACAAAAAGACAGGCACAAGTCCTGTCTTTTTGTTTTGGCGGAGGCGGAGGGATTCGAACCCCCGTGGGCTTGCACCCAAACGGTTTTCAAGTTTTAAACACTGTATTACACTTTGTTATTTCTTTTGATTGATAGTTATCGCTATTCTCGATTTTGCTCTTTGCCGACCGATTTAAGGCTTATTTTTATGCACTTTTGATATATTTGAGTGCTTTTGAGTTATATTTGGTTATTTCTATTTTTTCGCAAATGCAAACGGCTTTTGTAGAAAAATTGTAGAAGTTATTTACGATCAATCATCTTCTTTTGAGATGGATTAGTAATTATTAGTGTAAACAGTTAAAATGGACAACAAATAATCTTCTGTCAAAGTAGTCAAATATTCAATGCAAAAGCTATTGTAAATATCCTAAATCCGACAAGCGGTGCATGTGATAATAGAAATTGCATCGCTTTAATTTTGTAATATGCAGGGCTTGGCTGAGCGATATGATCTTATTGTTAAAGTTACGGACTGCGTTAATAAATTCTTCGGAATAACTTTTTTGTGGTCTGCCGAATTGAACACCGCGATTTTTAGCGGATAGGATTCCTTCTTTTTGTCGTTGCCTTATATTGGCTCGCTCGTTTTCGGCGACGAAAGATAGTACTTGTAAAACAATATCGGAGATGAATTTGCCCACAAGATTATCGGCTTTTGTACGAGTGTCAAGAAGCGGCATATCTAATACGAGTATATCTGCATTTATTTCATTTGTAATATGTTTCCACTCTTGTATTATTGAATCGTAATTACGACCTAAGCGATCTATTGATTTAATGACCAACAGGTCTCCTTTCTTTAGCTTACGCATTAGCTTTTTATAGCTTTCGCGTTCGAAGTCTTTTCCACTCTTTTTATCTGTGAATATATGTTCATCGTCAATTCCGTAATTGTGGAATGCGTCTAGCTGTCTAGCGATGTTTTGATCTTGTGCAGATACTCTTGCGTATGCAAATACTGTCATGAATAATCTCCTTTTAAATAATTTAGTTACAAATAAGACTTAAAGAAATTTTAGACAGTATTTGTGATATACATTACAGTTTATAAAACAATTTAAAAAACGTAGACTTTTACTAACTCAACCTCTTGCATATTTTGTGGCGTTGTGCTATAATGAATTTGTCGAAAGTTAGCGAAAAATAGGTAGACAGTAAAAGTCTACATTTACTAACCTAATAAGTTAGTTGTAACGAGCTAAAAAATAGATTCTTAACCTAATTAAGCGATAATTTATATCGCAAAGGAGGACGAAATGAATGCAACTGAATTAATTTTTGGAATATTATCATGCATAATAATCGTCGGCCTTGCAATCTATTATTTTTGGCATAGAAAAAATTGCGGGATTAAGGGTAAAGAATCCATATATGTTGGCGTATGGTGGTTAGCAATATTTGCAATGGGATTTGCCTTGCATTTGGTTTATTATATTGGTAAACTAGGCAATCAAAGTGTAGGGGGTGATTATCTCATTGCTATTGCGACAAGTGCGTTTTGGGCCATTCGCTTATTCGCGTTTGATTTTAGACAAGATGGTATTATTAGTGAAGTTTGGAGTGCCGGCGCATCGGGACAATTTTTTGCTATAATGCTAATCATTGTATTTGTGCTTGCCGGGTTGTGGACGTATTATATATTAATTGCTACATTCTTCCGCGGTGTTGTAAATAGCTTTAAAATATGGTTTCATAAAATCGGATTTCCGTTTAAACGTAAAAGCACACATTATATTGTTATCGGTAATGGAGCTAATGCCGATGTGTTCATCAATAGCTTATATGCGCAAAGGAAAAAGAAAAATTGGTTATATAGACTCTTTTGCGGAGATGATGTTACTATTATCATAGGTGGAGTGTTAGGCGGAAACAGCAAAGATATCTTTTATAAATACTTAAATAAAGGATATGCGGTCATTAATGGCTGCGCAGATCTAGACTCTTTGCAAGCAGCCGGTGTAAATAATCAAAAGCGTAAAACCATTGTTGTTGCAATTTCAGATAGTGATGAGGAAAATATTGCGGTTGCAGAGATAATAACCAATTTAGTCGCTCAACGTGCTATGAAAGTTTGTGAGCCTGAGGCTACTGATCTTGATGCTTTTCTCAAAAAGACGGTTGCTATTGCGCATAAATCGCGAGATGAAAATGAAAGGATTTCGTTAGGTGAAAAGATTGACAGGATTAAATTGGAAGCAAGGATTATGTATACCGTGATTGATAGAGCGGAGCACTTTGATTTTGCTGATAATGCATTCGGCAAAGTGAATTTTTTTAATCCTTATGAACTGCGTGCGCAGAAGTTTTTTTGGGAACATCCGCTAACTCATTATATTGCTCCATTACTTGATTATGATAAAGCTAGGTTGAAAGGAGAGTTTAATAAAGATGGGAAAATTATAAATCCCATCAGTGGATCTGCATATAAGATAAACAATATTTTTATTGGATTCGGGTCCGCGAATTACCAAATGTTGAGAAACAGCGTTATAAATTATCAATTGCTTGGGGCAGATTATAATGCTATAGTCTATGCAAAAGATATTGAAGATGTCTACGTCAATAATATTATGACTGTCAAACCGTCGGTACGTCAACAAATGTTTATGCAACAATCTCCTGGACTTTTTAATCGAGATGAAAAAATTAATGGTAAAAAGTATTTTGAAAGTCCCAAAGAAAAATACTATATAGATTTTAAACATGGTAATGTATTGGCAAATGATTTTTATGAGAGTCTTTTAAGCGAAATAGAAAAATCGGATTTTACATCAGTTTATATTGCGCTTGGTGATGATAAAACAAGCATAGAGACAGCACTTGAAATAAGACAAATGCTTGCTGAAAGATTTGACCTTTTGCAAAATGTGCGTATTTTTATTAAGGTCCGGAATAAATCGGCTATCATGACGGATGCGTTAATAAACAATTTCCGAAATATTCCACTCAAAGTTGAATGCTATGGTTTAGATGAGGATTTTCTTTCCGTTGAAAATGTAGTTGCCCCATTTATAGATAAACTTGCTTCAACGCTGTCGAATCAAAACCATAATTTGCCGTGGGGGTTCTCATCTGAATTTGAAAGAGATTCCAATCGAAGTAAAGTATTGGGGCTTAGGGAGATGCTAGGATTCTTGGGGTTGGATATAACCACTAACCAGGATGATGCAATATCAGCAAACGAAGAATATCGTAAAAGATATGGATTAAATGATAATGATATTGATGCTATTGTATCGGTTGATGCGAGTAAGAATAAGCCAATGAGGTTAAAATATCTTATCAGAAATAACGATGAAATATTAGACAGTCCACGTAATAACCTTGCAATTCGCGAACATCTTCGTTGGGATACATTCCATTATGTGAATGGGTGGACAAAGAAACCAATAGATTTAATCGGCAGTAAAAATGGCGAAGATGATTTAGATAAATACTTTAGCGCCAATAGAGCTACGGAGGATCTTGGGCGTAAAAACAGATTGACCAAACAGCATGCCTGTCTAACAACATTTAAAGGTCTTATTGAACTGCGCAAACATCAAGCACTGCTTGCAGGCGAAGCAGATAAAGAAGAAAATTACGATACGATTTACCATGATTTTACTATGATGGATAAATTGTTGGAACGACTTGAGCGAGTGCCCGAGATCAAAATTTGCAAATTAAATCAAATAACCATTCAGGAGGATAATTAAAATGGCAACAAAAAATGCACACGGAGCGGTCCTTAATAAGGAAATTAGGAAGGATGAGTTAGTTAAAATAATTAAGGCGGCCAGAAAAAGCATAAGTATTTTAGGGGCAACTGTGGTTGATTTGCCGTGGGCAGATCTTGTCCGAGATGGATTGGGGGAGAAGTTTTTTGAAAAGTCTAACGACTTTACAATTCGAATATTGTGTGAATCAGAGAGTTTAATTTCGCAATACGCATTATTATCAGAATTAAATAGTGGGGCTCGCGGAACTTATACGCGCGGCAATTTGAATGGCGTGAAGCAAAATGTGCTGTCTGAATTAAAAGCTGAGCTTATAGATTATGCTAAAAAGCATAATATTCAGGCAACAGGTTTGGAGCCCCCTGTTGATACCATGAAAAAAGAGCTAAACGCGGCTTTTGATATACGTATTAGATCAGAGATTTTGGATGCCATTATTTCACAAAAAAGAGAAGCCCATTTAAAAGACATAATAATCAGTAAGGCAAAAATATATTTTGATAAAGAAGTAACTCAATTTGTAAAGTTTGCTACTGATAAATACGATATTATGAAATTGATCGAAAAAGTGAACTTGTTCAAGAATGAAGTAGAAGAGCTTAAAAAGAAGGTAGAGCATTCCATTTCCATTATCGATTTGTCTGATGATCGGTTTAGAAAACTCGATATGACATATATTTGTCAAGATTGTATGACGGATAATTGTGACATGTTACTTGATAGCGGTGAATTTGTTTATAATGTTGATGAGATTAAATTTATATTCGGAAATGGATTCCCTAAGGTTATTCATGAAATAATTGCTGATTATGTCATTGATGATGAAGATATAAGGTCACTAGCTAATCGAAAAATAAACTCGGCTAGAAAATCTGCTGAGAGAATGGCTTCGGAAGAGGTGGAAATTCTTAAAGAGGAATATAATGAACGTTGGAGTACAAAACAGCGTCTTTTTATTAAAAATTGCTATTTACCTATTCCTGTTTCTATGATTGAGGTTGATGAAAAATTATTCATTACGCAGGCACTTACCGAATTTGACCATATAGATAAATTTCAGTATGTAGGTAGATTAACACAATTAGATAAAAGTGCTGAAGATAAATATCAATCCTACTGGATTGATGAATTTAGAAAATACTATCATAGATACTTTATTGACAGTATGGGAGCTCAAAAGTACTCTACAGAGGAAACAGCGAAGGGAGACAGATTAGAAGTTGTAGATATGTTTGATGGTCAGCGTGTGCGTATCGGTACAGGCCCGCGCGATGCTTTCTTGTCTAATCCTTCAATTACTAAGACTGTTGTTTGGGCGTTGATATTTGATAGAGAAGGAAGAATGCTTATCCATCAACGTGCATTAAACGCAAAAGATAATCGAGGATTATGGGACAAGTCTGTCGGCGGACATGTTAGCATTCAAGATTTGGATACTATAGAGGCGGTGCGCCGTGAGATAGCAGAAGAATTGTATCATGATGAGAAAGAAGGACAAGGAGGACATGATGATGCAAAGGATAGCTACGATAGTATAGAAAAGGTTATTTATTTGGGCGAGTGGAAGACTAAACGTTATCCGAAGTTGACCGAATTGCATTTGGAACCTAAGGAGTCGTATCTATTTTCATTAAACTATGTAAAAGACGTTACGATTAAAAATTTTAGAAAAGAAGCGGTAAAAACTACACGTGTATTACCAGGTGGAGAAACTGTGGATGCTATGTGTTTTGTGGATCCGTATTTGTGTATTGTGCCGGCTAAATTCGATATGGATTCGTTGCATAATTCAAAATATGCTTTGCTCCATCCCAATGAATTACGCAGGTGTGTGAATGAGCAGAAAATTAGGTTAAATGGAGATAAAATATATGATGAAAACGCTCCAGAAATGGAGTTTCATGTAACTTCCGATTTGAGGTTTTTAGTAAGCAATCCCGTTTGGACGGACGTGGTTACTGAATTTGCAAGGAAAGTTGCTGAAAGCTTTAGTGAGAATTCAACCAAATGAATATTAATGAACAGCAAAATCATAAACCGTTTTTAATTACGCTTACAGGTCCTTCGCAAAGTGGGAAGTCTTTGGTGTTGCAAAAAATAGCCAACTTGCCCAGTATCCTTAATTCTCACGGGTATGTATTTAATCCGGAGCTTGTAAAAAAGAAAACGACAAGAGAGTATCGCATTGAGGAAATGACAGCGCTTGACGATGGGCAGGAAATTGATGTTGAGCATGTTGATGTTATTCCGCAAGAATGTGACTTGGTGTATCAGTCTTATGGTATGCGGTATGGACTTGATACGAAACAGATTGCAAAGCTATTGCGCGATGGGAAGTATCCTTATGTGGTAGTAAATGACATTAGAGCCGTTGAGGAACTAAAAGAAGAATTTCCCAACCGTGTTTTATCTATTTTCTTGTTTAGAAAAATACCTGACCTAATAGATTTTACTAATGAAGCAAAAATTCGCGGAAATGTATCTGAAGCTGAAGTAAATGCTAGATACGAAAAAGCAATTGCGATATATAGGATGTACATTGAAAATATAGCTTTGTTTGATAAAGTATTGTTGAATGCAATTGAATATGACAATGATACTTTACATAATCCTGAAAAAAATATTATAGATAAGCAATTATTTAATATCATTCGTGGAGTGTTAGATGGGAAGGTTCAGTTGAGGCGCAATAGTGCGGCCCTACACTCTACTATACCTAAAACATTTATTCTTGCTGGTAATGCAGCTTCCGGTAAAGACGAACTTATTCGCGCCGTTAAGGATTTGGGAAGATTACAGGCTGAAATAATTCCCAAATATACTGTTCGTCGTCAAGAAAAAGATGATGAAGAAGAAATGATTTGTTGTACAATTCCAAATAGAAATATATTGAAATCGTTGGAAGCGGAATATCAACAAGATAAGCGTAGGATTTTGCATGAGCTTAACAAAGTTTCATTGGAAGTGCAACATCGGTTCAGAAAAGAATGGGAGGAGATGAAGCGTAAAATTATTGCGAATATTCAAGATGGTAAGTCGCGTTTTTGGGATATGGTTGAGTCCAAGTCGGGAAATGATGTTGAAAATCTATTTGAGCTTAATGGCACATATAAAGATTTGGTTCACATAAAGAATAACGGCGAAATTGTAGGTATAGAAGACGATGATACAATCCTTGTAAAATACAATGATGTTAAGTATGTGATTTATCATGCAAAAGGCAAGAAAGATAAGCTTTATGGATGTATAGTTCGCCCAGCAAGGCGAAAGATAGGGAAATATCGTGTCTTGGTTGCAAGCCAATATGGTGTTTTTAACTTGTTTAAAAGAGAACTTGGAAATGATAATGTAGCGGTAATTTATGCTCATTCACAAATAAGCGAAACTGAATTTGCAAGTAATATTAAAGATGCCGCGGTAGCTGAAAAGCGCGAAAAATTCAACGAATATCTCAACGATTATGTAGAAAATATTGTGTATTACGATCATGTCGTGATATATGCAAAATCTCATTTAACAAGTGAACAGTCCATTCGAGATGAAGAATTAATCGATCAAATGTTTAGGCTGTTTAGGGTTTATTGAAGGAGGAAGTATGGCAAATATTATTACTTTAACGGGAGCATCGCATTGTGGCAAGAGTTTTGTCAGGCAGCTTTTTATTGAAGCTAGCAGCAAATTTTGGGCTGATTTTAAGCCGATTAAATTTGTAAAAGAAACCACTCGCCCTACTCGTAAAAACGATGATGATGTTGTTCATGTTAATTCAATTTCCCCCGAATGTGATTTTGTTTATGAGCAATACGGTGTTAGATACGGCTTTTCTTTGGGTGACTTATATCGTCACTTAAAAGTCGGTGAGTCGCCCATTATCGTAGTGAATGATGTTAGGGCGGTTGAGGATTTACAAACAGCAGCAGGTGATTTAGTTGTGTCTTTATTTGTATATAGACGTCCGCCAATTCTTAAGGCATTTGAAGATGAGGAGCTAACCAGAATGCGAGATGGATACGGAAAAGAAGAGCAAGAACAAGCTTTATTATCTGCCAGGACTAGAATGGAAAAAGCCGGCGCTATCCATAGAATATACATTGAAAATATACATCTTTTCAATAATGTCATTTTAAATTTAACCGGAGAAGAAAATAAGACAAGAAAGCAGATAGAAAATATTATCGCTAAATTAACAAAATCAATCGAGGGATTGGTGGAGGTAGATAATGTCTAACATATCAAGATCTACGTCAAAGCTATTTGTAGTTGCTGGTAATGCATCATCTGGGAAAGATAATATTATTAGTGCTGTGCGCGAGTTGGGCGCTTTTCATGCGCAAATTGTAACAAAATACACGTCTAGAGCTGCCACTAAAGAAGACGGGTCTGAATTGGTTTGCGCTAAATTAGTTGATGAAAGAACAAATCCTGAGTTCAAAAAGTTTAAAGAAATGCTCGACAGTGGGAAGTTGGATGTAATTACTTATAAAAGAAATGGAAACGATTACTATATCAATGTTGATGAAATATGGGATGGTATGAAGAATGGCAAATTTCAAGTGATTTCTGTCACCGAAGCTGAGGCAATAAATCAGTTAAAAAAGCGATTCGGTAATGCTGTAGTCTTATTATATGTACATTCAGACTCAGCGATAACGCCCAAAGAGTTTGACTTGTTTGTAAACAATTTCGATAAATTCGATCATGTATTAATATACGAATCTAAATTTGAAGATTTGTATGATCAACTATTTAGGCTATTTAGAGCTTATGAGAAAGGATTGGTTAAATAGGAGACCTCTAAAATGCTTTGGATAATTTCTGGATTTACTTGTGCAGGTAAAAGAACATTTAGAGATGTTATGGCTACACATTATGGAGTGAAAGTCATTGATAAATACATACTTGCAGATAATATTGGACCTCAAGGGTCATTTACTTTTGATGGGAAAACTAGAGCAAGAAGGGACCCTTATCTTGTTGTTGATAAGGACAACCCAATGTATAATGAGATGGAAAATTTGCAAAAGCTGACTAAGCGCTTGCAAGAGCTGATTAAACGTTTGACAGAAATGAAATCATCACATGTCGATTGTGGCGCTGAAGAAGAGGAATACAATAAAATAGCTGAACAAAAAACCAAATTACAAACTCAATTCGAGAGTGCTGGATACTTGTATGACAAAAATGAAGACGGAACGTTATATCTAATAAATAAAAGAGATATTGATGATGCAACAGCGAATGATACTGAGCATTATCTCTTAGTGTGTTCAGACCCATCAACGATTAATAATATAAAGCATGGGGAGGGGATTTCTGCGAATAGAGTCCAAAATGTGTTAATTTTTGGATTTAACGGTGATAAAACTCATAAACCGGCAACTATAGACTCGGCAAAGAATCAAATAGCAAAGTTTTTCATATCACCTACATATATGCAAAATATTGATTACATTTTGTATAATCCACACATGCCTGGCGCTGTTGAGACGGAAAAGAGTTTGATTAAGCAGTGGGAACTTTTGAAGTGTGATAAGAGACCTCATTTATTATTTGAAAAAGACGGTAAAATAAAAAGCGGCATTTTATTTATTAAACCGTTTACGCACGATAGGAAAGCTGAATCTACAGATGGTAATGATAGCACATCAAAGAGTGATGCCGACAATAACGAGCCGATAATAACGGAACGAGCGAAAAAGATTTTTGATGAAATTAATTTTTTAGCACGACAAATAACAACAAAGCCTGAATACTGCTTTCCTAAAAAACATAACGCAACGAAATTTGATATTTATTCACTTGGCTGTGAGGAGGCGGCAATTCCTACAGTGCAATATAATGACCCTGGAAGCACAACCAATTCCATTAATGAAATGCGTAAACAAATCGAAGAGGCTGGGTTAATTATCGCAGATGTTGTTGACGAAAAGGATATTAACAATTTAAAAGCAATAGTTCATAATGCTAATTGCTATTGGGAAATTGGTTATGCACGTGCTTTTCATGCTCCTAAAGATGTCGTTTTATTGTTGCAATCTGGGCAACAGTTTGTATTTGATGAACATAGTACAATTGCTATAAAATATAAATATGAAAATGGTAACTTTACATTATTAAAATCAGATTCTGGAACAAGCCTTGAAGAAAAATTAAAAGAATACTTTTTAATTAGAAAAAAAGCAATAGAACATAGATTGACTCACTTAGCATTAATTGAGGCAAGTCGAGGATAATCATGAAAACTTTATTTTTGGTTGACGGTGCTTTTGGGCACGCAAAAAAAGCTTTATTAGAGATTATTTGTGACCCCCATAATAGTGCGTGTTTGATAAAGAAGATAACAACAAAAAAATTGGAGGACAATGATTTGCCCGCCGATTTACAGCATCATTTTTTTGATGATAGAAATCATATTTTGGACGATGGCGATGCCGAAAAAATGTTGTTAGCATACAAAGGTGCGGACGATGAGAGTAGGCACTTACGTCAATATTTCTGTTATGCATATCCGGATTTAGATGAAGTCAGAGATGATAATGGAAAGCCATATAGAGAAGAAATCAATATTATTGATAATGAACAAATAGATAATTTTATAAATGATAAAAGTCATAAACAAGCATTTATTGTTGTTAGAGACCATACTGTTATATTTGATTTAGAGAAAAGGTACGAAGAAGAAAGCCAAATAAATGTTGTTCCGGTTTTTATATATACGGATTATTCCTATGTTATTGAAGAGCAGGAAAAAGGGAAAACCATGCATCCTGTTGAAAAATTTAATGCTTTATATAATGAGTACTTGAAGGCTCATGGGACGAAGAGTGATTTTAGTAAGCCAATAGACTACGAAGAAACACTTTTATTTAAGGGTAAAGACTACGAAGAAGCTAAAAATAATTTGCAAAAGCAAATAATTGTTATGATAAATAAAATTTCCACAAAAAATGCGAAATATTTTGTAATCAACAAGAATGAGAAATATTTTTTACCTAAGCGTATAGAAGATCGGAAAATGTTGTTGCAAAAAGCATTGAATGACGAGACTGATGGTTGCAAAAAAGGGATTGTAGCTTTTCATCACCGTGTATTTGCTATTATGCCATATAACAAATTTTTTGACGCTGTATATTGTGATGTTCGTGATAAACTATTAGATGATGGTTATGAACTAATACGAGCTGATGGTAAAGAATATAGTAGATTATGTAATGATGACAATGCAGATATTAATTACTGGCTTAAAATGTATATGTGTGGTTTTGCTATAGCGCTATTTGATTCCGATGGAAAGGCATTAATCATTAATCCAAATGTAGTATATGAAATGGGGATAATGAAGCAGCAAGGTAAGTCTGTATATTTATTTTGGCCGCAAGGGGCAAGCTATGATGACCATAACAAAATGTTTTTTGATATAAGAAATAAAATGAGGGAAGAGTATGTCCCTAATAATATGAATGATTTAGTGGCGAAAATAATATCAAAAGTAAAAAAACATCAAGCAGAAGTCAATAATGCGTAAAGCAACAGAATTTGGATGTTGTTGGTAATACTTCTATCCACAAAAAGATTATTGATGCGTTCGTCATATTGGAAAGAGTCATATTTTATTGAGAGAACGGACGTAAGGCGGTAGATTATAAGAATCTACTTTTCTACTGTTATTCGATGCAATGAAAACTATTCTGAAACAAAAACAGTTTGCGAGTATTGCATTTGTGCCGCAAAAGGCTCATTTTGTAGGCATGAACGCAACAAAAAGTAAAAATGTAATTGTCCAATTAAAAGTATTAACAATCAACTTGACATTTAACATTTGAAATGTTATAATGCTACTACAATGTTAAATGGTGTTAAAGTTTTAATTGAATATTTGGAAAGCCTAATAGGGAAACATAATGTTGCGGTTGAAAATAATCGTGATATTGTTTTGCCGTTGTATTTGAATTGCTATGAATATAAAGTAATTTCGCTGTATGGAATAAGTTACGTGTTTGTAGCATCAAAAGAAAGTCTTAATGTAAAGGCATATAAGGTGCATAATCATAAGATAGAGGCATTATTTAATTGCCCTGCGGTGCTTGTATTGGATAAGCCAAAAGCTTTACAGCGACAAAATTTAATAGAAAATAATATTATTTTCGTCGAAGTAGGGAAGCAGTTGTTTATGCCTACGATTGGTCTTGTTTTACGGAATATGCGAGAAAGAGCACCACTGCAAGTAGAAAAATTTACGCCACAAGTGCAGTTGTGTGCGCTGTTCTTCTTGTATCACAGAGAAGGCGAATATACCGCAAAACAAATTGCTGAAAAGACAAAGCTTAATAACATGGCAATTACGCGAGGTATGAGTGCGTTAGAAGCGTTGAAATTTGTATCAAGCACTAGTGTTGGGCGTACCAAGTATTATCGGTTATGCGAAAATGAGATGTGCTACTTAGAGAAAATAGAGCAGTATGCCATATCACCTGTGCAAAAATCGGTATGGGTAAATAGAAATATGAAACCGCAAAATGCCTTACGGGCTGGATATAGTGCGTTATCGGATTATTCTATGCTCGCAGACAACGAGTATGAAACGTATGCTATTTCAAAAGAAACATATAAGCTAATCGAAAAATCGGTACAAATTGAATTTGAAGATTTGCTTGATGAGCAAGATTATGTTAAACTCGAAGTGTGGAAATACGATCCTGCATTGTTTGCCGAGAATGGTTTAGTAGACAAATTTTCGCTATATATGTCATTTGAACATGGACAAGACGAGCGCACGGAAGCAATACTGAAAGAGATAAAGGAGAGCATCATTAATGGCTGAATTTCATATAAAAGGGCTTGACCGCTTTGCAGAGCATTTCAAGGACTTTACCGAGAATTATATAATAGTTGGTGGGACGGCGTGTTCGCTTGCTCTCGGAGATGTCGGTATTCCGTTCCGTGTGACGAAAGATATCGACATGATAATCACCGTGGAAGAAATTTCACATGAGTTCGGAGAAAAGTTTTGGGAGTTTATAAAAGGTGGTCAGTACGATGTTTCTAAAAATAACTTGGGTGTACCGCAATACTTTCGTTTTAAAGTACCCAAAGTAGACGGGTATCCATCAATGATTGAATTATTCGCTCGCAAACAAGATATATTTCCCAAAGAGCGGACAGGCACGTTTACTCCTATCGTAATTGATGAGGAGATTTCAAGCCTTTCTGCGATACTGCTTGACGATGAATATTACGCTTTCTTGAAAAACGGTCGGCAAGTGCTAAATGGTATTTCAGTTTTAGCACCTACACACTTGATTGCTTTCAAGGCACGCGCTTATGCTGATTTGATGGAACGCAAGGAAAGCGGTTTGCATGTTGATGACAGCGATTTGAAAAAGCACAAGAATGACGTATTCAGATTATCGCAGTTGCTGACAGGACAAGAAAAAGTTGAGTGCGGTAATCAGGTGCGTGCTGATATCGGCACATTCTTTGCGCTGATTCAAGACGAAGTAATAGACATGAAAGCGTTAGGCGTACCTGCAACGAAAGACGAGGTTATGGATATTATCATGAGGATATATCAATGATATTCGTCACGGGAGATACGCACGGACGTGCAGATTTTGCAAAATTATTGTGGCTTGTGCGAGAGCATCCCAATCTGACTAAAAACGACTATGTCATTATAGCCGGAGATTTCGGTGCAGTTTGGGACAAAGATACTATCGAAGAGGATTTGAAGCCTTATTGTGATTTGCCGTTTACTGTATTGTTCGTAGATGGTAATCATGAGAACTTCGATTTACTTAACGCCTATCCTATTGAAATGTGGAATAGCGGTAAAGTCCACAAAATAAAACCCGATATAATTCACTTAATGCGCGGACAGGTTTTTGAAATAGGGGGCAAAACGTTCTTTACCTTCGGCGGCGCAACGAGCATAGATAAAGATATTCGGCTTGCTTTCGGTTACGGTTGGTGGGCACAAGAACGACCTACCTTTGCAGAACTAGACGAAGGAATAGCTAACTTAAAGCGATACAACAACAAAGTAGATTACATAATCACACATGCTTGTGGTGAACGTGCTTTAATGTATCCACCGCTTAGGACTCGCTCAAGTAGGATGCAAACTTTCCCCGAAAATCAGTTGTTATCTAATTTTGAGAATACAGTGGAATACATGCATTGGTATTTCGGACACTATCACTTGGATGGCGATTTGAACGATAAGATGACGGTACTTTATCAAGAGTTTAGACAAATATCTTAAGGATGAACAAATGAGAATCATAACGTTTAAATTTGTAGACGGTACAAGTTCAACAGTAGAGATAAGCGATGAGCTTGCGGAAGTTTACGAGCAAATAATTAAATACGAAAAGAAAGTACACCGCAAGGATACGCGTCGGCATACTTCTATTGATGCTATGAAAGAGCATGGGTATGAGGTTGCAGATCCGGATGCCGATATAGAAGAAGTGCTTGAACGTGAAAAGCAAATACGACTTGAAGAAGAGCGCGACGATAGAGAATTGCAATGCGAAGAGAAACGACAAGCGCGTCAACTCAAGTACCTTACTGAGCGTTTAACACAACGACAAGCGCAAGTTTACTTTGAATACACATACCTGAAATTAAAGAAAGTGCAGATAGCTAAAAACATGCATATTACAGAAGGTGCAGTAAGAAAGCTCATTCTTAAAGCAGAAGAAAATTTGAAAAAGCTTCGTCAAAAAGAAATTGAAGAAGAAAAAGCAGAGATAGCAAGAATACAAGAAAAGATTAAAGATAATGCTGTTCTATTGTCTGCACAAGAGAAAGTAAGAAAGCATCAAAAGCTTACAAAAGAAGAAAGCGACGAACTGAATTTACACTTTTTACGAGTGCTTTTCAAAGAAATATAGGCGATTTCAGTAGGGGGGGGTACGATTTTTTTAGGCTGTTATGGCTTTTATATAGAGGGACATTTAATTAATTTCTCAAATAACCTTATATTCGGTAGAAGGGAGTTCGAATAGGACTTCCTTTTTGCACATGTAAAAAATTGTAATTTGATGAAATTTTGAGCTTGACGTCACATTTTGCAAACTCGTGTCCTTGTTAATATAGAGGGAGGTGGTGCGTATGCGCTGATGAAAAGACTTGCAAGTAGTCTGTAAACGCTTGTGAAAATGGGACAAAGGAGGAGAGTTATTCAACAATGAATACACTTTAAAGAGAGGGTATATTTTGGGAAAATGTACCAAAGTGCGGTAATTTTGTAGCAGGATAAGAAAAATGCAAATTTTGTGGCTATTTGCATTTTTGCATTCCGAAGCGGGAAACCCGCCTTCGTACATTCGTCCACACAGGAAAGAACAAAATAGGAGGCAAAAATATAAGCAATCAACCTATAATTTTCAACATTACGTATACGCCGTATCGAATTAAAAGTAACGCTACGGCAGAGGAAAAAGCAAAGTTCGAGCGCGAACGACCGTACTACGAAATGTCCGACAGCGGTAACAATATTTATAAGTATATGACTTCGGACAGAAAGCTGAACGGCGAAAACTCAAGGACGGAAACGCGTTCGCTCGTTCGATACTTTGAGAAGTCCACAGGCGTGTTTAACGGAGACGGGGTAATTACGCAAGAGCAACTACAAGTTATTCAACAGCGCGCTAAAGCGCCGAAAAATATATGGCACGGCTTTATATCGCTGAACAAAGAAATGTCGCATAAGATAGATACGCCGGGAAAGTGCATGCGGCTTATAAAGCGCACGTTTGGAGAGTTCTTTAAGGATATGGGATTGGATCCGAATAATATAGACCTAATATGTGCATTGCATAAGGACAAGCCGCACCATTTACACATTCATTTTTGGTTTGCGGAGAAAGAGCCGAAATGTAAGTACAGAAAGAAGCAAATGGAGTATAGACACAAAGGTAAGATAGACAAGTCCGTATTGGATAGAATGCACGTTAGGCTCAACTTAGACATTATGGAGTCGCATCCCAAGCTATATGTTTCACGAGACGAAGCGTTGAGAGAGTTAAAGAAAATATCTGCGCTTCGGGACATTATAACCAAAGATGACATGAAAGAAGCCGTACTCGAATTGGCAAAGACAATTCCGAAAGGTAGTAGCTTTCATTACGGAAGCAAGGATATGATACCGTATCGAGAGCAGATAGATAAGGTTGTCAATAAGCTATTAATGTACGATAAAACTGCACGGAAAGCGGATCTTCGTTTTGATACCGAGCTTCAGTCGCTACGCCGAAAAGTGAACGGACTCATTACTGGTGACGGTGAGCAAACCAACCATTATAAAATTGATCCGAAAAACATAACGCTAATAGACGACATTGAAAACGATTATAAGCGCAGGCAAGGCAATATCTTATTGCGGACGGTAAAGTACATAAAGTCCGAAACTTTTGAAACAAGGATAAAGCATAAGGTAAACGACAAAGGACTCAAACGGCGGCTTGCGATTTCGCACAGAAAAGTAGGGAAGCTATTTGACGGCTTGCTTACGTCGTTCGGCGGCGAAAGCGAACTATTAGAACGAGACTTTACAAATCGACTGCAAGAGATTGAAAAAGAAATAGAACAAGAACGGGAGGCGCAGAATAATGTTGTAGTACAACCAACAACAAATTCTAAATGGAATTGGGGAAAATAAAGATTTCTTCAAATTCCTAAAAATCATTTACCTAAACCCTTGACTCTTATCTACGTTTCGTGTAAAATAGAATCAATCGTATATATACGATAAATATTTTATGGGGGGACATTATGGATAGAGCAAACCTTTTAAGAAAAGTAGATAACGACGAAGGGCTTACGGTAGAAGAAATAATCGAGTACAGAAAGATTGTCAAGCCCGTACCCCATGTTTACGGAAAGTACGGGACGTTGGCAAAACAGTATTTAGAAGAACACGTCGTAGGAAAGTATTGGGCATTAGGCAGAGAATTGTCAAACTATTTGCACGGAATAGACAAAGCCGCAGACGAGCTAAGCGAAATAATGAGAGAAAAGCTGTCTGCATCGGAAAAGTACAAGCGCACGGGAAACTATATGGAAGACGTTAGGCGAATAAATGAAATGCAACGTCTGATTGAAGAAGAAATATTAACCGAGCTTGTGTACGTGAAGTAACGGAGGTAAAAAATAATGGTTACTAAAAAAGAAAATACCCCTTCGAGGGAAGCGCGTAGACGCTATGAAGAAAAGAACAAAGACAAACGGCAAGCCGCAAGCGGTAACTTTCAAACTATGATACCGCGAGAAAAGTATGAGGAAATTACTGCATTCTTAAAGGCAAACAACATTACTAAGGTGCAGTTGATTTACGCCGGCTACAATGCTCTCCTTTCGGCACAACAGCCGAAACAAGACTAAAAATAGTCTCTATCCCTTGTTTTCGGCTTCAACAAAAATAAGGGAGATTAAATGAACAACAATATAAACCAAAACGAACAAACAAGTGCAACTATGTTTTTGGAATATCCCGACGTTGTAAGCGTAGAGCAAGTTACCGAGATGCTACATATAGGGCAAGTGCTTGCCTATAAGCTATTAAAGGACGGAACGATTAAAGCGCGAAAGGTCGGGCGTAGATACATAATTGCAAAGAAGAACGTAATCGAGTTTTTAAGCGAGACAGGCTGAGATGAAAGGTAGACTTACTACAAAGAACGGAAAATACTACGTTGTAATATCTTACCAAGACGAAAGTGGAAAGAATAAGCAAAAGTGGGTAGCGACGGGCTTGGATGCGAAAAACAACAAGCGCGCCGCCGAAGAATTGATGCGTGGAATCGTAGCGGACTTCGACGGAGAAAATGTTCCCGCAATAAAAGCGCAATCGAGCAGTAAAGATTTGTTATTCGGAGACTATCTTACCGAGTGGATTGAAATTGCAAAACAAAATTTACAGATATCTACTTACGCCGCATACAAGAATAAAATAAAGTACATAGCTCCGTACTTTAACGAGCGTGGTATCACTTTGCAAGGCATAACGCCGGTGGATATTCAGATGTATTACAAATGGCTTACGGATAACGGCAAAACAATTCAAGCGTGTACGCACGCGCACGTTATAATCCGCCGAGCATTGGAGATTGCTTACCGCACGGATATTATACCCGTCAATCCTGCCGCAAAAGTTCAAAAGCCTAAAAGCCCGAAATACGAAGCAAAGTATTACGATATAAAACAACTCAAAACGCTTTTCGATTGTATGCAAGGCGACAGGTTCGAGTTGATGTACAAGATGACCGCGTTTTACGGATTGCGGCGTAGCGAGCTGTGCGGTATGCAGTGGAACTCAATAGACTTTGAAAAGAATACGCTCACGCTCAATCATTCGGTAGTGCAAACTTGCGTAAACGGCAAATTGCAACTCATCAAAAAAGATATGATGAAAAACGCATCGAGCAAGCGCACTATGCCACTTATACCGGATATAAAAGATGCGCTGCTGAGACTCCGCACAAAACAAGAAAACAATCGGCAGCTTTATTCTAACGGTTACGATATGCAGTATGTCGACTACGTTTGGGTGGACGATCTCGGCAAGCTTGTCAACCCTAATACGCTTACTTGCCACTTCAAATCTCTGCTTGCGCAACACGGTTTGCCGCCGATACGATTCCACGAACTGCGCCATAGTTGCGCAAGTCTGTTAATCGCTTGCGGTGTAAGTATGAAAGAAATACAGGAGTGGTTAGGTCATTCTGCCATAAGTACGACTGCCGATATTTACAGCCACTTGAATTACTCGTCGAAACTGAATGTAGCAAGTACACTTACAAATGTTTTCGGCGGCGGCACGTTGGGCGTAAAAGCGCAAAATACAAGCGAAGCGCAAGCACTGCTGACAACACTTTTTAGAGGCGTGGAACACGCGCAAGCGGCGCAAATCGTTTCTGTGCAAGTAGATGAATCGGCGCAAGTCAACGACAGCATAGAGCAGGAAGAGCAAACCGTATCTACATATGATGAGCAGCCGGAAGGTGATTCGGTCGCCGAGTACAAGAAAGCAAAAGCGGAAATGGCGCGGCTCGGATTTGAAAGCTTGGACGAATACTTTGACTACGTTGAATTTATGAAAGTCAAAGCAAGGCGAAATTACGCTACAACTTAAAAAGTTTTAGACAATGATAGAACGGGCAGCCGATAGCGACTGCCCGTTTGTCGTTGTTTATTCATTTTAATTGTATGTATGCAGTGTTGGTTGATTTATTCTGACTTGTGTGATATAATGAAATAAAATGTTGGAGTGTATTATGAATAGTCCTATTGACAGATTATTGTTAGCCTTAAATTTATCTAATCCTTATAAAAGCGAAAAAGAAAAAGCCAAGGAAACAATAAAGTTTCGTATTGAAGATTTATAAATAAACGATTACCATAAAGCTAATATGAAAGCGATTGTTCAACAAGCAAATACGGTTGATGAAATGCTTAATAATCTTGGAACTTATATATTAGTTAACTCAATAAACATTTAACGAGGATAGATTTATGGATTTATTAGATCCTGAAACAGAAGAATTATTAAAGGAAATTTTAAATAATGATAAAGATTTCCCTGCTGTTTTACGTCTTAAATTAGAAAATTGCAGTTGGGCAGAAAGTCAAAAAGTCCGCTCGCAAATCAAACTATTACGAGAGGATGGCTATATTTCTAAACTTTCTTGGGGAGATAATGTACCATTATCGGGGCGCATAGAACAAAAAGGGAGAGCTTATTTTATGATGAAAGAAAATCAACAAGAAATGGATAGAACTGTCATTCAAAAAGATAAAGTCTTTATTAGTCATTCTTCCAAGGATGAAGGATTTGTCGTTAAACTTGCGCAGTTTTTTGAGCTACTTGGAGTTGCGCACAATAATGTTTTCTGTTCTTCAATTGAAGGTCAAGGGGTTAAGCATGGAAAGAAAATTGAAGAAGCGGTACGTAATGAAATCATAGAAGATAGGGTTTTAATTTATATAATATCTAAAAACTTTTTAAGTAGTAACTATTGCCTTAATGAGCTTGGCGCGGGTTGGATTTTAGCTGACAACCGAACACAAAGTAAAAACCTGTTTCATATTAAATTGCCAGATATTTCATTTGATGATATCAAAGGTTTTATAAGTGGTGGAGATAAGTGTACGGAATGTGATGAAAAAAGCATGACAGCTTTTGTCGAAGAATTCGAAGAAGTTTTAGGGTTATCGCCTAAAAAGCCTACAGAGTACCGTAATCTCGTTGACAATTTTATAAAAGATACGCAGTCCTTTATTGATGCCGCAGAACAAGAGGGTAAGTTGAGTAAGGAAAAACAAGGAAATAAAGAGTTGGAAAAACTGAAAGATATTCTTTCTAAAGTAACTCCTGCTGAAAGAAGGATTATTAAAAATATTTTCGATTCTAAATCTGGTGAGGTTATTTTAGATCCAACAAGTGCTATTGTTGTGGGCTTGCAGCAAAAACGTATTATTTATACGGGTGTAGGTTATTACAATTTTCTTGATCCTCAAAGTTCTTTCGCCCTTAATACGTGGGTTTATCAAGTTTTTGAGGCGGATCTAGATTTAAAAAATAAGATATTAGCTTAGCAAAAAAGTCGGACAAAATGTCCGACTTTTACTGTCTATGGCGGAGGCAGAGGGACTCGAACCCCCGTGCCCTTTCAGACTAACAGTTTTCAAGACTGCCCCGTTATGACCACTTCGGTATGCCTCCGTATTTTTTGATATGATTTCCGCAAAAACATTTTGTAGAAATATTTGTAGAAGTTGATGTTCGCTTTGGTTTTTTGTAGAAAAACTTGACCGATTGAACGAGTTGCCGCGTAGGGCTATTTTACATCGTTTTCGATGTTGAAAGCAAGTATTTCAGCGGTGTCTGCGAGAAGTCTTAAAATATTTGTAGAAAGATTTAGTGGAATAAACCCATTGAAATCAATCGCTTTTCAAGACCGCATCGTTGTGACCGCTTCGATACGCCTCCGTATTCTTATCCTACTTATTATATCATTATCTTGAGATAAAAGTAAAGCATTTTCGGATATATCGAGCGAAATCGCGCTGTCGACAAGAATTGACAAAAATCGCGCGGTATGATAAAATCATTACATGAAAACGTCGAGCGGTCAAGTGAAGATTTTTCGCTTCGCGGCAGTATTGGCTATTGCCGTTTGCTTGATTGTGTTCGGCTTTCTTTTCGGATGCGCAGACGCTGAGCCCGGCGATGCGGTATTTACAGTGTACGCGCCAGAGGTCGACGTCGTTTACGACGGCAGGGAACACGCTATATCTGTACTCAATACGATTGACGGTGACATAGTGTACTATGCTGAAGGCGAGTCGGATGACTTCGACGTTTTGTCGCCCGCGTACGTTTTTCCGGGTGAGTACGTAGTGCGGTTCAAGGTTATTCGTCCCGTTGCAAACGGGTTTGCACAATATAACGGCTCGACCAAGGTAACTATTCGTCGATCTATTTTGGTTGGGATTTCGGCAGAACCCGTCGTCGCTATCTACGACGGTGAGCCGCATAATATTTCCGTTGTCGGTACAGTCGCGACCGATGTTGTTTCTTATTCGCTCGACGGCGAGAATTTTGCGCAATCGTTCGGCGTTACCGAAGTGGGTGAATATAAAATTTATTATCGCGTGACTGGGTTGTACGGCGATTACGCTTCGTCGTGTGCGCTCGTTATTCTTCCGGATATTCGCGGTCGGTATTTGAACTCACAATTCGGCGTTATCGAAGTGCTTGACGACAGCGCAATTGTCGGCGACGAGGAGTTTGCGCTTGTTTACGGGATTGACGGAAAGGGAATTATCGGCGACAAGGCGTTCGGTGTGATTGGCGGCGTTCTCACTTTCGACGGTAACGATTATGCACATATCGCCGCGACCGATTGCGCTTACAGGCTTATTTGCGGTGATTATGAATTGTATTTTGCAGCGGGTAAGCAGCTGACAGTGGATATTTGCTTCGAGGACGGTGGGGCTGTTTTATCGCTGAACGGCGAGGATATTTACGAGCTTGACAATGTTAATTACTGCGACACAACGGGTAGTCATAAAGACGACAGTTTAGTCGTTAAGGCTGACGGAACAATAACGAGGGTTGAGCTGAACTTTTCGTTGCTCCCGTCACAGTCGGTGGCGGCTTGCGTTCAAACAATCATTTATGACGGGTACTCGCACGAGTTGAATATCGAGTACGATGGCAAAGTGTTATACGAGACTGACGGTGTGTATGTGGCGAAGCAACCGTCTTTTACGGAAGTGGGAAAATATACCGTCGGTGTGCTTTACTTGCGCGACGGATATCTTCCGTTCGAGGGCGAGGCTACGCTGTATATTCTTTCGGATATTTCCGGCGCGTACTATAATTCCGACAAGGTCGCTGTTATTACGTCGAGCGGAGCGGCGATCAACGGCGTTCCGTGCGAGCTTGCGACTGACGAAGCCGATTGGGTTTTGGACGGTAAACGCGTCGAGGTGACTGCCGACGGAATAACCGTGGACGGTGTAGCTTATAAAAAGCGAGTTGACGAAAAGTTATTGCTTATAATAACGAACAGCAGTAGTAATGTTATCGTTCATTCGGAAGTTGACTTGACTTGTTCGGCGAAAAGCGTCGGCGCAGAAATTTTATTTGAAGTTTGCGGGCACGAAGAAAGTAAACTTTACGAGTATAGGCAAAGTAGCGAAAGCATTAGCGCAACAGTGAACGGCGGGAATAAGTTCACGGCGACCCAAGAGAACGGTTTCGCATTTGTTTTGGGAATGACAGATATTAACACCCGACCCGTTATAATTATTGAAATAGAATAAAATAAAAACGGTAAGAGTATTTTTGCGGCGAGGTTGTCCGCGGGGCTCGCGTGCGACCTTTTCTGCCACTTCGACCATAGCAAAAGGACCGTCCTTTGGACAGTCCTTTTGCTATGGTCGAAGTGGCGAGACTCGAACTCGCGGCCTCATGGTCCCGAACCATGCGCGCTACCAACTGCGCTACACCTCGTCAGCTAAAATATTATACCCTTTATTTTCTGTTTTGTCAAACGCTTTACGCTTCTTTTATAAAATTGCGTTGAAGTCGATAAGGGTGGTTTTTTGTTCAATTAAGACCTGAACCGATCGGTCGTCAGTCGCCCAAAAGAGGTAGAGTTAGATTGCCGTCGGTCAGCTTGTTATAGCGGTCAATGAGTGGTTTGAGAAGGCTCGTTTTTGCGTACGGTTCGCGGCAGGCCTCGGTCACGTGAACATCGTTGCAGTTCGTTTCGAGGTTTCGTCGCAAGCTGAAAAAGCGATCCGGAACGTAGGCGTAGTAGTCGACGACATGAACGCCGATATGGTCGAAAAGGTCGATTGCATTGATGAGTGAACGCAAGCGGACGAGCGACGGCGCGTACGGTTCGAGCTCCGCGTAGGGGATATAGCGGGAGATGACTACGCGCGTTGCATTGAAGCCGCACGCCGAGTAGACCGCTTGCTTGAACTTGTCTGCATCGACGAGTTTTGTCGTTCCGACGATATTGCTTCGGTTGTTTAGGTAAATGCATACGTCAAACGGATCGGACTCGTTCATGCCGTAAACCGCTACATAGCGCACGAGATCGAACTCGGTCGCCAGCTTGACCTTTTGCGCTGAACGCAGTAGCGCTTGACGCTCTATGGGGCGCGCGACCGAGAAGAACGATGCGACACGCTCGGTCACGCCCTGCTCGCTGAGTAGGACAGTGTACGGCGCGCGGAAAATATCGGGCACGCTGCCGAAGCGGTCGAGAAGTCGCCACGCCAGCTCGTCGTAATCGTGCTCGTAAAGAACTTTGAGCACGAACTTTAACAGCTCGATATCCGAATAGTCTACATTAGACATTTCCATGAGCTTTATATATCATATTCGACAAAAATAATCAAGCAAAAGAAAGGAGGGGCGGGCAGGCGCGCATGCGTTATGGCGCATGACTAATTTTAAGATATGGTTGAAAAGGCTTGACAAACCTATTGCGGTTTGATAAAATAATTAAGCGTTTGAATTAACGCCTATACGAATAATGGAGCGGTATCGAAGTGGTCATAACGGGCCTGACTCGAAATCAGGTAGCCCGCAAGGGCTCGTGGGTTCGAATCCCACCCGCTCCGCCAAGAGCACCCAATTTGAACCCAAGCCGAACAAATTGAGTGCTTTTTCTATTTTTGCGGTATTCGCGCAGTTCGTTTAAGTCGCTTTTGTCTAACTTCACTTTTGTTGGAGTATTTGGCGAAGTATTGTAGAATATATAAACGCAATCGTCGAATAAAACCACGCGGTATATGAACGAGTTGAAAAACTCGTTCTTTTCTTCACCGTTTTCGTATTGCTTTCTTGCAAAGTAGTTCAAAAACGCTTTTACTTTCTCATAGTCGAGCGGCTGTATTTGTCGTGCTTTTTCTACCGCAATCTTGCTTTCCAATTCATCGTTCTGTTGTTCTAATGATAGCAACTTTTCTTTGGTGGACTTAGTAACAATGTCTGCCGCAATTGCAGAGAGAAAACCGTCAATCGCTTTTTGCACTTGCTTTTGTTCTTTTTCAAGTAGTGCAAGCGTGTCGGACTTTTGCAAACCTTCGTTAAACTTTTCGGTAACCGTAAGCGAAAGTTTATCTATAACGCCCGATTGAAGTACGTACTCAATTGTCTTGCCAAATACCAAATCTTCGAGCTTTTCTTTGGTAATGTTAGACTTGTTGCATTGTTCTTTGTGGAGTTTGCGGTTAAAGCATTTGTAGTAGTGGTAGACTTTTCCTGTATGGCTCGTTCCATCTTCGGCGGTCATAAGAGTACCACAGTTACCGCAAAACAGTTTTCCGCTGAGTATGTATTCGCTATGTCCTTGTACAGTCTTTTGCTTATGGCGTTGGTTGTCCATTACACGATTGCAAAGAGTAAAGGTTTGTTCGCCCACAATCGCAGGCACTATGTTTGTGTAGGTCGTTCCATTACTGATGACAATGCCCATATACTTGCTGTTGCGTATTATTTTTGCAAACGAATTGACGGTAAACTTTGCACCGGTTTTATTGTGTATGCCTTGCGCGTTTAATCTATCGACAATGCTTTTTGCTTTCTCGCCGTTCTTGTACCGCTCGAACATATCTTTGACAATAGGTGCTTCAATCGGGTTTATAGCCCAACGCTTGTCCACGACGTCATAGCCGAACAGTTTGTAGCCGCCGATGAAATAACCTTTGCTCAAACTCTCTCTAATGCCGCGACGAACTTTCTGACTTAATTCCGCCGAGTAGTATTCCGCCATACTTTCAAGTACACCCTCAATGAGAATACCGCTTGCATCTTCGGTTATATTTTCTTTCGCCGAGAGAACACGCACGCCGTTTTTCTTTAACTTGGCTTTGTAGTTCGCGCTATCGTAGCGGTTACGAGCAAAGCGATCAAGTTGGTAAACAAGAACGTAATCGAAAGTCTTTTTCTTACTGTCCTCAATCATTTGCAAGAAGTTAGGACGCTTGTCCGTTGTTCCAGTCAATGCTCGGTCTATGTATTCGTTCACAATAAGTAAGTCGTGGCGTTTGGCATAGTCGTAGCATTCCCGAAGCTGACCTTCGATTGATTGTTCCGTTTGCGTGTGCGAACTGAATCTCGCATATATAACCGCTCGTTTATTCATTGTGTTCTCCTTTGCCGAATACTCTTTCGGGGGATAAGATAGAAGTATCTCCGTGTTGCTTAACATAGTCAAGCAAGATATTCGCTAATATTGTTGCGCTTGTTTCTATCTGTTCTTGTGTAATTTCATAGTCTGTTTGCTGTGTTGTACCCGTAGCCAAATCTACGGATATAAAGTTCTTACTGAAAATAATTTAGTCCCTTGTGGACGTCGAGCTATCCGTTTATTTTTTCTCGCTTCCCATCCATAAGGAAGAAGTTACTTTTTCTCCGATACAAAGAAATCGTCGTAGCCATCCATAGTCTTGGCAAGAGAAGTATCCGTTTCGGCAGCTTCATCCATCAAAGCCTTAAAGCCTGCTTCGATGAGTTGCACTTTGGTAAACCCGTACTTCGCCAAGAACTCGTTTATTTCTTCGGCATATTTTCGCGGTACGCTTGTACCCCAAATCATATACTTCGCTTTCCTTTCTTCCTTATGCTTTTCTTCATAACGCTTGTCTTTAATAGACCTGTCTGTTGCCATTGTTCTTTCCTCCATAGGGTAAATATATATAATCGTATATATACGACTGAATATATTTTACTCTACTAATAGTTGTTTGTCAAGAGTTTATCCGCTCATAGTTGCACCTCCTTAAAATATCTCTCTACTTAACCAAGCACACTTTTCTTAAAAACGTGACGGTCTGAGTAGAAATTTCTAAAAAGAATTTTCAAAGTCCTTCTATATAACCAAGCACACTTATCTCGAAAAGTACACGGTCTAAGGCAAAACTTTTTTAATTCCCTCTATATATCCAAGGACACTTTTTTGAAAAAGTTCGGGGTCTAACGTAAAAATTTCTTCAAAATATTTTCCTCTACTTAACCAAGCACACTTATCTCGAAAATATTTATTCGTGGACGAAAATTTCTCAAAAAAGTTTTATCTCTCTATTATCCCTAGGACACTTTTTTGAAAAATATAGACGCGCGGACAAAAGTTTCTCAAAAAATCCCTTCACTTATCCTAGGACACTTTATCTTGAAAAGTTGACGGTCTGAATTCAAATTTCTTCAAATAAATTTTCCTACCCCTCTATATATCCAAGGACAGTTTTTGCATTTCACAACCGAAACGCCGAAAATTTCTTTTGTATGTCCTCATATAACCAAGAACACTTATGGTCAGTTTTGCAACCAAGAAGCGGAAAAATATTTTGGGAATCGCACCGCGATTACAAGCAGGTAAAGAGTTTTCCCAAAATCCGTTGATTTTGAAAAACTGACTTTCGGAACAATCGGGAAACCCGATTTTCCGTTGTGGACGAAAATAAAAAACAGAATCGGGTTTCCCGATTGCTGTTCGTTCAAAATATGCAAAACTTTGTTTTGGCTATTTTCTTTACCTGCTTGTAAAAAATTTACGATAGCCAATATATAAGACTGAATGCTCTGATCGTTTCTCTTGCGATTTTCGATATTTTATGATATAATTTTCGTGAAAGTCATTAACAAAGGATATAGTGTTATGAGTGAATCGAAGTACATCTCAGAAATACCAAATCTAATGAATGAATGGGATTGGGAAAAGAATGCTCAAATTAATTTAATGCCAAACTGTTTATTATCGGGAAGCAATAAAATTGCTTGGTGGAAATGTGCGTTAGGGCACGAATGGCAAGCGAGTATAAAAGAACGTACAAAAAACAAAACGGGTTGCCCTTACTGTTCTAATAGAAAAGTGCAAGTGGGATTTAATGATTTGACTACAACTAATCCGGATTTAGCAAAAGAATGGCATCCATACAAGAATGATAATATTTCTCCTAATGAAGTTACTAAGGGAAGCTCAAAAAAAGTTTGGTGGCTTTGTGCTAGCGGGCATGAGTGGGAAGCAAGTATTGTAAGTCGTGCAAGCGGGCGCGGGTGCCCTTTTTGCGTAAACAATAAAGTCCTAGTAGGTTTTAACGATTTAGCAACTACTCACCCAAATTTAATTGATGAATGGAATTATGAAAAAAATGGCTCCTTATTGCCTAATGCTGTTTTGGCAGGCTCACACCGAAAGGTTTGGTGGAAATGCCAAAAAGGACACGAGTGGGAAACATCTATTCGTCATAGGACAATTAGAGAACACGGCTGTCCATTTTGTAGTGGAAGATGTGCAATTAATGGGGAAACGGATTTAGCAACGCTTAATCCTGAATTAGCGGCAGAGTGGCATCCAACAAAAAATGGGGATCTGACCCCTAATCAAGTTACGGTTAGAAGCGGCAAAAAAGTTTGGTGGTTGTGTTCTTATGGACATGAATGGCAAGCAACCCCACATGATCGCGATACAGACAATACAAAGTGTCCTATTTGTAGTGCAAGACGACAAACTTCATTTCCTGAGCAGGCAATTCTTTATTATGTAAAAAAACTTTTCCCCTGCGCAATTAATCGGTACAAAGATATATTTCAAAATTCTATGGAACTCGATATCTTTGTTCCGGATATAAAATTAGGAATTGAGTATGACGGATTGAATTGGCATAGAACCGAGAAAGAGCACATTAAAGAAAAAAAGAAGTATGAAATATGCAAAAATCACGACATATATTTAATTCGCGTAAAGGAAAATCATAAAAATATTTGGGATGATGTGGCCGACCACATTATTTATGTAGAAAAGCGGCGCAATTATACAAAACTGAACCAACTAATAAGCACATTGCTTGATTATATCCTTCATATTCGTGGTTGTACCGACGCATTGGCTTCGTTATTTAGAGATATGACAATTGATGTGGAGAGAGATCAAGAGGAAATTCATAGTTATTTAACTGATATTGATGGTTCATTAGAAGAATTGCGCCCCGATTTGGTAGAAGAATGGGATTGGGAAAAGAATGGACGTTTATTACCCTCGATGTTCTCATTGCATTCAAATGATCGTGTTTGGTGGAAATGCAAGCAATGTGGACGCAGTTGGCGTGCTTTAATTAACACAAGAACAAGACCTAATGGCAGTGGCTGTGCTATTTGTGGAAATGCTAAAAAAGGTAAGACCTTTCACAAGGGATATATTTCAACTAATGGCTCGTTATTACAAAACAATCCTGAATTGGCGGAAGATTGGCATCCTATTCGAAATGGCAGTTTAACCCCCAACAATATTACAGCCGCAAGCCCAATAAAGGTTTGGTGGTTATGCAAAAAATGTGGACATGAATGGCAATCCTCTCCTAATAATAGAAGTAAGGGCGTAGGTTGCCCATGTTGTAGTGGGCGCGTTCCTAAAATTGGCATTAACGATTTAGCCGCAACTAATCCTACGCTTGCAAGTGAATGGCATCCCACAAAGAATGCACCTTTAACGCCTAATATGGTTTTACCAAAAAGCGGCAAAAAAGTTTGGTGGCTGTGTCCAAAATGCGGTCATGAGTGGCAATCTGCCCCACACAGTAGAAGTGCAGGACACGGTTGTCCGTGTTGTAGCGGTCGTGTCGCAAAAGTAGGAGTTAATGATTTAAGTACGGTAAATCCAATTCTTGCAGGTGAATGGCATCCCACAAAGAATGCGACATTAACACCAAATATGATTTTACCGAATTGCAGTAAAAAAGTTTGGTGGCTGTGTCCAAAATGCGGTCATGAGTGGCAAGCAACTGTAAGTAGTAGATTTAATGGGCGCGGTTGCCCTAATTGCCATAGAATTAAAATATCACACGCAAATAGAAATCAATAATATTCGTTATGGGGTTAATTGAAAAATGTTTACATTTAACTATGATTTACAAGTTTTAACTGACTTACGGGGAGCAATGAATGAGAACACATTTCTTGCTATAAATAAGACAAATAAACATAAAGAAAAATTTTATTATCAATCGTGGGGACGGATGTGTGCCGCTATGGATCGGATTGACGATACCGTAGGCTACATAAACACCTTGGAACTTGGGAAAAACAACAGTGAGGTTGCATTTGATTTCTACGATTTTATTAACAATATTTATGTAGTAATTGAAAATATTAAGGCTATGGCTAATATTTTCGAAGTGGACACTTCTCCCGTGGAAAGGTTATCTTCGTCATTTAATCTTCAATACTCGGATGATGAATGGTTTAGTTATGTTCGGTCTTTATGTTCCGTTCATCCAACTGAAACAACATTTAGCCATCATAAAAAAATAATGCTCAATGAAAAAATGGGTTGCTGCACAAGTGTAGATTGGGATATGAGTCATCGTTTAGCTAGTGGTGATTTAGTAGCTATAATTTATAATTTCCCCGAAGATACATCAAATGGCGCCAATGTCCCCGAATACACATATAAATATATCCCTCTCAATGTCGTAGAATTTCAACATTATCTACAGCGATGGTTAGATTTTATACCGGAGATTATTGTAGGGATTCGTAAATACAATAATACGAAATATGAAGAATTCAGGCAAATTCCAATAAAAAAACTAAGTGATTGCAAAAACGACTTAGAGCGAATAGCTATACTGCGAAATGAGTATAATCGTCGTTATGGTGATGATATAGATGAAGTTTTCGATTTTTATGCGACCGTCTTTGCCTATCGATTATCAAACCCAGCCAATAATGCTAATTTTGAAAAGTATAAAGAAGCGATAAGATTAAGTTTAACATTCCTATACAATGCGTTGCAAAATATGTCTTTTGATGGATATGAAAACAGCGGGCTTAAAAATGATAATAGTAGCTTTTTGTTTTATGAACTATATTATGCTGATACATACGAGTTAAATACGCTAAAAAAATATGGGTACAATTTAAGTAAAATATATTCGTTATATACAACTAACTACTTTGAAAAAGATCGTATTCGTCGACTATTAGACGAAATGAAAGAAGCTGTTAATAAATACGTTGCCTTCACCAATACTGAATTGGAAGACGAAACAGTAATTTTAATCCAAATGGCAATATACTTTGATGCATTAGAAAGTTATTGTATTCTAAATAAGAATATCCCAAATGAATTGAAATATAGATTAAGATTGCTTTCTAATGATGAAGTGGATGATCTTTCAAAAGAGAGAAAAGATGAACCAAGTAGCCTAATTGATGCATTACCAAAAGAATTAAGAGATTTATTTGAGTAGTTTTAGCTTAGCGTGTAAATAAAGTCTAATACAAATTACAATGTTAGCATAATTCCAAACCGCGCATTATACATAAAAAGTTCAAATTCGGGTGATGACGTGCCGCCAATCGTCATCGTATTTGCTCCCGTCAATAATCTCAATAGACTTTATTGACGGGGATGCGATGATAACAGTCCGAATGGGCAAAAAGTCGCCAGCGTATTTAACGCAAAAGCGTGACGAACACGGAAACTATACCAAATAACATAAAAGGCACTTTGTGAGAAATCTCGGAGTGTCTTTATTTTTTGCTTGAATAAACGAAAATAATATGCTATAATAACTCTACGATAAACAGTAATTTTACGGAGGATTATATGAGCAAATTTTCTGAAAAGGGCTATTATGTCAAGGAAAATGCCCCAATCTACCTAACGGAAGACATGGACAAAACCGTTAAGTGGTTTGAAGAAGTGATGGGTTGGTACAGCAATGTGGTTGAAAGAGATGAGGCCGGCAACGGCTGCTATGGAGTAGTCTTTGACATACTTCCGGAAATTGAAATTACTCATTTAGCGCCTTTTACAGGCTTTCAGTTGTTCAGGGATAAACCCGAACCACGCGCAATCTCATTTATGCAAGTGCAAGACATCGACAAAATGTATGCTTATATCAAATCAAAAGGATGGGATAAAATTACAAAGGTAGTAACTCAACCGTGGGGTGGCAAGACTTGTAGTATTACAACAATAGATGGATATATCATAAACGTATTTCAGTAAATTTCAATTTATCGCACAATAATAAATCAATAAAGGCAGTCATATACGGGCTGTCTTTTTGTATATATAGGCTTTATGTGCGCTGTCATTGTGAAGCGGCAAAAAGATTTACGGAGTAGTAAAGATTAGTGCTTCTTTGTTTTTTATTGCCATTCTCGGCAATAAAAAACAGGTTGCTGGAAAAAGCAATGCCAATCGTATTTCAGGAAGTAAGGCATTTTATTGAAAATACAACTGCTAATACTTTATTTATATCGAAAAGTATGCTATAATAAATTTTATATTTGGAGTATTATGTATGTTGTAAAAGGGTTTTACAATATATAACATCTCTCCCGAAGAAAAATTAATGGAGTAAAAATGACGAACATTTCGGAAGAATTGACGGCACAAATCGCACAAAAATTCTTTTTTGAAAAAAACATCTATACAAATGTTTTTTTCAGCAATAGTGATGGAGAAAATGAGTTGTGCGATATACTAATAGAATTTATAGATTTTTATATTTGCATCCAAGTTAAGGGAAAAAATCAAAGCGGTAAAAGCGAAGATCTACAGTGGTTCAAAAAGACGGTATTAAAAAAGGCTATTCGGCAAGCGAAGGAATCAGAACATACTATTAAAAACGATACCATTGACTTTTACACATATTCAGATAATAGGCAAAAGAATCATATAAATATTGATCATAATAAATCCACTATTCAATTAGTGGTATTTTGTAACAGTAAAATTACAACTTATGATAGATGCCATTTTTCAAAATCACTTAATAAGATAATTAATATTTTTTCTTATGAAGATTTTGGTATAATGCTTGAAACTATAAGTATTCCATACGATATAGTGGGGTACGCTTTGCAACGTAGCGAATATATGCCTTTGGATGGTGGAAGAAGGTTTATTTTTGAAGATTTAACCGATGACTTAACTCTCTTTTCTATACCTCAAACAGAAAAAGATTATGCGGAAATGTATTTAATTAAAAACTATTACCATCAAGATATAAAACCAGAGTATATTCAATTTTATAATGAATTCCTTTCAATGATATACAAAGATTATTCTACACAAATTCCCGAATTATTTGATATGCTATTTAGTGCTGATGCTAATTTAGCAAATCGAATAATATCTTTTTATTGTCGAACACTCGAACAAATAAAGGATAAAACATGGGGAATACCACTATTTGCTCATAATAAAAAAGATAATGGAATTTTGTTTATCCGAAAAGCCTATTTAAGTAATACTAATGAATTAAATAACTATATAAATAATTTCGGTACTTATTTCGCTTATAAAAATAAAGTTAGTAATATATATTTAGTTATATTTGTGGGTGGCGAAAAGGACACTTTTACAATGAATGCTGGATTAAGTAAATATGATTTATCTTTGTTTGATACTGCAATGGAGAAGAAGATACAAGAATTAGATGAGCTTTTACGAGAATAATGCTCCAACTCTCCAACTGATATATTGAAGATAAAAACGATATTTCTTATTTCGCTGTGTTTACGTTATATGACACAATAGTCATACTGATAAAGACAATATTCCATATAAAAAATGATAAACCGATTTGTACTTGAATCATAAATTTGCGGCTTTCTTTTGCTACAAATTTTATATTCTCTACAAAGCTGTCCTTTTGTTTATTGCTGTAATACACTAAATAGTAGTTAACATTGTTAAATACCGTTGTTTAGCATCAACGAAATGGAGCAAATTTGACAACCGTTGCCCCGCCAAGAGCACCCAATTTGAACCCAAGAGGAACAAATTGAGTGCTTTTTCTATTTTCGTGATATTCACGGAGTTCGTTTAAGTCGCATTCATCTAACTTAACCTTCGTCGGCGTATTCGGAGAAGTATTGTAGAAGATATAAACGCAATCGTCGAATAACACCACGCGATATATGAACGAGTTGGAAACTCGTTCTTTTCTTCGCCGTTTTCGTATTTCTTACAAGCAAAGTAATTAAAAAAGGATTTTACTTTTCATATTCAAGTGGTTGTATCTGGCGTGTTTTTTCTACTGCGACCTTTTTTCCATTTCAGTCGTTTTTCTGTTCCGATCCAAGTAATAATTTTGGTGGAATTCGTAACTATACATATGTAATTTTTTCTCGTTTGTCTGTAATTTAGTTGACAAACTTGTTTTATAGTGTTATACTTGTGCAAATATATAACTTGTATGACAAGGGCGTCGAAAGATTTTTTCGGGCGCCCTTTTGTTAATTTAGTATATATTTAGGAAGGAGATATATAATGAAAAAGAAGTTTTTATCCGTTTTGGCGGTGGCGGCTGTGTCCGCCGTAGCGCTTGTCGGGTGCGGCGGTGACGACCACACGCACGACTACAAGTGGAAGTTCGAAGGCGACAAGCACTGGCAGGAGTGCGAGTGCGGTGAGAAGACCGGCGAAGCCGCGCACGTAGACGAAAAAGTGAACGCTACGGGCGAAGCGGGCAAAGACGAGCTTTGCGACGTTTGCGGTGCCAATCTTCACGCGCACGTTTATCAGTGGAATTCAACCGCATTGGTGCACTGGCAGGAATGCGAGTGCGGCGACAAAACCGCAGAAGCCGCGCACGTAGACGAAAAGAATAACGAAACGGGCGCAGAGAGCGCCGACGAAAAATGCGACGTATGCGGCCGCGGATTTTATGCCGTAACGTTTAACTTGGACGGACACGGCACTGTCGCCACGCAGTACATAGGCAAGGACGGCAAAGTTGTTCAGCCCGAAACGCCTGCCGACGACGACTCGTACAAGTTTAAGGGCTGGTACAAGGACGCCGCGCACCAAACTGCGTTCGACTTCGCTACCGATACGATCACGTCGGCTACCGAGATTTACGCATGGTTTGAAGACGATACCACTCCCGGCGCGAGCAAGAAATACGCATACAAGCTTGAGCTTGACTTAGGCAACGCGCAAAAAGCCAAAAAGGACGAAGTAGTATACTATTCATTCAAGGCTCCCGCCGACGGCAGATACACGTTATCGCTCGGCATGGGAACAAACAACGAAAACGCTACGTTTACCACGACCAAAACGGGCGAAACCGTATACGGCAAGGATTGCGATCTTGCCGAAATAACCGTCGATATCGATAAGAACGAAACGGTATATATTTTGTTCACGTTCTTAGGCGAAGAGGGCGACGACGTTTCCGTCAGCCCCATCGTTACCGAGGTTACAAACGAGCCTATGCCCGCCGATTACTTCCTTAAAGGCGAGTATTACAACGTCACCAACGAGCTTGAAATTACCAACAGAACGGACGCCGAGCATCAGACCTTGACGTTTAACGGTGCGTCGTATACGTTCCGTTATATCGGCGGCAAGTACGATAGGATTTATTTTGTGCAATCTACTGCCGAACAGGGCAACGTAACGTACTATCTCAGCTATTCAAACGGTACGTATAAATTAACCAACGACAGCAACGGTTCGTCGGCTTCTACTCTGTGGTTCGGCGAGGAGCAGGATCCCGTAGATCTCAGTGACATCGTGGGCTACTACGAACCCGTAAGCACGAGCGGCGGAAGCACGAGCGGAGAGGGCGAGGGAACTTTGACTCCCAGACCGTCCGAGTCCGATAGAGACACATCTAGTGCAAAAAGCGGAATAATCGGCATATATATTTACGACAACACGCTCACGAACGCAACGACGGTGCGATACGTAACAAGGACGGTGGACGGGTCTAGGATAACTATTGCTTACAGCGATTTGATTTCCGCTACGTACGATACCGCAAAGAATAAACTCTCTTTCGATCAATATGTTGCAAGGCCTAAGCTCAACGCAAGCGGAGAGATCGAAGCCATCGTCGTTAACGGAGTCGAATTCGTGTGCAAGGGCGAAGCGGGAGTCGTTCCGCCCGAAAATCTCGGTTTGGAAACCGCGGAGTACATCGGCACAACATACGCTATAAGAACTACGTCTTACTCGCAGTATTTTGGCGCTACGGGAGCCGACGCCATATACGTAATGGGCTATGATGATACTTCGAGTGTGTATACCGTGCACGTAGTCGCCGGAAGCACGATCGTGGAATATAAGCTCACCATTGCGGAAGATAAAAAGACGATTTCGCTTTACGAAAAGGACGGCACGACGCTTCTCGACACGCTTACTAAGTTCGAGTGGGTCTTTACCGATTTGCCTACCGTAGAAATTACCGCAGACCTTACCGCAAACGACTTCCAAAAAGGACTTCGTTTGTACAAAGTGCAGGAGGCCGGCTGGTATTCGTTCACTATTCCGGAAAACGCAAAGGGTTGGAAAAATCTCAACCCTAACGATTATACCGACTTTGAAAACGCAGTCGAAATAAAAACCGGCGCGGTCATGTACTTGAACGCCGACGAGCTTATAGCCGTATATATGGAAACTCCCGCCGCAGTGTCTGTTTCAGTCGCTCGACCCGAGGCCCCTGTCGGCACATCCGAGTCCAATCCCAAAGCACTCGAAAACGGTGCGGCTACGTTGGATGCGTTTGACCTTCCTGCTTATTATTTCACGTACACGGCGCCGTCGGCGGGTGATTACCTGGTGAATGTATTGGTTGACGGATACAACGTATTTGTGTTGTATAATGTTAACGGAACTCCATACGGATACGGCGGCGCTATTGAAGGTTGGTATGGCGGGGTAACGTACAGTAATCCGTACGCGGCTATAACGGTAGAAGATAACTTAACGCTTAATATCCAAGTTGTCGGTCAAGACGGTTGGCAAAAAGTTACTGTCTCCGTTTCCGAAGATTATTCTGCGAGCGCAACCGATTTGACTCTTACAGGCACGCCCGCAGATAACAGCTTGACTGCTACCGCAACGGCGGCAACGGGCGCAAGCTACCACATTGCTTCCACCAAGGGTGAAAGCGTTACCGTAACCGGCAGCGCGGCGTTCACCGTAAAGGTACAGGGCGGAGACGTTGTTACGGCGGAGCAAAGCGGGGAAAGCTTTACCGCTACGATACCCGCAGGTAAAGATGTTTACTTCAAGCTCGAGTCGGCTACTCAGCAAACCCTTACGCTTAGTCAAACGTTTGCAAAGGGTACCGAGGGTTATCCGGAAGAAGTTAATGTTACCGGCGACACTGCAACTATAACATTGCGCGCGTCCGTCGAAACCGAAGAAGGCTTCGAAATTGTGCGCGGATATTACAAGGTTACCGCCGGTTCATATTCCGTATCCGCTCCCGTAAGCGTTGACGGCGTTTACGTCGGCATATATGTGAACGGCGTCCAAGTGTTTACCGAATCGTTAACCTTAAAGGACGGCGACGTGTTGTGCATCGAGCATGACGACGACGCAGGATTAACGGTTACGCTTACTAAGTTGAACTATTTATTTACCGAAGAGCAGGCGGGTACATACAAAGGTACAGGCGCTGTTTGGGGCGATCCCGAGGCCGTTACGCTGACTTTCGACCGTTTCGGTAACGGTACGATTACGGTGGCAAGTATGGATGGCGGCACTCCGTTCCCTATCGAAATCAAGCTTGTCGGCGGCGTATACAGGTTTACCTATAATGAGGAATATTCCGCTACAATCTCTTTTGAGGGCGGTAACATCCTGTTCAACGATAGTGCGCAGCTATGGTTTGACGAAGCTTTCACTATGAAAAAACCTATCGACGGCAGGTATACCGGATTAGTCGCGGAGTATGATTCCGAAATAATAATCGAAGCCGATGGGACAACGGTAACCTATATCAGCGCCGACGAAACAATGGCAAATAAGGTGACTCTTACTTATAACGCTGCCACGGGTACGTATTCGTTTACGTATTATATGGGCACTGTCACGCTGGCAATCTCGGGCAATACAATCGAAGTAGATGACGCGGGCTTGACCGGCACTCTTACCAAGCAGGCATAGGAATGAATAATCCTTTACGAAAAACTACAATTCAATAAAAACGGCTTAGGCTACCTCGATTTTTTCGGGGTAGCCATACGGCTATAAAGAGATAAAAGATAAAAACATGTTTTTCGCGAATAGCGGCGCACAAAATACAAGGAGCAAAATGAACGAAAGCTTCGACAAGTTCAAAAAAAGGATATGGCTTGGCATAATCGTCAAATGTGTTTTGGCGGCGCTTTGCTGTGCTTTTTTGATCGTCAATATCGTTCTTTTTTCCTGCCTTTTGAACGGTGTGCATTTGTTATGGGTATGGTATTTACTTATTGCGCTTGCAGGTTTTGCCGTGGGCGGTGGCGTGGCTTTTTTGTGCTTTCGCACCGACGACGGCAAAATAGCCAAGCGTTTGGACGCAGAGCTATCTTTGTCCGAGCGCGTGCAAACGGCGTATGTGTACCGCGACAGCGGCGGTGTAATGTTGGACTTACAGCGCTCCGACGCGGAAACGGCGCTGTCTAATACTCCAAACAAGCTAGGCTTCGGCAATTTTATAGTGACAATAATACTCGCCGTGGCGCTTGCAATCGGCGTGGGTGCGTTGCCCGTTATAGCGGTGTATGCCGATACTTCTAAAAACACGCCGAGTGGAACTGTACCGCCCAAAGACCCGCCGCGCGATGTCACCGATTGGGAGTGGCAAGCGCTTGACGAGCTTATAGAATATGTGCGTTCGTCTAAAAAGGCGGACGAGGCGGCAAAGTCGGGCATGGTTACCGCACTTACGGGCTTACGCAACATTTTGCTCGGCGGCGTGTCGCAAAACAGTCTTACTGTGTTTGTTCGCAACACCGTTACCGAAATCCGCAACGCCGTGACGGCGGCTAACGAGCATGACGGCGTAACTGACGAGCAAAAGCAAAACAATAGCGACGAAGAAGAGTATGTAATTAACAGGCTCAACGAGATATTCGGACTTTCACAGAGCGGCGGAAGCGATCCGTCGGGCGGCGGTGAACAAAATCCGGAGCAGCCCGTTTCGCCGGGTAACAACACGGGCACGGGCGAGCTTATTATAAACGGCTTGCCGTTTTTCGATCCCGAACTCGGTTACGTGTCGAGCGGCGATACAGAAACGCGCGACAAATATTACGCAATCATTCAGCAGGCTATGCTGGAAGGAACAATATCCCGCAGTGAGTGGGAGCTTATAGTTGCTAAATACTTTTCCGATTTTAAGGAGAGCGAAAATAATGAAGAAAACTAAAAAAGTCGATTTGCAAGCTACGGAAGCGGCGGAAACGGAATTAACGCACGTTAAAGCCGAACCCACGCCGCAGGCGGAACAAACAGCACCCGCGGCCAAAGCGCAGGTAGAAAATTTCAGCCGCTTAGTCGAGCTTATTAAGCAAGAGCTTAAAAAGGACTTGGTCGGTCAAGAAGAAATTGTAAACAACGTTATTGTTGCGATTATCGCCGGAGGCAACGTGTTGCTTGAAGGCGTGCCGGGCGTCGGCAAAACGCGCTTGGTGCGATCGCTCGGCAGGGTATTGGAACTGCCGTTTTCTCGCATACAGTTTACGCCAGACCTTATGCCGTCCGACGTTACCGGAACTAACGTGATAGAAAAGGGCGAGGACGGAAAAATGCACACGCTGTTCCGTCGCGGGCCTATATTTGCCAATCTTGTTTTGGCGGACGAAATCAACCGCGCCACGCCCAAAACGCAGTCCGCCATGCTCGAGGTCATGCAGGAACATAAAGTTACCGTCGCCAACACGACGTATGCCATTGACGAGCCGTTCTTTGTTCTCGCCACGCAAAACCCCATCGAGCAGGACGGCACATATCCGCTGCCCGAGGCGCAGATGGATCGCTTTATGTTCAAGCTGCTCGTCGGCTTCCCGTCGATAAAGGAACTTGCCGATATAATCAACATGACGCAGGTTACTATGGACGAAACGGCGTGCGCGGTCGTAAACGGCAAGACAATTCTCGAAATGCGCGCGCTTGCTAAAAGTGTGCCCGTCACGCCCGACGTACTCGATTACGCAATGTGTTTGGTATCCAACACTCATCCCGAGCTTGAAAGCAGCGGCGAGGTGGCCAAAAAGTACGTCAAGTACGGATGTTCGCCGCGAGCGGGGCAGGCGCTCATTACAGCCGCCAAGGTGCGAGCGCTTATCGAGGGGCGCTACAACGTTGCGTACGAGGATATAGACGCACTGGCGTACCCCGTGCTTCGCCACAGAATAAAGGTCAACTACACCGCACTCAACGAGCGGCTTTCCGTCGACGATATTATAGGCAAGCTTATACAGGAAAATAAAAAGTAATCTGGAATTAAGGATTATTCGAAGGATATTACAATGCACGAATTGGTGATCAACGAAGCGCTTTTGCAGCGGATAGAAACGTTGCATACCGTTTTGAAAAACAATATAGCCGGCATGTTCGGCGGCAATCACACAAGCAAGACGCTCGGTTCGTCTTGTGAGTATGTTGATTACCGTAATTACATGGCAGGCGACGATATCACCAAAATCGATTGGAATGCTTACGCGCGCAGTGAGGAGCTGTATCTCAAACTGTACCTCGACGAGCGACAGCTACATACAAGAATATACATCGACGTCAGTAGGTCTATGGATTTCGGAAGCGGAAAAAAGGCGCAGACCGCTTTGGAGCTTGCGGCGACTTTTGCGTATCTGGCTGTGTCCGAGCTGGATAAGGTGTCCGTTTACACCGTCAACGAAAGCAATGTGACCGAAGTGATCTCGGGCTTGTCCGGCAAGGAGCGGTACTATGCGGAAATAGGAAAGCTTAACGATATCGAGTTCGGCGGCGATTGCTTTTTGTCCGACGGCATTTTGCCCGCCGACGTTGGGTACGGCGACGGACTGAGTATTGTTATTTCCGATTTTCTTACCGACAACGATTACGAAAATGCGATTGATTACATGGTGGATAAAAAGCGCGACCTTTTGTGCGTGCAGGTGCTTTCCGCGGAGGAGCTTGATCCCAAGGTGCGCGGAAAAAACATTTTTTACGACAGCGAGAACGAGCGCAAAAGCTACCGCAAAAACATCAATAGGGATATTATCAGAGCGTACCGCGAAGCGGTGCGTTACGTCACCGAACGGCTTTTTAATTACTGTGCGGCGCGCGGCGCCGAGTACTTGCTCGTTCGGGACGATATGCAGTTAGAGCAAATATTCTTTGAAAAACTTACCGACGTGGGGGTGCTTAAATGAGATTTTACTATCCGCTCGGTCTGTTGGGACTTATCGGCATACCGATTATAATTATTATCTATATAATCAAATCCAAATACACCGAGCAAACCGTCGGCTCGACTTATCTTTGGGAACTTAGCGAAAAATTTCTTAAACGGCGCAAGCCCATATCCAAGCTGACCGGAATTATTACGTTGCTGTTGCAAATTTTTGCCGTGCTGTTTGTGTCTGTGGCTATAGCTCACCCGGTATTTACCGTGTCTGCGTCCGCTAAGGATATTGTGTTTATTGTCGACGCTTCGGCAAGCATGAATATTCGCAGCGGCGATACTTCGCGATTCGGTTTGGCGCAGCGGCGCATTAACGACATTATAGACGACGCGCAAAGCGGCAGCGGGTTTTCGCTCGTGCTGGTAAGCGATACCGTGGACACCGTGTTCGGCGGCGTCACCGACAAAGAGCAAGCCAAAATCTACGTCGGCGCACTCTCGTGCGGATGGACGAACGCAGACTGCACTTCCGCGCTTTCCGCCGCGCAGGCGTACTTCGACGACAACCGTTCGGCGGTCATGTATCTCGTAACCGACAAGGATTACGAGGTGAACGACAATCTTGCGCTCATTAACGTTTCGGGCGGAGAAAACAACTACGCGATTTACAGCTATGAACCCGTAGCGGATGCGGCGGGCATAGGGTATTCCGGACAGGTTATTTCATACGCAGGGGATGCGGAGCTTACCGTGCAAATGTGGATGACCGACAACGTGGGCGGCACTCCCGAACAGGTTGCCGAAACCACCGTTCATGCCGAAAGCGGCGTGCCTGCCGATTTCGTGCTTACAAGCACGGTAACAAGCAGTCCCGCGCTAATCAAGCTGTGCATAGCGGAGAGCGACGCGCTCGCCGAAGACAACAACGTAATTGTGTACGACGACGATTCCGTGCAAAACCGCAAGGCGCTTATGGTGAGCAATATCGCGGATGAAAACGACGACGCGGCGTATTTGCACCGCGCGATCCAGCACGCGGGCAAGGCCGATATAGACGTCGTAACGCCCGAAACCTACGAAAGGCTTGGCGCGGTCGGCTACGATTTGTATGTGTTCAACGGGTACGTGCCCAAGACGTTGCCTACACAAGCGGCGGTTTGGCTTATCGACGCGGTCGACGGAAGCGATATCGGCTCGGGTGTGAGCTACCGCGGACACACCACGCCGCGCGACGCGAACGGTTCGGGCAGCTATTATACGCCGCAGTACAACGACGGTACGTCCGCCGTAGAAAAAATGCTTACAAAGGATATCGTGGGGCGTATCCTTGCGGTGCGCACCTATGCGCAGTACGTAGTGCCGCGCAGTTTTACGTCCGTGCTCAATATAGACGGCGATGATATTGTGTTTGCCGGACTTAACCGAAACGGAGATCGGCAGGTCGTGTTTTCCTTCCGCATCAAGGATTCCGACCTCGGGCTTACCGACGATTTTCTCATCCTTGTGCGTAACCTTATGGACTATTCGTTCCCGACGGAGCTGGCGCAAACCGAATACGTTTGCGGCGACGTTATGGCGGTGGGCGTCGTGCCGGGTTGCGAGGGCATTGTCGTCACTTCGCCGTCGGGCAACAGCAACACGCTCGACACGCTCGATACCGACGTGTGCGAGGTTACTTTGCGCGAGGCGGGTACGTATATGCTGACCGTCAAAATGCGCGGCAAGGGCGAAAAGCATTTGTATGCTTACGCAGCCGTTCCGCAATCAGAAAGCGGTGGAGAAAACGGCGGCGCCATGCTCATTGCAGGCGAGCGCGAATATAACTATTCGGACGGGTTTTACGATAACCTGCTTGTATTTTTCATTTTGATAGCGATGATAGTGCTTGCGGATTGGGGGGTGTATTGTTATGAGCAATATCAACTTCGATAATCCGTGGCAATTGCTGCTTATTATTCCGCTGTTTGCGGTGGCTATCGTGCCGTTCTGTATTGCCGTACGCAAGGACAACCGCAATGGACATAATATCACCGCGCTTGTTTTACACTTATTTATTTGCTTGTTTTTTACGCTTGCGATAAGCGGCATGTCGTACGAAAGCGTCGTCACGCAAACCGAAGTATACGTGCTTGCCGATATTTCGTACTCCGCCGAGCATAGCCTGGACGACGTTCAGCAAAAGCTTAACGAAGTGGCAGACAAGCTGCCCGAAAATTCCAAGATGGGCGTAGTTTGCTTTGGAAGGAACACGCAGCAGATTTCGGACATGGGTGGCGGTGTGCCCGACGTCAGATCGGCAACCAAGGTGGACAGAAGCGCGACCGATATAGGCGCGGCTATCCGCTATGCCGGTAATCTGTTTGACGACGCAGTTATCAAGCGCTTGATCGTTATTACCGACGGCGTGGAGACCGTCGCTTCCAACAATATAGTTAAGATAGTAAACACTCTGCAAAACGAAGGTGTGTATATCGACGCGGTGTATTTGGACGATAACCTTCCAGATGCCGTTTGCGAAGTGCAGATCGACGACGTGGATTTCACTCAAAACGCATATAAGGACAAGACGGAGAGCGTGCGAGTTATGGTGCGCGCCAATACGGGTGACTCTGACCGCACGGACGGGTACGTCAGTCTTTATCGCGGCGAGGAGCGGATCTCGCGCGTTACGGCAAGCTTTTACAGCGGCTTGAATATTGTTTCGTTACCCCTTCCCACCGACAGCGCGGGCACTTTCCGCTACGAAGTGCGGGTGGAAACCGCGGAATCGGCCGCGGACTATTCGACGTACAACAACAGTAATTATTTTACCCAGACCGTAACCGACAAGCGTGAAGTTCTGTTTGTAGGCGGATCGCAAGCCGATGTTGCGGCGGGGCGAAAAATTTACGGCGACGACGGCGTTACGTATATAACCGATGTTGACAAGCTTCCGCTCAGTGTGGAAGATATGTGCCGATACGATGAGATCGCACTCAGCAACTTCGACGTGCGAAAAGTGCAGTCCTGGCAAATGTTTTTGTCGTCGCTCGGCGCGCTCGTCAACGACTACGGCAAAACGCTTTCCACCTACGGCGACACATTTGTACAGGAAAACGATGGCACTTCCGAACCGCTTAATATGCTACAAAAGCTTTTGCCGTTCAATATAGGCAATCCCAATCAGGAATCGCGGCTGTTCGCGCTCGTGCTTGATATCTCCACAAGCATGAATTTCGAGAGCAGGCTAAACGTTGCCAAATCCGCGGCGGTCGGGCTTTTGCAGTCGCTCAATCCCACCGATACGGTGATGGTCGTCGGGTATTCGGGCGTGGTCAAGCTACTGCTCGATCCCACGTATCTGACAACCGTGGGCGTTATTGCGGACAAAATACAGAATTGCGAGGTGGAAAACGAAACCAACCTTTCCGCCGCGCTCAACCATACCTACGACTTGATGCCCAAGCGCTTTTACGACCGTCGCGTCATCGTCATTTCCGACGGCTTGATACCCAGGACGGACGAGCAAAACGCGGTGGACGCGGCAATCAAGATTTCGCGGGACGACATCGCGCTTTCGGCAATCACCGTGTATGCCAAGCCGGACGGACTTGCGCTGTTCGACTGTATTGTAAACAACCAATACGCCGCGTCTGGGGTATTTTTGCAAAACATTCAGCACGAGAGCGAAGTGGACATCGTTATAAGCGACCTGCGTGCCGACACGCGTGAAATCGTGATAGAAGGCGGTTCATACGACGTTACCGTCAGCCGTTCGAGCGACCCCGCAGTGACGGGAGTGAGCGCGGTAGAGGCGGTAAACGGGTTTTGGTACAACAGCGCAAAAAATACTGCGACGACCGTCATGACGGTCAAGTATTACCGCGACAGAGTAACGGCGTTTGACGTGCCGCTGTACATGTACTACAAGTACGGCAAGGGCAGGGTAGCTTCGTTTATGTCCAATATTTCGGGCGCATGGACGAGCGAATGGATAGACGGCTCGGGCGGCGCGGCGTTCCTCGGCAATCTCCCCGAGGCAAACCTGCCCGACGAGTGCATTGATTCGCCGTTCGTATTGGACGTAGAGGGTGCGGGCAGTTCTACGTCGGTGTACGTCACCGCTTCGGCGACGTTGCCCGACAGTACGGACTTTACGGTAGTGCTTACCGACCCCTACGGATTGGTAGATACAAAAACGCTTGTATTGCAATCGGGCAGGTATTGCGCCGACTTTGCCACCGACGCGCCGGGCACTTATTCCGTACGCATCGAATATGCGCAAGGCAATTTGCGGTACAGCACGGAAACCGAGTTTTCCGTTTCGTATTACGCGGAGTACGACAGCTTCGTCGGATATAACAAGGCGTGCTTGTATAGGCTTTTGTCCGAGAATGGACAAATACTCGATCTTGACAAAATCGAAACACTTGAAAACGTCAATTCCGAGTACACAACTTACGTGTTCAAGTTTACGCTTCTGCTTTTGGTAGCTTGCGTCGTATTGTTTGTGGTCGATATAATTATAAGACAATTAAAATGGAAGGACGTCACATCTTTCTTTAAAGGACTGTTTGGGAGGCGTAAGCATGAAAAATAAGCTTTTGGCGATATTGCTTGCTTGTGTATGCCTTGTGTTTTGCGGTACGGGTTGCGGCATGGGTACGTATTTGGAAAACGGCACTCAAAATCCGACGGTTAATGTAGGCGGCGGTGATAATCCTACGGAAGACCCCGACGATCCTAACAAGCCGACGGAAGAAAACCCGACGCATTATACCGTTACGGTGTTTTTGAAAAACAGTGTGTTCACGCCGAATGAAAATATGGATATCACGGTCGTGTGGCGCAACAAAAACAACGTTGTGCGCGTGCCGCTCGGTCTTGACGGCAAGGCGGACGCGGGCGAGCTGGACGGCACTTACAGCGTTTATCTGTCGGGCTTGCCGAGCGATTATACGTATAATCCAAACGGCTACACGGCGACAGCCGATGAGCGAAAAACGAGCATACTTCTTACCACGGTACGCAGTCCGGAAAGCGGCAACGGCAGTAATCTGTACGTAAACGGCGGATGCTATACCGTGCGCGACGACGGAACGTACCGCGTGACCGTCGAGCGCGACGGCGCATCGCTGTTTTACGAATACATGCCGCGTTCGGCAGGCGTGTATTCAATCGAGTCGTGGGTCAATATTTACGATGACGAAATAAATCCGCTGTTCCATTTGTACGGCGGCAGTACCGCTTTTAAGTGGTTTGTTCGCACGCTGGACGGCGGCGGCGCGGCGTCGGATGGCGGGTTTGCCAAAAACTTCCGCTACGAATTTTCGGTGTCTGCAACAGAAGTGGGCAACGTATGCACGTTTGCGGTGGGAGCGGACAGCAAGTCGCACGAATATCCCGTATACGTCGACTTTGCGATAACTTACTTGGGTGATTACATCAGCTCGTATGCCGATATAAGACCGCAGGCGGCAAAGCAGGCACGAGGCAAAACCCCGGAGCGTGAGGCAGGCGAGCAGTTTGTTTATGCCGATATGGGCACGTATCTTTACGACGCGAGCAATTTCAAGGTAAGCCCCAATACGGGAAGGTACCACGTGTATGACGCGGTTGAGTATGCCGACAACAGGTACGGCTACGGCGCGGGTTACGGTCCGATGCTTCTTTGCGATATTAGGGGTGCGCTTCCCGCATACGGAGTGGTGCCCTCGCTGTATGATGCGATTTCCGTCGGGCCAAACGGCAGTAACTATCTGATCCTGTACAATACATGGATAGAATCCGAGCAAAAGTTTGCCGCGTTCGACTATACCAACTTCATCCGCATCGACTATAACGCGGTGTGCAACAGCGAAGGCAAGTGTTACGTGACCGAGGAGCTAAGGACGTTCCTGCAAAAGTTCGCCGAAAATCATTCGCTGTACACCGACGGCGTGGGAGCGGGTATGGATACGCCCGAATACGCGGGGTATTCCGCCAATCAGGACGCGCTGTGGCTGTTTGCTTGCGGTTTTTACAAATAAATGTTAGAATAATACAGCTGACGCTCATGTTTAAAGGAGTTTTGTTAATATGAAAAAATCGATAAAGTATATTTTACTTATAACGGTAGCGACGTTGCTGTTTTGCGCAGTGTTCGGGCTTGTCGCATGCGGCGGCGACCAATCGAACATTACTGCGCTACGCATAGAAAACCCCAAAATAAATTTTATGTGCGGCGACGAGTTTGAAACAGGCGACGAGTTTAAGGTATACGCCGAGTATAAAGACGGCAGCGTTGCGGACGTTACCGACAAGATCACTATCAATCAGGAAAGCGGCATGGATATGTCGGTAGCGGGCGATTACCAAATAACGGTAATTTTCGAGGGCAAGCGCGAAATATATACTGTATACGTAAACGACAGTGATGATATTTTGCGCAAGATCGAGCTTGACACAGCCGCCGTAAAAACGCAGTACAGACTGGGCGACGAGGTGTCGCTTGACGGGCTTGCGCTCGACCTGACGTACGAAAATTCACGCGGCGCTATGTTCGTTGTGCAAACGACGTCGACGGACGGTTTGGACGTAGCCATCGTCGGCGAAAACGGCACGGTTATAGACAAGGTATTCACGGCGCTCGGAAAATTTACAGTAACCGTATCGCTCGGGAACGTAAAGGCGTCGTTCGACATGACGGTTGAAGACGTTAATATTTCGACGGTGCAGAGCGCGCTCGCCGTGGGCGGGTATTTCAGCCGTAACGTGGCTTCCGGCGAAATTTGGATGCAGGGCGCGCACCCGTTCTACGCCAAGGTAAAGGGTAGCGACGGTAAAGAAAAGGAATTGCTCCCGCCCCACACGCCGGTCACGACGTACAAGTACGACTACACGTTCGGCAACAGTTACACTTACTTTAAGGAGCGGTCTTACACTTTTGAGGCGGACGGGAACGAGACGACGGAGTATTTAGGCGACGTCGCCAAGGAAGTTGAGCTTTCGCCTATAGCGGAATACCATTGCAGTAACGACAGCAAGGGCTTTTTTGTTACTCAGCTTAACGACGAAGTTATCGTAACGAGCAACCGTAACGATCCGTCGATGATGAGCGGTGCGCCTGTATTTTTGTGGTACAACAGCCAGACCGAATACGGCGCGGAAAACATGCTTAACAACCTGTATAATCACGCGTTAAAGTGTAGCAATAACGACTTAAAGGAAACCGTCGATGAAGCCCAAAAAACGTACACGTTTACGTTTTCGGGTTTGGAACAGCGCGATAGAGTTTCGGACTATTACAAGACGACGGTCACGTTCAAGCTTGGCGACAGCTACGAAATAGCCTATGCGTTCGTCACGCAGGACTATTACGAGAACAACAGCAGTCTTGCCGAACAGGACGGCTACGTTCCTACGTTCACGACCGACGCGTCGGGCAAAACAACGCCGACCGGTGACTATTCGTATAGCACCATGATAACTGTTTCACAAACTACGGGCGAGCGCACGGAGACAAACGGCTACGATCGCGATATGTTCAAGATCAAATCGTACAAGCTAATGTATCAAGGAAAAGAGCTTGCGGAAAACGCCGAAATAGAGTGCAACGTAGGCAACATATATATGATCCAAATTACCGACGTTTTGCCGACTACCGCAAACATGACGATAGATATGATGATGTTTGACTATGAGGGAAATTACGGCGGTGCGGACGTTTGGATCAGCAACGAACATTTCACCTTGTTGCGCTCGGACAACGCAATCAGCATATCGGCAAAGCACGGCGGCACGTGGACTATTATTATCAAAACCGAAAATACCGAAAGAAGGCTTGTGCTGAATATTACGGGCTCCGCGCCCCAAAAGGAAATGCAACCTAAGCTATTAAACAATGTATCCGGCACTTTCTATGACGGCAACGAAAAAACCGTATCCATAGGCGGCGAGATTTATTTTTACGGTGCGGTAGAGCAGTATGCAAACCCGGCACAGACGGCCACGATCAATTCGGACAATGCCGAGTACGCCACTGTCACCAAGGCTAAAATCGGCGGCGTCGATTGCTGGAAATTTACCGCTACGCGTGAAGGCGAGTATCAAGTGACCGTAGTGTCCGACGTGGCCACACTCGTACGGTGCATATTCACGTTTACGGTCGGCGAAATCGATTTTGAGGAATTGCTCAGCGGCACGTACACGGCGCAGGATCGAGTGGGCGATATTTATACAGTAACGTTTACGCCTAATGGGAACGAAGTAATCGGTGGCACGGTAAGCATTACGCGCACGCCCACCGACGAAAACGACGATCCCATTACGGATCAAACCGTAATGCAAACGTTCACTTTCAGCGTGGAAGGCTTGAACGTTGTCGTGCCGCACGTGTCAGGCGACGTAATTTGGGTGGAATTCGCCATAGACGAAAACAACAATCTCGTGCTTATCGATCAGCGCGATAATCGATATGTGCTTACCCGCTCTTCTGCAAATACCTAATGTGAGCTTACAACAAACGCACATAACAAAGTATACCATTAGGCTTAGACTAAAATCATTATGCCGAAAACCTCATGGGTCACATACATAAAAAGTTCAAATTCGGATGATGACGTGCCGCCAATAAGAACTTAAAACGAATTATAAAGGAAGTTTTAGGTTCTTTAGTTTGTACAATAAGGTGCGAAAACAATTTATATTATTGTATTTTTAGCGTTGAACATAATTTTATTAGGAGAGAATGTATGGGATTAAAATATGATCAATTTTATTTTGAGAATAAAATTTACGATTATTTTGAGTTTTGGAAATTGTACGATAAGTTTGGGGAACAAATTTACGAAGCGTATAATGAAAAAATATATTGTCCGCTATGTTATACGGCTCCATTAACAATAGTGCGTAGGGGGAAACGGCATTTTCGCGTTTCCAAGAATAATATGCATTTTCATGCTTCGGATTGCTCATATAGATTAGATGAAGCGTCACGGAAGGAAACGCGGGATTTTTATAAAAGCGCAAAGGCTGATGATATAAAAAGGCGCTTACAAGCATGCATGGACTATTTAACAAAAAAGAGCGTGCAAAGTCGACATGATGAATTAGGTTCAGATGGAGAGTCGGATACTGGTCGATCATTTTTTACTATTAAAACTCAAAGCAAGAAAACAGTTCGTTTGCCACAGAAATTCTTACATCGCGGACTTTCCGAAGAAGATACGGGAATAGAAAAAATATTTTACGGAGAATGTCGATTGTATTGGATTAAAAAAGGAAAATACAATTATCTAAAAGTTTTAAACGAAGAATTAGTGGAATTGTGCAGTATTTATGTTTCAGAGAATGTTTTTTCTTATTTATCAAAAGACATTTCGGATATTAAATCAGATAAAGATAATGCAGAAAAATATTTTATTTGCTTTGTCACAGAATTGGAAGAAAAACAAAAATCCGAAAACAAGATTTATTACGATGGCGTATTACAGCATTCAAGCCATATTCTAATTAAGAAATGCGAAAATAATACACTCCGTATACCATTCCAATAATGAATCACAGTTAATCAACAGCTTTTTAAAACCCCAATAATATGTTTTGAATAGGTGTTGTCTGTTTGGCATTTTAGTTTTGTCGATCTATTAGTTCGTTGCGTGTGTACTCTTGCGCTGTGCGGCGATGCACTCGTTAAATATCAAGCACCGGACATAGAGCCACAGTCCTTTTATTTGCTTATGCACTTGAATTATATTTATTTTTATGGTATTATGAATTAAGATATAAATTTAGGATGTAATAAATGTTTCTTAGTAATTACACCAAAGAATATTTCAAAAATGTGTATTTTATTACAGGCTGCGCAATGGGTGGAAAAACCACGATTTCAAAAGCTATTGCGGAAAAATACGGGTTTATCAGATATGATGCCGATGCGGAATTCGATAAACATAAGAAACTATCCAATGCGTCTGAACAGCCCGCTATGAATAAGCAATTCAAAAACGCCGACGATTTTTTCTTGCGTGATATTGCTGAATACGTTCAATGGTTGAAAGATAACACCACAGAACAATTACCGTTTATTCTTAATGATATAATCAAACTTTCACAAAGCAACAAAGTAGTTTGCGATTTGCATTTGTCCGTAAATGAAGCTAAACAAATTGCCAATAATAATCAAATCGTTTTTCTGATTAGAGAAAACAATAACGATATTATCAATGATTATTGTCAAAGAGAAAGCCATAGCGACTTTAATGCTTTTATCAACTCCGCGACAAACCCTATTCACGCAAAACAAAACTGTAACGAAGTATTGCGCAAACTGAATACAGAGCAGTGTCACGATATAAAGACAAGTGATTTCTTTTGGATTGCAAGAAATAGTAAATCAACAGTTTCGGACACATTGAAAGCAGTAGAGAAACATTTTGGGCTTATCATTTAGCAATATTCGTTTTTCATGAACATAGTTTTTATGTGAATTTATACTTTGAGTATAATACGGTGTTTTCCATAATCGGATTGTTATTTACTAAGAAAGCAAGTATTTATTTAAGTATGTTATACATACCTATTGAGTTTAGAAAGAAGATATTTCCCGGAAGTGATTATATAGCAATCTTAAAAATCGAAATTATTTTTAGTAAATTGGAAAAATGTTTGACATTTTTCGTGTAGATGTATATAAAGTCGTTTACTTAACTCATTATTGTGTAAATGGGGTTTATTTATTGAATACTTGAATGAGCACCGATATTTACAGAAGCAGAATGGTATAAATTTTTCATCTGATGGCGATTGGGTGTTCAATATCAAGCTAGGAGATCAGTTAATAGGGTAGACAAGGCTAGGAAAATGCCAAATGAGCGACTAAATTGCAGAAAGAGTTTCAAATGTCAAACGATACACTACACGCTATACTATATCATTGACTTTGTCACAAGAAATATTTATGGATTAGACATATTAAATTATATTATGCGGTAAATGCTTTATCTAAATAAAATATGTCTTACAATAACTAACAATTATTTGGAGTTTGATATGGAAGTTTTATACGATAGACTGGGTTTTAATAGTATAGCAAATACGATTTGCAACACAACGGATAAAAAACAATTTATTATATTAGGTAAATACAAACAAGGTAAAACGACGCTGCTTAATGTAATACAAGAACAGCTTAAAATAACCTATCCACAAAAATATATTTTAAAATTATCAGTAAATCCAGATTCAATTTTAGGTGTAGCGGATTATGCGCCGTTTACGCAGTTTATTAAATATAATAAAAATATTTCACGTGAACAGACTTCGTTAGCCTCGGAAATCGTATTGAAAAACTCAAATAGATTTGCCAAAACATTCATCGAATTAATCAACATGCCGGATACATATCCGACAGTCTATAATAATACCGAGAAATCAATATTGGATGATCTAAAAAGGATATCGTCCGGGAATGGGGTTTTTATATGTGACGATGTTGACAAATGGGACTGGATGTCGAAAGCGCTTTTAAAAAAATTAATAACAGAAGTAGATTGTAATTGGATAAGTAATAGTACTTTTATTATAGCAGCTACCAACAAGGAAGATTCATATGATTTTTTAGACATAAATGAGCGTCGTGATAGACATTATGTATTTAGGTTAACAGATTTATCGGATGCAGATGTAAAGGAATACCTAGAAAGAATAAACAGCCGCATAGATTACAAGGAGTTATATAGCATAACCGGGGGCAATTTCGGAGAAACCGTAGAGTTTGCCAAATATTTTAATCAGCCCAATAACAAAGTAATCTATAATAACATTCAGGAATATTTACAAGACAAAATAAATACCCAAATAGCTAACGACAATAATCAAAATGGGGTTGATATTGATTATGCAACAAATCAAACTGTAGAAATGATAAATTGCTCGTCTATTGTTGGGGAACGCTTCCAACGTGCATTATTGAAAGAGTTAATAGAAGAAGAAAATTCATTTAATAATTTAGTATCCTATACGCTAAAAAGTGGAATATATGGTCAAAAAAGAACAGAATTATATTTTTCATATAATCATATTTATAGAAGACTGAATGAATATAATCAAAATTGCATACGTTACCATAATATGTTTTCAAAAGCGTTACAAAAGATTACACCATCTAATTTTGCTATGCGGGCAAAGGAATTATTATTAACAGATTCTCAAGATGCCGCCGCCATTTTGTATTTTAATTATATTATAAATCGAATAAGAAAATATCGAAAATCCGTGAATATTGAATCGCAATATGTCCGATTGCTAAGCGAACAAGAATTATACCAACCTTTATTAAATATGATTAAAGCTTACGATTACTATTTTTCAGGAGATTATGATGCAGCAAGTAAAGTCCTGCCTAATCGTCAATTTATAGTAGAAATAGACTGTCAAATAGATTACTTACGCTGTTTGATTTTAGTTAATAAAGATATTGTGTCGTCAAACTATCGCGATGCGGCTAGTATATTAAATACATGGGCACAAAACCGTTACTTACAATCGTCGGAACCATTTATATGGATTCAGTTCGCCATTTTATACGACGAGATAATGAGTGAATTAGGTTGCGCTGCCCAATATAATGAAAAAATTCACTATACGTTTGCGACTTATTCTGCCGTAGATGTGGATTTTAGAATTGAATACTATGATTTTTTATCTAAAAACAACTACACATACGTTATAGATAATCAGTACGACCAAACTAAACAGGCGGTTGACTTCTTTGTAAATTGCGATTATATTCCCGGGAAATCACTGTGTCTTAGGGCATTAACCAATCATATTGGCAACGCTATCGTAATGGGCAAATATACGGAAGCATCTGATTTATCAAAAATGTGTTTTGACATAATTGATAAATATAACGAAACAAGGCATTTTTTGCCGGACGTAATTAACAATTACATAATATCAATAATTTTATCGAATTCGGCACAAGTCAGCAAATCGTTATTGCTTGATTTTATAAAGTGTTTTGAAGCTCTCATTAGCAATATTTCCTCTGATGAAATTTCCAGAATATTATTAAAAATAAATTATGGGCTTGTACTTTTTTTGGCAGATAAGGATAATTGCGCCTTGAAACTGTATAAAGAATTATTTGACTTAATTAAAAACGAATCCGGTATTGATGACTATTATAGATATTTCATCATAAATAATTATATGCTTTTATCAGGATATATTAATAAAAATTTAGATAGCGTGTCATTAGTATCACTTGAAAATCTTAACCCCTATCCAAGCAATGCTCAATTTTTTAAAAAGCACACTGAAATTGTTCAAGTACAAAAAAAATCGTTTTCGTCGAAGCAGGATTTATTTACGCAGATGGGTGACTGTATTTTAGGTAAAGCGTGGACTTTTTGGGGTAGACCGCTTCTTTTCACGGACATACAATATTGGTCTGATTGATCAGATAGCTTCCTAAGATTATTGCCAAAAGATCTTTCTCATTATAACCCAACGATTTAACGCTATGTAAGAAAGAACTTTCCCACCCAATAGTGGGATCGTTGTTAATATCAGTAATAAATGGATTACCGTTTTCGGTGATCCTAAAATCGATTCTAAAATGACCTTTAAGATCCAGAATATTAATTACCCTATTACATATCAAGTATAGTTTACTTGTTAATTCTGAGGCATCGTCAAAAGAGTAAACGCCATATCCGTCATCAAAAATTGTATCATAATCAAAAAAATAATCGCCGAGCAGTCTTTGACCATTTCTGCTTAAACCTACAGCCGGCAAAATAATAGTATCTGTACTATTACAAATGACGGGAACTTCAACTTCGTATCCGCTTATAAACTGTTGTCCAATTACCGGTTCATTATAAATGGACTGTAAGGTTTGTGCTTGTTGAGTCAGTAATTCAGAATCACATTTTATTAAGGAATTACGTGACAGTCCAATACTGGCGCATTCTTCATTCAATTTAAGTAAAATCGGGAAAACATTGGGATTAACGTTCCATCCATGATTAAAAAAGAAAGTTTTCGGTACGGGAATATTATTTTGTTCCAAAACGCAATACCAATTGTATTTATTCCCGACCTTCAAATTCGATGCGGCGTCTGAGCCGAAATGAAGCAATCCTACCGTGTCGCAAAAAGCCGGTAAAATAGCATCTTTTCCTTTTGCAATGCCTTGAGGACTTGTTTCAAAAACAGAATTGCAGTCCCAATTTTTGGAATACAATTTTTTAAAAAATAATTCGATATCACTAAAAAGCTCAACGTATATCTCGTTTTCGCGAAACAAACGAATAAGTTCATCAATATCCTTTCGTGACATGTAACTAGTTATGACAGAATTATGTTCATGCGGGAAATCTAAGCGTGTTTTGGTTTCATTTTGCACACTTGACACAAGTGCAACTTTTAATCTAGAAGAAAATTTGTGTGTTACTTGTATGTATTTATCTAATACTTTTTTTATTTCTTCCTTTTTCATTGCGTTAAACTCCAAATAATTGTTAGTTATTGTAATAATACCGAGTTTTAACTCAAGCGGGTCGGGGGAGGGTACAAGTTTGCAAAAATGGCGATGATTATCACATTGAGACCAATGCGGGAGTTGTTTTCATATAGATTGTTAGAATTTTTAACTAAAGAAACTATTGTCGAAATACTATGAATGATGATGAAAATGTGCTATAATGATTATGTTACTTTCTGTTTAAGGAGAAAAAATCAATGAATAGATTTGAGATTATTAATAAAATCGGAGACAAATATCGTATTGGAAATACGGAAACGGGCGAATTTAGTTATGTGCAGGCATTAAAATCTGTGGGCAAAGATATAAAGGACTATCAAAAAGCCACAACCGGCACGCAACATCAATTCCTTGATATTAGATTTGAAAATGAGCGGTTAGTTATCCTTGTGGAGTGCAAAAATAAATTTAGTAAATGGGATAAAAATAAAATTCAAGGACAATTGCAAGATTATGTACGATTCGAAAAAGCGTATTCGGAAAAGAAAATAGTCGCTATTCTTGCTGAAACCGATGGTGATGAAATCTGGGTTTGGTATGGACAATCTGTAATTATTGATGATGACCATAAAGCTAATGATGAAACTATACTGAGAACGTTTGCCGAATATGAAGATTTATGTTTTGGTAAGGTAAACGACAAAATTAAAGTTGTAGATTCTATTAAAACGCTGAATGAAAAGCTTCATTCTGATGGAATAAATGAAAAACTCCGTAGTCAATTTGTGGGTACTTGCCTTCTTGCACTGAAAAATGGGCTTGTTTATAAGGGTGTGAAGGAAACTATTGATCCAAGAACAGGCAAAAAAATAGCTCCCGAGAAAGTAGTTCTCAAGAGCATTAAAGATATTTTAGAGGGACTATTAACGCGAAGCGGTAGTTTGAACAAAGCCGGCAAGCTGGCTGTTTTGAATAGTAAAGTTCTCGATGATCAAGATGTTAAAAGTTTGACATATAAAGAGCTTGAGGATATTTTGCAGTTTATCGATGATAATGTAGTACCGTACATAAATGACAAAAGTACCGCCGGACAAGACTTACTAAACTTATTCTTTACAACGTTTAATAAATATGTCGGTAAATCCGATAAAAATCAAGCGTTTACTCCGGACCACATCTGTGACTTTATGAGCAAAGCCGTAGGTGTCAATAAAAAATCCAGGGTTTTAGATCCTTGTTGCGGAAGCGGAGCTTTTCTTGTGCGTGCGATGACAGATGCTATGGATGATTGCGATACCGAAGAAGAGCGCGAAGAAGTTAAGAAAAACCAGATTTTTGGAATTGAATATGAAGAAGGCGCGTTTGGTCTTTCTTCAACTAATATGCTTATTCACGGAGACGGGAATTCCAATGTTGTGCAAGATTCAATGTTTAAGCGCGGAAAGTGGATCGAAGAAAACAATATCAATATTGTTTTGATGAATCCTCCCTATAATGCCACAAAAAAATGTTGTAATCCCGAATATACTAAAAATTGGGCTGCTAAGAAAAAAGAAGACCCTTCTAAAGGTTTGCATTTTGTAGAATGGGTTGCCCGTCACGTGCCTTCGACTTGTAAAATGGCGGTCTTATTGCCTATGCAAGCGGCTATCGGTAACAGTGGCGATGTAAAAGAGTTCAAAAAGAAAATGTTAGATAATTACACCCTTGAAGCGGTATTTTCTTTGCCGACAGAGATGTTTTATCCCGGAGCTGCCGCCGTGGCGTGTTGTATGATATTCGATCTTTCTCAAAAACATGAAAAGGCGAATAAAGATACGTTCTTTGGATATTATCGAGACGATAAATTTATTAAAAGAAAAGGATTGGGTCGGGTTGAGAGAACAGATCTTGAAGGTAATAGCTTATGGGTGAAAACGAAAGAATTATGGTTAGATTTATATAAAAACAGGCGAGAAGTTCCCGGGCTATCGGTAATGCATCGAGTAACTTGGACTGATGAGTGGCTTGCAGAAGCATATATGGAAACAGACTATTCTACATTAGAAGAAGCAAATTTTCAAAAGACTTTGAATGATTATTTGTCATATCTTGTAAAAACAGGAGTTGTGAAAAATGATTGATACATCCAATTGGAAATTTTTCGATTTAATGGGTGAATTCGGTATATTCAATATAGAATCTTGCAAGTGTTGTAATGCGGGCGAGTTACTTGAAGAAGGTGATGATATAGAGTATATTGGAGCCAAAAAAGAAGATAATGGCGTAATGAGTCGTGTTAAATATAATCCTGAACTTGTCACAAAAGGTAATTGCATAATATTTATTTGTGACGGACAAGGGTCCGTCGGCTATTCGAATTATATTGATCATGACTTTATCGGTTCCACTACTTTAGCTGTCGGCTATAACAGCAACTTAAACGAAAAAACAGGTCTTTTTATTGTTACTATTCTTGATTTGGAACGTTATAGATATTCTTTTGGTAGAAAGTACAAACCAAATTTGTCTAGAACAAAAATTAAATTGCCTGCAACACCCGATGGTTCTCCGGATTGGAAGTATATGGAGAAATATATCGAATCTCTAGAATTCAACCCTATAACTACAACTATACAAAAACAACAAAATAAACCTTTAAAAACAACTCAATGGAAAAATTTTTATCTGCACCGCATTTTTGATACGATTATGGGTAATGGTATAGATGCAGTAGCGACAACAAACGATAACCCTAAATATAACTATATCGGGAGAAGTGCAAATAATAACGGAGTTGCCGGGTTTATCGATGAAATTGATGGAGAAACAGTTAATACGGCAGGAGCGCTTACTCTGTCTTTGGGAGGAAGCATAGGTTCATGTTTTGTACAAGACAAGCCGTTTTATACTGCACAAAATGTCGCCGTGTTACAAGAAAAAGTACCGTTATCTAAGCATACCAAGCTTTTTATTGCAACTCTTATACGAAATGAGTGCAAGATAAAATATCAGGCTTTCGGTCGTGAATTAAATGCTCATTTTAGAAAAGACTTTACAATAAAGTTGCCAATTAAGCAAGATGCTAATGGTATTATTATTGACGGTAAACACGAATTTTCCGATGAAGGATTTATTCCGGATTGGGAATGGATGGATCTATATATGAAATCACTACCTTTTAGTGATAGAATTTAATTACGTACCGAATGATATAAAAAAGGCTTGCAGAATGCCTATTACGAAAATCTTTTCGCCGTGGGCTTTATAGGCGCGCCGTACATAAATTTCTTCTACGCAAAAGCTCGCGTAAACGGCGAAAAGACGAGCGTCGTTTTTGCGATCGATACTGCGAAAGACGATGATCATCTGTCTCATATCGGTGCTTAAATGTTTGCACGGACGGTATAGAGTTCGGCTTTCGCGGAGTATGTCAAAATACGTGGCGAATCCGAATATAATGTAGCAAACTTTGCCGAAAACAATGTGCTTGACTTTTTTTTCTACGGGGTATATAATTAAAAAAGCAGATTGTATTTTTTGCGTTTGAATGCGAGAAGCATTTCTACATAGTCATTAGATTTATATGGGGAATAATGATGAGTAAATTTAAAGCGTCGCTTTTGACGACAATAATAGTATTTTTAGTTACGGCAGTGACTGCGTTTCTGCTTATGTTTGTCGGCACGCCCGTTTCGGCGCCCGTCGAAGCGGATACTGTGGTTGTAACACACAATCACTCAAACTCGACGCACACGGACAGTCTGACGTGGAGACCGTTAGTCGAGCGGCAGGGCGTTGTCCCCGGCGGCGTTACTTTGAGCAATCCGTATTATCTCAAGGGGCAGAGCGGCGTTTTAACGACGGGAAATTATTATCTTCGCTTGTCTAATGCTTCGAATGTAGCCGAGGAAGCAATCGCGGTTTCTGAACTAACTCCCAGTGGTGCAGCCGAAGTCACCACTATTACAATCAACGGTAAAGTAACTCTTTGTCTTAACGGATATTATATTACGGGTACTTCAAAGGGTCCGGTCATAACTGTGGAAGACGGGGCTACACTCACTTTGTGCGACTGTCAGCACGATAATGCTCCGGGGCGTGTAAGGCAGGGATCTAACGATCTCGGCGGCGGCGTACGCATTAAAGGCGGCGGCAAGCTTATAATGAATAGCGGCGTGATAAGAGCGTGCAGTGCGGTGCGCGGTGGCGGAGTGTATGTTGCATCCGGCGCCACGTTCGAAATGAACGGCGGCAGAATAAGAAAGAACAATACAAAAACAGGTGTTATAAACAACGAATCCGCAAACGGTAACGGCGCGGGAGTGTATGTAGCAACCGGCGGAAAGTTTACCATGACCGGCGGCGAGATATTCCAAAACACCGCGCAATTCTCCGGCGGCGGCGTATACGTTGCAAATAACGGAAATGCCGCCAGCGGCTTGTTTGAAATGTCCGGCGGCATAATAAGCAACAACATCAGTCAGAACGGCGGCGGTATTTCACTTAACAAGGGCACGTTCAAAATGACGGGCGGTACGATCGGCGGCGATCTCGACGGACAAAATCCTATGGACGACGATATCGATACCGAGCTTGCATTGCGCGGAGGTAATACCGCAACGGTGCGTGGCGGCGGAATTTTCAATGCCGGCGGAATTATAACCATATCCAAAAACGTCGACAATTCGTCGGCGAGTTTGCCGTTGATAAAAAAGAACAGCGCGCCTACAATAGATGAAGCGCTCGGCGGCGGTGGCGGCATACACGTCATTCAAACCAGCGAGGGCGTCCAGGGCACTGTAACGTTTACCGACGGCACGATAGCGGATAACGAGTCATGGCGTGGCGGCGGTGTGTACGTAGGCGAGAATAGCAAGTTTGAAATGTCCGGCGGTAGCATATCGGGCAACGTTTCCGCAACCAACGGCGGCGGTGTGTTCGTTAACGGCGGTGAGTTTACCATGTCGGGCGGCACGGTAGGCGGCGGAGAAACGGGGAAAAAGAACGCGGCGACCGAAAACGGTGGAGGCGTATACTTGCACAGCGGCACGTTCACTACTTCCGGTACTGCCAAGATAAGCGGTAACGGCGCGAAAAGCGGCGGCGGTGTGTTCGTTAACGACAATTGCACTTTTACAATGCAAAACGGCACGATAAGCTACAATACCGCAACAGCACTTGTCAAGGGTGAAGACGCTGATGGAAATACTACCTATGACGGCGGCAGCGGCGGCGGCGTACAGCTTGGTGAAAGCGCGAAGTTAATAATGTCCGACGGCTCTATAAGCAATAACACTGCACGTCTCGGCGGCGGTATGTATATTTATTCCAAGGCCGTGTTTACAATGAAAGACGGCACCGTAAGCTACAACAATGCTACGGACGGTAGCGGCGGAGGAATGTGCGTTGCCAGCCTGAATCAGGTTCCCGGCGAAATCACGATCGAGAAGGGTACGATAAGCCACAATATTGCGAACATCGGCGGTGGCTTGGCGTCGCTCGGCGCGGTCAATATCGCTAACGGCACTGTTATTAGCGATAACACGGCAAGAGTCGACGGCGGCGGCGTGCTTGTTCAAAGCGCGGCGCTCACAATGACGGGCGGTATTATAAGCGGCAACGTTGCAAACAGCAGAGGCGGCGGCGTGTTTGTTTGGGATAAGAACAGCGCGATCAATATGTCGGGCGGTACAATAAGCGGCAACACTGCGACGGGAAGCGGCGGCGGCGTATATGCAGCCGACGATTGTGCGTTTACAATGACGGGCGGCACTATCGGCGGTTCGAGCGCTGATGATAAAAACACTGCAAGCTCTGGCGGCGGTGTGTTCAGTGCGGGCACGTTCGATATGTCGGGCGGCGCGATAAGCGGCAACGCTGCATCGTCGAACGGCGGCGGCGTGTATTTGAACGGCGGCACGTTTACCGTATCGGGTGGAACGGTAAAAGGGAATAAGAATTCCGCGAACAGCAATATAAACAGCAACGTTTATCTTGCCGGCAATAGAACTATATCTATAAACAAAGCGCTAAAAACCGACACTGAGGTAGGCATTACCGTACCGAGCGGCATTGCGGCATACGTTTTCACCACGGGATACGGCGCGAATAATAAAAACGGTAGCGACGCTATTGCGCCGACCGAATATTTCTTCGCCGATAACGGTTCTTGTATCTGGCTGACGGAAGCCAATGAGGTTAAGGTCGGGCATAACGTTACAGTGCACGAGTCGGCTAAGCCCGCCACTTGTACGGATGACGGCAATATAGAATATTGGCATTGTTCGATATGCAGCAAAGATTTCAGCGACGAATTGTGTACCACCTCAGCCAGTGTGGCGATCCCCGCGTTAGGACACAGCATGAGTACGGTCAACGCTGTCGCGGCGACCTGCGAAAATAAAGGTATCGCGGCGCATTTATTCTGCGATACTTGCAAGAAGCACTTCTCTAACAGTATAACGCCCGTGGAGCTCGAAGCTAAGGATTACGAAGTCGACGCATTGGGTCACGACTATCAAGTCGACAAAAAAGACCCGACCTGCGAAGAAGACGGTTACATAAAAACCACTTGTTCGAGATGTGATTACAACACGGACGAAACATTGTCCGCGCTCGGGCATACGGCAACAAAAATCGACAAACAAGACCCGACTTGCACGAGCAACGGCAATATCGAATATTGGCACTGCTCGGTATGCGAAAAGAATTTCACCGACGCGGCGTGCAAAGTTTCAACCAATACGACAACCATTCCGGCAGAAGGACACTCTTACGGCGAGCCCGAATGGAATTGGGATAGCTATTACGCTTCTGCCGAGGCAACGTTCACTTGCTCCAAATGTTCGGATGTCCAAAAACGAACGGCGACCGCCGCGGCGAATACCATTGTCGTAACATTGAATCAGCCCGCGTCGTGCAGCGCCCCCGGCAAAAAACAATACACGGCGACAGTTGAGTTCGAGGATGAAAGTTATGCCGACACGGAAGAAGAACAGCTCGAACAGCTTGCGCACGTATGGACTGCGCATTGGAGTAATTGGTCGAAAAATTCTTCGGGCGATTGGACTGTTGATGTTTCGTTTACGTGCAACGCCACAAGCGCGGCTCATACCGAGCGCCCGACCGCCGAAATATCTATAAATCATTCGACGACAACCGCGGCGGACTGCATACATAACGGAGTTGAAACTTATACGGCAAGCGTTGTGTTTAACGGAACAACGTATAACGCACCCGAAAATACAGTTGCTATTTCCGCAACGGGCGTACATAATTATTCGACCGAATTCACCGTCGATAAGGCTGCGACCTGCACCGTTGACGGCTCAAAGTCAAAGCATTGTACGACCGTAGGCTGCACGGAAAAAACCGAGACAACCGTTATCGACGCGCTTGGGCATAATTGGATAGGGACTGTTGACGACAGCAAAATGCTTAAAGCATACACGGCGTTCCAAACGGTCAATCTTGACGGTCTTGTTATCCGCTGTGTCTGTGATAACGACGCAGAGCATGTTCATACTTTCACGGGCGGGTCTGCCGCTAGCGTTGTATACGCCGACGGCAATTGCCTGCACTATGGCGATACTTCGGTAACCGTCAATCTGGGCGAATACGGCACGTATACGATCACGGGAATAACGGTCGCTAAGGTTAAGGTCACCGTCGGCGGCGTAAGCTGGTCGAGCGGCGGCGCGGAGCTTATGAGCGGCTATATTAAGAGCGACGGCTCCGGCTACAAATACTTCGCCGCGGCAACCGACGGTGCGGAGCAAGTTACCAATGCGGTAGTGCGCTACGTGGACGGTACTGTAACCGTTACCTATCCCGAAGGTTCGGCATACACGATCGTTTACGCAAACAATACGGCTAACGCTTCCGGTAAGAATACGGCAACGGCAACGCTTACGCTCATAGACGCCGACAATTACGAATTTGTATTGGCGGAGGGCTCTACCGACGCAACGCTCAACGCAGCCTGCACGGTGGCTACCGTAACAAAGGAATGGTATGCGGCGGTTTGCGACAACGGCTTTACGGGCGTTATAGCCGATTGGACGTTCGGCACGTCCGCGCCCGGTCTGCCTGCGCTCGACAAGGACGACAACGATCCCGCAACGGTTACGCTTGTCCTTAAACGCGAGGGTGCTGAAAATCCGATCGGCACTTTCAATCGCGGTCAGTACGCGGATTACATAAACAGCACTATGCCGATAGGCAACTACACGCTTACGGCAACCGTAAGCAACGTTACGGTCGGCGGCGTTGAGTACGAAGGCTTCGAGTACACGTTTGAATTCACGGTAAGCGCGGCTACGCTTGTTGTTACCAATATCGCCGGACTTGACGATATATCCACGACCTACGACGGTAGCTTGCATATAAATCAGTCTTACACCCCGACTGCCGCCGTAATAGCGAGATCGGGCGAGTGGGCTAAACCTGCATACGACTATCTGTACGGTACCGTACCCGCTATAACTTTCAGCCACAATACTTGGAGCGAGTATTATACCGCTGCGCAAATCGCCGCAATGACGGACAACACGTTGTTTATAAACGCGGACGGCTACGTGGCGCTCTATAAAATATCTTTGCTCAATTATACGGACGTAACGGGTACGTTCAACGTTGATATCGATAAAGCAAATTACACGCTTAACGTATCCTTCTCCGACGGATCGTTTGAATATAACGGCGAAGCGCACTCGCTTGCTATCGTGATCAACAGCCCGCTGCCCGACGGAGTAGAGGTCACATACGAGGGTAACGGACAAATCGACGCTGGCGTATATACCGTTACCGCGGTATTTACGGGCGATTACGTTAACTACAATACAATTTCCGATATGACGGCGTACCTTACGATAACCACTGTTAAGATCAGTTTGGACCTGACATTTGCAGATAAGACTTATAGCTATAACGGCGATTGGCGTACCATTGTTTTGAGCGGGACTTTGCCTCCTCAGGTCAAAGTCGAATACAGCAATAACAGCAAGATCGAACAGGGCACGTACAACGCGACGGCTACCGTTTCGATCAAAGACGAATACAAAACCAACTACGAGTTTGCGCAAGGTACTATAACGGTTTACGAGGCGACGCTTACTATCTCTGCGGCAGATATCGATATGGGCGGCGTAAGCTTCGTCGGTAAAACCGTCACTTATACCGGCAATGCATATTCGCTCTCGATATCGGGCAGTCTGCCTGCCGGCGTTACCTATTCCTATGAGAACAACCAATGCGTAGAAGTCGGCACTTATACGGTCACCGTGCATTTCTATCATAACTTTGTCGGCTACGGTCCTATCGACGATATGACCGCCGAGCTTAAAATAGTTCAGGCTACCTACAAGCTCAACGTTACTTTCCCTGACGCGACCGTCGCCTACAACGGCAACGCGCATTCGCTTTCGCTGCGCGGCGTTTTGCCGTCGGGCGTTACCTATACGTACGTGAACAATTCCCGTACCGTTGTCGGCGCGCAGACCGTTACCGTCAAATTCACGGGCGACAGCAAGAATTATAAGCCTATTCCCGATATGACGGCAACGCTCACGATCGTACCCGCGTCGCTCGGCGCGACGAACGTTTCGCTTGAAGGTAAAACCTTCGATTACGACGGCAACACTTACAGCCTTTCGATCGACGGCGCACTGCCCGAGGGCGTAACCGTTAAGTATTACGTGAACGTCGACGGCAAGGAAGTCGAGTTCAACGGCGCGACGGAAGCCGGTACGTACGACGTAATAGCAAAGTTCGAGTTACCTGATAGCGAAAATTACAAGGCTATCCGTCCGCTCAACGCCAGGCTTACGATACGTGCTACCGAAGTTTCCACGCCTCCGCCCACGATCGTCGAGCCGTCCGTTACGGAAATCGAAACGCCTGTCGTCGACAACGAGATCTACGACAAGCAAGCTGAGCCCGTCATCGGCGAGATCGTAGAGCGTACCGAGTTCGATTATTGGATCATCGCGGTCTGCGTGATCGCGGCGGAAGTCGTTGCCATGGCGATCATGGGTTGCTATATCGCGTTCGGCGCGTACAAAAGGAAAAAGCGTTGATTTAGGCGCGAACGGAGAATATTATGGTTAAGAGAAGATTTTTACTAGGCGTTTGTATACTGTGTACGCTTGCGGCGTTGCTGTTCCTGCCCGTTTTGACTTTTGCCAAAGCGGACGCGGTCGCGCTTGCGGACGATGCTAATGTTATCCGCAAATCGGACGGCACCGTCGTCGCGGCGACGGACAAATCCAAAACGTGGACCTATGGCGCGGACAACATTATATCGTATACTTTCCGCCCCGAGCACGGCGATACGGCGATATACACTGTGTCGACGACCGAGGACGGACAGGAGTCCGAAAGCTTCGCCGTCGTGTACATCGGCAATAACGCCATGTTTTACGAGGTTAAGGACGGCGTGGCGGATACCGAAAAACCGTTCAAAGTGAACTCGCTCAATGCTTACCTCAAAACCTTGAAGGCGGGCGAGTACAAGCTCAAAATAGTCGTGCCGAGCGGCACGGTGGACTCGTCGCATACGCACTGGTGGGAAAGCGGCACCTGCGCCGTTACTTCCTATTCGGCAGCAACGGAAGAAGTCGATCTCAAAGTCAATGCGTACGAGTTTACTTCGAGCAACGTCGGCGCGAGCGGCTCCGCAGACGCGAACGTAAAAGTTAAGTACAATATTCTTAACCGTGAGGTTCCTTATTCGGGCGAAAAGAATAATCTTCCGCAAGTAGATATTACGTTCGATACCGACGGCGGAACGGTTATCTTGGTCGAAGGCGAGGACTATACGCTTTCGAGCGACGCGGTGAACAAGGGCGGCGCCGAATTGAAGATAACGGGTATCGGCGGCTTTTCGGGTATTGTCACTATCAATAACGCCTACAATATCACTCAAACCGAAAACACGGTAAGCGACGTTTTCGTTGTGCGCTGGAAGTACGGCGAGTACGACAGAAACGTTAATCTTTTCACCGCCAACGTAAGGTGGGGCGAGGAGAATCTGTATTTTTCGGTTACTACCGATATTATAACCGACCCGTTGAACCCCGCTTACGTGGACGGGCTCGATCATATCGAATTGACCGACGGAATGGTTTCGCAGCAGGTCGAAGATCTCTTGAACGCGCTCGACGCCAAAACGACTTACTATCTGTACGCGACCGTTACCGGTAATGATAATTATTACGACGCGCAGGCGCATACGCAGTTCGACGTGGTCGAAGTCACCAATACCTGGAAGACTATTCCTAACGTTGTAAGCTGGGAGTGGCACGGCTTCGATGAGAACGTGAACGTCATAAACGCAGTCCCTGCGTTCGGCGATACCGTTATGTTCTCCGTGTATACCAAGGACGGCAACGAGTACACTGCGATAAAATTCGACGGAAAGGACAGCTTCGAGCTCGAAAAGGTCGAGGACGGAACCAAGCTCCCCGCAAACGTGGTAAGGACTCTTTCCAATCTCGACGCGGGCACATACTACCTGTTCGCGAGCGTGGTTTCGGACACCGTTAACTATTCCTCGATCAACGAGAATTTCAGCGCGGACGCGCTCGTTCCGTTCAGAGTGTCGAAGGCGACAAACTACTGGACGCAGATCCCCAAGATCTCCAACTGGTCATACGGCAACTACGATCCCGAAGTAAACGTTATAACGGCGGCTTCGGCGCACGGCTCGTCGAAAATAAAATATAGGATATACAAGCAGACCGAGGACGATATCGTCTTGCTCAGCTTCAACGGCACGTCGTCGTTTGACGTAGGCGCAGACGGATCGCTCCCCGAGAACATTTTGGACGGGCTTAAAGCGTTGGGCGTTGGTAAGTATTACTTGCGTGCCGAGGTTGCGGCTACCGATAACTATACGGGACTTCAAGAAGTCGTGGCAGACTTTACGGAGCTTTCGTCGTTCGAGGTGATCAAGGCGGAAAACTATTGGAGCGCCGCGCCTTCCATTAAGACTTGGGCGGAGGGCGAATACTCCAACGACGAGAACCTGCCCGTCGCCACCGCGCACTACGGCACGGTAAAGATCGTTATCGTAGATGTCAACGACGAGGAAAACGTAGTTTACGATTCCGAGAACGGTATCAACAATCTCTCGCAAGCGACGGTGGGCGTATACCTTCTTTCCGCGACCGTCGAGGGCACGGATAATTACGGCGAACTGTCCTTCGATACGATATTCCGAGTGTTCGTTCCCGAAACAGACACGATCGGCATACCGTGGTGGTTGGTTTTGATCATCGTCATTTGCTCGCTGGGCGTGCTTGCGTTCATATTCTGGCTGTTGCATGAGAAGGGCGTTTTGCAAATGCTCACCGGCAGGATGATAGTGACTATGCGCACGAAAGCGACGATGGACGCAACTATCGCCGCCGTAAGGGCTAACAAGCTCGCCGAGGAAACGAGGGAAAGCGTCAGGCTTGCCGAAGAACTCGATAGGCGCGAAGCCGAAAAGGTCGAAACCGAAACGAGCGACGCCGACGACGATGGCGACGGCATTCTTATTTCCACCGACGAAGCGACGGGGTACGCGACTTTCGTCAGATACCAAAAGCCGTTCCAAGTCAAGCTTATTCAAGCACCCGACGAAGCTAAGGACTTTTATTCACTGCTCAAAAACGAACTGCTCAGCTACAAAAAGGTCAAGAGCAAGATGTCCAATAGCTACGATTCGTATACCTTCGGCAAAAGTCAGATCGCCAAGCTCGTCATTCGCGGAAAGACGCTCTGCCTGTATCTCGCGCTCGATCCCGACGAATACGCAGATTCCAAGTATAAGGTCGAGCGGTCGGAGAGCAAAAAGTATTCCGAGGTGCCGTGCCTGTACCGCATTAAGAGTATGCTCAGGGTACGCTACGCGAAAGATCTTATCAAGGAGATCTGCGATAAGCTCGGCGCGGAGCAGGGCGAGGTCGGATCGGTCAATTACCGCCCGTACTACCAGAGTACCGAAAAGCTTTTGAAAAAGGGCTTGATCAAAAAAATAACCTACACGCGGCAGATTGGCGCTCCCGTTGTACTCGAACAGGGCGAGAGCGACGAGCCGAAGTCGGAAAGCGACAAGCCGAAAACGGAAACGGAAGATGATTCCGCGCTCGCGCAAAAAGAAGTCGCTTCCACATCGCCTACCGACGAAGCGAGCGGCACTACCGCCGAGCAACCATCCGTAGACAAGGCGAACGAAACTACCGCGCAGGAGACCGCTCCTGTCGCAGGTGAAGCCGCGACCGAGACTACGGAAGAAAAAACTCCCGAGGGCGAAAGCAACGCGAAATCCACTTCGGGAAACAAAAAACGTAAAAAACAACAAGGAGCAAAATAAATATTATGTCGCAAAAAAATAAATTGGCAAAAGAGATCCACGCTCTCGAAGAAGAAATCAAGGCGCTCGAATTCAAACGTTCAAGATCGATGGCTGTTATCATGGAAGCAATGTTAAGCCAATCCATGCCCAACGATACCGACGTTCAGTTTTTCAGAACGTTCAACGCCGAAATCGAAATCAAACGCGATCAACTTCAAAAATTGACCAAACAGCTTGAAAACCTGCTGTAATGCTTTCTTTATTTGTAATTAGATAAAACTATTAAAGCCTATCGTGCATAGCGCTTACTTTTCCGTTGTTTATAAAACCGTTCGTTTATTTTTCGTTCGGTTTTATTACTTTTTCGGACGGCTGTTAAATCGATCTTCCACTACGGTCCAGTCGATTATTTGAAGTAGATCGTCTATATAATCGGCGCGGACGTTATAGTGTTTCAAATAATAGGCGTGTTCCCACACGTCTATATTCATAAGCGGGCAATAGCACAACGGTGCGTCTTGGTTGGGCGTAGTTATTATTTTTAAGTCTTTGCCGTCCGTTACGAGCCAGGCGTAGCCCGACCCGAAAACGGACAGCGCCGCCGCTTTCAGTTCGCTCTTGAACTTATCGAACGTTCCGAACGTTTTGTTTATCTCGCGCAGCAGCGCGCCCGTCGGCTTATCGCTCGACGGGTTTTTGAGCTGGTCGAAGTAAAACCTATGGTTATAAACTCCGCCCGCATTGTTCCTTATCGCGTTCTGCAAGGGCTGCGGTAGCTTGTCGGCATAGCAAATCAATTGCTTTAACGGCAATTGCTTTAAGCGCGGGTCTTTCTCGATCGCAGCGTTGAGATTATCGATATACGTTTGCAAGTGCTTGTCGTGGTGCAGATGCATCGTCTTTTCGTCGATAAACGGTTCGAGCGCGTTATAGTCGTACGGCAGGGGGAGATTGATAAAAGGGTATATATTGTTTTCGTTCATGATATGCTCCTTTTTCTATTATTTATGAAAAGACGATAATATATGTGATTTTTGGGTTGTTAGTCATTTATTCATAAACTTAGTATAGAGATAGCGGGATATAATACATACTTTATATATATTCTACTTGACAAATACAATCGAAGTATGGTAGAATTATAAGAACAATGGCGTTGGAAGCTTTTTTCCTGCGCCGATTTTTTGTAGGAGGCAATTTAGAGGCGGTATGAAAAAGCGAATTTTAGTTTTGTTTGCGGTTATCATTGCGGCGTTCGGGCTCATCGGGCTGTGCGTCGGGTGTAACGGCGAAAAGATGGATTACAGTGTTACCGTTCTTTCTCCGGACGACGCGCCGCTTTCGGGCGTGACGGTATCGTGGCTTTCGGGCGACAAGGTTAAGGGCAGTGCGGATACCGACGAGCTCGGCAACGCTACGGTCAGTATTCCTGCGGGCACGTACACGATCGGGCTCAGCGGTTACGCCGAGGGGCTCAGCTACACCGAGGTATCGGTGAACGCGAGCATGGCGAACGTTCGCATTAAGCTCAAAGTTCAACAGGTCAACTACACGGTGACCGTTCTCGACAAGTCGCAGCAGGCTGCGTCGGGCGTTGAAGTGCAGTGGCTGGACGCCGATGACAACGTGGTCGGCACGGCTACGACGGACGCAAGCGGCATCGCGGCGTGCGAACTTCCGTACGGCACGTATACAATTCTTTTGAACAAGCTTCCGAGCGGAAATATTCCGAGCGGCGAGTTTTCCGTGACCGGCGCAAGCCCTACGATCACCGCCTCGCTCATCGACGGCGTTGCCGAGAAGTACAGCGTAACGGTCAAGACGGCGGGCGGGCTTTTGTACAAGAAAGTTACCGTCAATCTTTACAGCGGCGGCACCAAGCTCGTCAAGTCGGCGGAAACCGACGATTACGGCGTGGCGACATTCGACGTAGAGGACGGCGTATATTCGGCGCGCTTGTCTACGGGCGACATGGCTAAGCTTGCTGGCTATACCGAAACGCGCGCTTCGCTCACGGCGTCCAAGCGTTCGGGCGAGATCATTTTGACCTCGGCGGTTAGAACGGACGCGCCTACTTCCGACACGCGTTACGTGATCGGCGATATAATTCACGATTACACCTTCACCATGACCTACCAGAGAAAAGACGAGAACGGTGCGCTTGTCGACAAGACGCCGTGGTCCAAATCGATCACTCAGCTTTTCAAAGACGGCAAGGAAGCTATCCTCATCAACAACTGGGGAACGAACTGCTCGTGGTGCGTTAAGGAAATGCCCGCCATGCAGCGCGCGTACGACAAGTACGGCGACAAGATCGAAATAATCGCGGTAAGCAATTACAACGGCGGCGACCGCGACAGCGTTATCGAGGAATATTACAACACTAACGGCTACACCTTCCCTATGATGCGCGATACGAACAGCCTTGCTATCAAGTTCGCGCTTACGGGCTGGCCCACGACCATAATCATCGACCGCTACGGCGCAATCGCGCGTGTCGAGAGCGGCGCGGTCGCGGACGACGAAGCGTGGGAGCGCATGATCAATAAATATATCGGTGCGGACTACGTTCAGTCCTTCACTCCCGGCGACAAGGAGAGCGAATCGATAACGACCGAGGTCGCCAAACCCGACGTTACCGTTCCCGCCAACCATTACGAAACGGTCGCTCAAACCATCAACAAGACCGATACCTTCCCGCAGGGCGCGTCTGTCGTATGGCGCGGCGAGACCCAGAACGATATGGCGTGGCCGTTCATGCTCAAAGAAGTTGACGGCGCGCAGGTCCTTTACTCGTCCAACGAGAAAAAAGCCAACTCTATGTCGACCATCTACGCGACGGTCACCGTAGAGCCCGGCAACGTTTTCACTTTCGATTATAAATCGCAAACCGAGGACGCGGACATTTTGTCGATCGTTTGGGACGGCAAGATCATCAAGCAAATTTACGGCGACAGCGATGGCTGGCAGACCTGCTATCTGTATACCGACCTTGCGGGCGGCGCGCACACGCTGGCTATGGCGTATATCAAGGACGGCTCGACCAACGTCGGCTTCGATAACGTTTATATCAAGAACGTGCGCTTTACCAAGTTCGCCGATATGCCTGCAACAGGCATCGATATGTTCCGCGCAGCGGCGTACGGCGTGCCTAAGGACGGCGATAAGCTTTTCCCGTACTATGCCGACGTTTATCTCGACGAAACCGACGGCTACTACCACGTAGATACTTCCAAGCTCCAAAATAAAGATTACGCCGGCAACGACGAAAAGCCGTTGCTTTTGGTCAATCTCATGAACGCCACCAACTGGATGCCGTATTCGATCGGTCAGCTTGTCTACCTTGTTTCCGCCGAAACGGGCGCGTATATCGTAGACTGCAACTTCGATATAGGCGAGGGCAAAAAGGACTACCGCGACGAGCTCATCGAGTATATGCGCGTAGCTACTTCGTCCGACATAGAGGACTGCGTGCCCGTCGATAAACACTTGCACGACATACTCGTTAAGTTCATGGCTAACGCGAGCGGCACGGACAGCCACGATAAAGAATGGCTCGAAGCGTGCTACTTCTATTCGCACTACGGCGCTGGCGATCCCGTCGGCAACCCGATAATGGGTCTTACAAACGCAACGGCGTACGAGGCGAAGCTCAACGAAACCAACGTTGCGGACATCACGCGCGACGTGTACCCGTTGCCGTCGGTCATATACAAGTTCACGCCCGAAGAGGACGGCTTGTACAAGATCGAATCGTTCATACCCGATAAGGACGCGTCGCAGTATTCGGCGCAGATTTGGCTGTACGACGACGAGAACGACGCCGATCATCCGCTCGTGTACGACGGCGACGCCCGATTCTATCGCGACGCCAAGAACGAGCAAAACTTCACCGTCTACTATAACATGAAAGCGAATCACGTCTACTATATGCAGCTCGCTTTCCTTGTGGCGGAGAAGGGTGTGTATAACTTCACCATAGAAAAAGTGAATAAGGACGTAATTCGGCTTCTGCCTTGCTCTGATAACGAGTACACCTACATTCTCGACGAAGACGGCAAGATTACGAGCGACCTTCTTCTTGCGGGTGCGGTCAGCTACTACGAGGACGACGACGGATTCTACCGTGTAGGCAACAAAGCCACCGCGAGCGATAGCGACCCGTATATCTACTTCGACGTTAAGTACGCGACCGCGCTTACGACCAAGCCGATCTCGACGCTCTATACCGAGGAACTGGTCAACCCGCTCAATACAAAAGAAAAGCTCGGCTATAAGACGTTCGATTTCACAAGGATGGCTGCGTTCTTCGATAATGGAGACAACAACATTGTATTCAATGAAAAGTACGACTTGACGGTTCGCGGCGCGGAATACAAGGACTACACCGCCGATATTAAAGCGTACGTAGACGCCGCCGAGGCAAACGACGGACTCGTCAAGGTGGACGATAAGCTTGTAAAGATCCTTACGCTCTTTATCGAAACGCGTATCAACACCACTTTCTACGAAGACGGCAACGGCGGCTATACAGGTGAAAAAGCGCTCGAAAACGAGTGGTTGCGCCTCTGCTGGTACTATAAAACGTATACGGCGTAAATTAATTAGGAATTAGAAATTAGTAATTAGGAATTAAAGAAGAAAAAATTAATATAATCACCGCGCAGTGTTCAATCATTCCTAATTCACAATTCCTAATTTACTTCACCCCGTATCAATCAGTAATCAACCTTAGGAGGTAAAATTATGGTAAAACACAGTAAGAGATCGATACTTGCTATCATTCTTACGCTCTGCGCTGCTCTTTGCTTCGGCTTGCTCGCAGCGTGCAGCGACGAGCCTACCAATCAAGCGGAAACGTACACCATCACTGTTACGGCGGATGACGGTACGCCCGTAAAAGGCGTCGAGGTAACCGTCAACAAGGGCGGCGCGTCCTTCGACCCCAAGACGACCGGCGAGGACGGCAAAGTTTCGTTCGAGCTTCTCCCCGATGATTATGAGCTTTCTTTAAATAAGCTCCCCGACGGCTATGAAGAGCCCGCGGACAGCGAGTTAAAGCTCAATGCAACCGACAGGGATTACACAATCAAGCTCAACAGGAAGTTTGCGTACGTAGTAAACCTTGTTAACCAGGACGGCACTCCCTTCACTGTAGAGGGCAATTATCAGGTCGGCATTTGCTACGCTTCCGACGCGTCTAACTGCCTTCAACCCGTTACGCCCGTTAACGGCGTAGCGCGTATAGAAGCAGATAAGGACTCGTATCACGTTCAGATCATCGACCTTCCCGAAGGATATATTTTCGAGGGCTACGAATTAGGTCAGGAAAGCAGCTACTACACCGGCGCCGATTTCAGCGAGACCGTCACCGAAATGACGATCAAGATCTACAAGCTCAATACTATCGACCTTTCCAAAGACGGCATGACGGATACGGAAAAAAAGGCGTTTGCGGCAAGCAATAAAGTGCACGGCTTCGATACCGCGCGCAAGGCATATAATATAAAGGGCGATCTCAAACCGGGCGAAAGCGTTTACTACGTACTCACCCCCGAGCTAACCGGTATGTACAATCTCCACCAGAACGACGAGGTCACCGGTGAACAGCTTCTTAACTACTATTACAGCCAAACGTTTAAGGTGAGCGGCACTCCCGAAGAATTCATCCCGACCGGAAGAGGCATGAACCTTGTAAAAGGCAATACCTATTATATTTACGCCGCAAACGAGGGCAATACCACGGTCAAACTCAATTCCGTGCTCGATATTCCGTACAACTCGTATCTTATTTACAGCGGCGTGGGCGGCACGCTCGAACTCACCGTAGGCAAAGCCGATACCAACGCTATTATTGAGTTTAATCCCAACGCGGCGGGCAAGTACACCTTGACCGTTAAGAGCGACGTTAACGCGTACGTTGCAAGCACAACGGTACTGCCCAGCGAAACGCCCGAAAAAGCTCCCGCCGACGATGACGAATACGCCAAGAACGCAAGCGCGGAAATCGATTATTCCGCTACTGATTTTTCTCAAAAAGCCACCGTCTACTATGCGGTAGCGGTTAAAGCCGATAGTTATCCCGTAACGATTTCGGTAGAGCTCAAAAAATCGGATGAAAGCGAGAAAAAATACGAATATGCCGAGGTAAAGGATACGCTTACCAAGTTTGCCGATAAGCAAGCCGGAACTACCCTTATCGGCGTTCCTATGGACGGCTCGGCGGAGCTTGTTTACGACGACGAAAATCAGGTATATACGTATAACGGCAAAGTCGTAGTAGTAAATATTACGGGCAATCTTGATACTGCAAGGTACGCCGACGGTGGTAGCCTTGCTTATTTGGGAACAGAGGCGTTCACGGCGAGTCCGTTATATACTTACGTCAAAGACACGACTACGACCGATTATACGTTGTTCCTGCGTGGTTTTGACGAGTATGATTATGTGGACGGTAGATTTGGGCCTACTCCCGTCATACCCGATAAGAGCGAATATAAAACGCAAAACTGCTACGCGAACTTCGTAAACGCAGACGGCGTTTACCCGCTTACTAACGAACTCAAAGACTTCCTCGAAAAGTTCTACGAAACTAATTACGACTTGTTCTATTATTTAATATCCGAAGATGCCGATCTTGAATGCGGCTGGATGTTCCCGCTTTACTACTATGACGTAGAACCCGAGGCTGACGTGATCGTAGGAGAATACAAGTTTGTAAAACACGTGTATTTCGACGAAGTGTATAACGAGGAAACCGATGATTTCGATAAAGTAAAGAAAGAAGTAGCAGTTGGCGACGACAAAAGAGTTTGGGATCAGGAATCCCAGAGCATGATTACCGTTGCGTATACCGATGAAGAGTATAGGCTGGTCGTAAAAGCTAACGGGCAGTTCTCCATTGAACAGCAGTTCGGTGATGAAGGCGAGTACGACGAAGTGGAAAGCGGTTCTTGGAAAAACGAAGACGGCGTTTATACCTTCACCGTTCCCGATGGTTGGGTAATAGATGCGGATAATTGGGTAACTGCCGATTTAGTATACACCGTTACGTTCGATTCCGAGGCAGGTACTATAAAGCTTGTCGGTAGCGATCAATCCGAATGGCAGTTCATAGCCTAAGATGTCGTTAAGCTAATTTCGGCAATCTAAATAACAGACACGACTACGGCGATAACCGAACGGTTACCGCCGTAGTTCGTTGTAACGGGATAGTCACTGCGACCTAAAATCATTCCCTTGCCTTAGAAAGGGTTTCCCCCGTAAAGCAATAAAAACCCCCGCTGCGTAATTACTCTGCGTGGCGGGGGTTTAACGTTTATTAATTATTCTTGCGCTTCGTTATCGGCGTTCGTGCGTTCCTCGACAAGCTTCTTGAACTTATTTTCGAGATCTTCGTAATCGTGGAAGGACTGAGTGCTGTTGTATATCACGTAGCCGTCCTCGTCGACGATCACCGTCATGGGCCAAGTGGACTTGCCGCCGAGCAGGAGATAGGTCAAGCAGTTCCCGCCGTTCAGATTGTCCTGAGCAAAGGTAAGCGAGATTGTGAGCTCGCCCCAGCGGTCTTTTATGAATTGCTCAACGGGGCGAGTGGACGAGCCGTGTATTGCTATAACGTCTATTTCCGGATGATTAGCGGCGAGCTCGTTGAAGTAGGGTATCTCGTTTACGCACGGCGTGCACCAGGTCGCCCAGAAGTTGATTACTGTAATTTTGCCGCGGTTGTCATATAGCGTAAAGCTTTCGTCCGAGCCGTACAGTTCTACCGTGAAGTCGGGCGCGAGATCGCCTACCGTATAGCCGATTTTGACTTCGTCGCCCCCGCCGCCGTTCCCGCTGTCGTCGGGTTTTTCAACGTCGATAAAGTTGTAGAATACGAGCGCGCCTATCAGCACGATGATTGCCGTTACCCATGCCGCAAGCTGTACCCAGAACGATGCGCCGCGCTTTTTCTTTTCGGGCGTTTCGACTTTGGTCGTCGCCGTTTCTGTAATAGGCGTTTCAGTTTTTACTTCTTCGCTCGTTTCGGGCGTTACGGTGGGTTCGGTTTCTACAGTCGCAGCAGGTTCGGTTATCGCTTCGGTAGCCGTAGCGCCGAGCGAGATCTTTTTGTTTGCCGTGAGGTCGATCGGTTTTTCGAGCGTTTGCGTTTTGTCGTCGATAGCCGATTTATGTAGGAGCAGCTTAGAGCCTTTCCAGCGTATTGCCTTGGTCGGGCAGGCGGAAATGCACTGACCGCAGTTGATGCATTCGTGGTCGCCGACGCGCTTGACGTCCATTTTACAAACGGCTACACATTTGCCGCAGTTCGTGCAGTCGTCCTTATCGACCTTAACGCCGATAAGCGCTATGCGGTTGAAGAAGCCGTAGAGCGCGCCGAGCGGGCAGAAGAAGCGGCAGAAGAAGCGGAAAATGAATATCGACGCCACAATAAACAAAACGAGCAGTGAGAATTTCCACGCGAACTGTCCACCGAGCATACCGAACATTTCAGCGTTGTCGGGGTGGATGAGCAAGCCTATTGCGCCGCCTATCGTTCCCGCGGGGCAGATGTATTTGCAGAACCCGGGGAGCGGCAGGTCGCGGAACGCGTAGGCGAGCGGTATTATTATAACGAGCACTACGAGCAGTACGTACTTAAAGTACGAAAGCACGCGCGTAACGCGGCTCTTTCTCAGCTTGGGCGTGCGAATTTTATAGAGCAGCTCCTGACCGAGCCCGACGGGGCACAGCCAGCCGCAAATCGTTCGGGCGAACATAACGCCGAAGATCGCGAGTATGCCCAAAACGTAGTAGGGCGCGCGAATGGTGCTTTCGGCAAGCGCGTTTTGGAGTGCGCCGAGCGGACACGCGCCGACCGCGCCGGGACACGAATAGCAGTTGAGCCCGGGCACGCAAACGTACTTGGTCGTCGCGCTCGTGTAGATACTGCCCGTGATATAGCCCTTGATGTTCGCATTATACAAAAGCGCGGCATAGATCTGTACGAGCCTGCGCTTAGTGGGCAGGTGCGCGCAGATAAATTCTTTTACCGTGCGGCGCTGGTGCTTGACGCCCGTTGCTTCTTCCGTCTTTTTGACGAGCTTGTGATGGCGCACGCCACGCCAAACGAAGAACGCTATGACGAGGGCGGCTACTATACATAAAACTACGATCAACGCTACGTTCACGTTTTCCCCTCCCTCTCAGCCTAAACCTATGCACTCGGTGCAAATGTTGATCGCCTTTACAAGTACGTCGTGCGCGCCGCCGTTGAGCGCGCCCACTATTATAAAGGTTACAGCGACGACCGCGACCGCGCCGCGAACTATCCACAGCGCTAGGTCGGTCGACAGCGTGTTAAGTATTTTTTCATACCACTTAACGCCCTTTTCTTTGGGCGTGCCATTGCCGTTTTTGATCATCGCTTTGAGCGCGGCGAGCTGTCTGTTTGCAAGCACGCCGTTCACGACCGCCGCTGCGACGAGCGCGGCAAAGCTTACGAGAACGCAGGGCAGAACGTTTTTCGTCATGGCGAATATTTCGGCGGTGACGTTCTCGCTCTTGAAGTTCGCGGTATCAAGAAGATAGCACAGCGAAGCGATAGTGCAGGCGAGCGTTGCGGCAAGTGCTACTCCCCATACTATATAGCGAATGAGTTTGAGTTTTTTATAGTTTTGTGCGGCTTGCACATAGTCCTCGCCCTCGCCGCCGCTCGGAGTTTTAGGCGATAAAAGGCGTAACGCGTCTTCGCTTTTGCGCTTGGCTTTAACGTCATACAGCGGGAAAATCACGCCGCAAACGATAAGTCCCGCGAGCACGAAAAAGGGTATCGCTATTTCTTTCAGTCGCGCCGAAACTATCTCTCGCGTGAACACCACGCCCGTGCCGCGCCCCGAATAATAAATATCCGCGGCAACGCAAATAAGCGCGATACCTATCGCTACCGCGAACACCCCCACGATTATCGAATATATTAATCTGATTTTTTCCGTTTTGTTCATAATTAAGTATAAGTTTAACATATACCGCGATTGCTGTCAAGTATGAAAAGATAAAATGCAATCGGTATTGACTTTGCAAGGATATTGTGGTACAATGATATTTAACCAATATTAAGAGGTATACTATGAAACGCCGTTTATCGATATTTATTTTAATAGCCGTTATCTCTACGTTTACCGCGGGTTTTTGCGCTTGTGCGGGCGACGACAGGGATGAGAATACGCTCCCGCCTATCGTTGACAACACAGGTGGCGACACGGACAATACAGGCGGTGACACGGATAACACCGGTGGTGACACGGATAACACGGGCGGCGACACGGACAATACCGGTGGCGACACGGACAATACGGGCGACGATGACAATTCCGGTAACGGCGGTTCGGGCAACGGCAATAACACTACAACTCCGACCACCGATACGCGCACGCCTACGAGCAATGCCATGAAAAACACCAAAACAACGGTTTACTATAACAGCAAGTGGAATAGAGTTTACGCTTACCTTTGGAACAGCAAAACCCCGAGCAGCCCGAAAAAGGCTTGGCCGGGTGATTTGCTTACCGCCAACGGCTCAAACGAATACGGCGAAAAGCAGTACTCGGTGTCCGTCGATTACTCGGTTTACAATAGAATTATATTCACCGACAACAACGGCAACCAAACCAAAGATTTGGTTGTTAGCTCTGCCGTCAGCGGTTATTACGGTACCGACGGGGTATTTACCGAGGGTACGGACGACTATGGCAAGGTTACCGAAAAAACTTTTACGGACGCCAAAAACTTAGCCTATATAGGCAACAAGAGCAAAAAGGTTTGGGTGTACACTCCGCCCAACTATTCGCCTAAAAAGAAGTACGGCGTGCTGTATATGTTCGACGGGCAGAATGCGTTCGGCGCGGTGAAAGATAACAGCAATGCGTGGTTTGTCGACGTGGCTATAACCAATCTCGTCAAAAACGGCGGCGACGGCGTGATCGTCGTCGGCATAGATAACGGCAGCGGCGGCAGCGATCAGCGCGACCAGGAGCTTACCATGAGTCCGTCTTTCGGTACGCTAACCGAATTGGGCGCGCGCAAGTACGGTTACTTCACCAACGGCAAGCTCGACGAACTCGGCAACTTCATTAAAGAAACGGTCATGCCGTGGGTGAGCAAAAACTACTCGGTCGACAGTAGCCGCGAAAAGACGGGCATAGTCGGGTCGTCGTCGGGTGGGCTCGGTTCGTACTATCTCGGGCTTAGGGATAACGACCTGTACGGCTATATCGGCGCGTTCTCGCCGGCGAACGGGTTGTTTACCACGAGCGACTGGACTAAGTTCTATAAGAGCAAGAATTTCGGTAGCGCAAATAAGCCGAAGATTTACGTTTATTGCGGCAAGAACGATCACGATTTGGAAGATATGCTTTTGCCCGAAACGCAAAGGATAAAGAACCTTACCTCGTACGGGTTCAAGTCCGCCGATATTATAGAGAACTACGTGGACGGTGGCACGCATAACGAGACGTACTGGCGCGTGGCGTTTGCCGAGTTTGCGGGCAAGCTCATTCCGTAATCTGATCACAACCGAAAAAAGCGATAAGGTGAAATATTATGTCGGGCGAGAAGAAGCAGGCGGCGACGCGATACCATAGAAAAACTTTATTAGACACAGCCGACAGGCTGTTGATGGAACACGGCTACGACGGAATGAACATGAATATGCTCGCCAAAGAGGCGGGCTATTCCAAGGCTACCGTGTACGTGTATTTCGAGAGCAAGGACGAGATAGTGCGGATGCTGTGCATCGACCGTCTTAATCTTTTGCGCCGCGAATTTTCGGTCATACTCAAAAACGGCGCGGACAAGGACGAAATGCTCGCCGCCGTCAAATCGGTGCTCGACGAGTTTGCCGCCGAGGACAGAACGTATTTCGATTTCATCTGCGCTTCGCCGTTCGTTCCGCCCGAGTCCGTCGAAGCATCAGACAGCGAGAAAGAGCTTTCCTCGCTCGTTTGCGGCATACTCGACGACCTGACGGCGCTTTGCCCCCGCGAGCAGCTACTTGATAAATGGTACGCGTACTACGGACGGATCAAGACCGAAAAAATGTTTTCGAGTGAAGAATAATGAGCCTTATCGAGTTCAAGAACGTAACCAAGATATACAAGATGGGCGAGGTCGAGATCCCCGCGCTCGACGGTGTTGATTTTTCTATCGACGCGGGCGAGTTCGTGGTCGTGCTCGGCGCGAGCGGCGCGGGCAAGTCGACGGTCCTCAACATTCTCGGCGGCATGGACGGCGCGAGCGGCGGACAGGTGATCGTCGACGGCGAGGAAGTGACCGCATACAACCGCAAACAGCTAACCCTTTATCGGCGCGAAAAGGTGGGGTTCGTTTTCCAATTCTATAACCTCATATCCAATCTCAACGCGCTCGAAAACGTGGAGTTCGCGGCTTCGGTCACGCAAAACCATCTCGACCCCAAGGAAACGCTCGACAGGGTAGGACTGTCCGAGCGCGCGCATAACTTCCCGAGCCAGCTATCGGGCGGCGAGCAGCAGCGCGTAGCGATAGCAAGGGCGGTCGCCAAAAACCCGTTGCTTCTTTTGTGCGACGAGCCGACGGGCGCGCTCGATTACAAGACGGGCAAGATGGTGCTTAAACTGTTAGAGGACGTCAATAAAAAATACGGTAAGACGGTGGTGCTCATCACGCATAACAGCGCGATCGCGCCCATGGCGGATAAGGTCATACATATGCGCAGCGGTAAGGTCGAAAAGGTCGACGTCAACGCCGAGCGCGTGTCCGTCGAAACGATTGAATGGTGATGCCCGACACCGCTACGCGGTGATTTAAGAAAGTTGAACTTGAACTAAATCATACCCTCCCCTTGGGGGAGGGGTAGGGGAGGGGCATAACGGAAAAGTCGGTAGTTGTAGTAGACTACGATTACGAGCAACTTCATTATGCCCCTTCCACCACTACGCGGTCCCCCTCCCCCCAAAGGGGGAGGTTGAATAAAGAAAAATTTAATCGCCCCGAAGGGGTCAATCTCTGTGCCCTGTTCTATGAAATACATAATGCTAAAAACGTTCCGCGACATACGCGAAACCATAGGCAGCTTCATATCGATTGTTGTGGTAATAATAGTCGGGTGTTTTTTCTTTGCGGGAATCACGGCAGGCTCGACCGCCGTCACAAGGCAGGTGAGCGATTATTACGAGTCGAGCAACTTTGCTTCGGCGCGCGCCGAGTATATGTACGTCAACGCGCCCGCGGTCGACGAGATTGCGAAAGAGAACGGCGTGAAAAAGGCGGCGGGGTATAACACGTATTATACGCAAACGCGTATCGGCAAGACCAAGCTCGACATGACGATAACCACGCTGACGGACGGTATAGACACGCCCAATATGATAAAGGGCGAGCTGCCCAAAAAGGGCGAAATGATAATCGACAGTGTTACCGCCGACAAGTACGGCATAGGCGCGGGCGATTATCTTTCCTTTAATATAGATACGCTTACCAAGATAACGCTTACTATGAGCACGCAGAGCGGAGGCGGACAAACGCCGCAGTACGGAGTTTTCGCTGAGCCCGTCGCGTACACTTTTCGCGTGAGCGGCGTTTACCATTCGCCCGACGTTATCTATAAGGTTAATATTCGCAACACGGCGGCCCAGCCCGACGAGTTCATTTTCGCATACGTCAACTACGGCGAGATCGCGCTGTACAAGGATAACGCGATCGTCGCCATGAAATCGGGCATTCTCGAACTGCCTATTCTCGACTACGGTGACGTGCCCGTCGACGTGTTCAACGGCATAAAGGTGATCGCCGACAGCGGCGTGGATACGGGCAAACTTTTCGAGCGGTTCACGCTGTCGAGCAGCGACGATATTATGCAAATGCTGTCGCGTAAGGACGAGGCGGCGGGACTATTCACTTACAGTCTCGACCGCGCGAGTTTCCCGTCGGTCGCGGCGTTCAACGGACTGAACGACACGATAGCCGCGCTCGCGGCGGTTCTGCCGTTCATGTTCTTTGCGGTCGCGGCGGCGATAACGGTCATCTCGCTCACTAAAACGGTGGATAACCAGCGTATGCAAATAGGCGTTATCCAGGCGATAGGCGTGGGCAAGGGTAGTATTTATTTTTCGTACATTTTCTACGCGCTGTTCGCGTGCATTATAGGCGGAACGGTGGGCGGGATCGTCGGCTTATACTTTATTCCGTACCTACTGAACTTTTTGTACGCGCGGCAGTTCAGTATGCCGCCCACGACTCAGCACGTCAGCGTGCTGTTCCTTATACTCGGTATCGTAGTTGCGGCGGCGCTTGCCTGCCTTGCGGCGTTCATATCCTGCCACCGCACGCTCAGGGTCGCGCCCGCGCAGGCTATGCGCCCTAAGCCCCCCAAAAAGACAAGGCGCATACTCGCCGAGCGCTGGACGGGGCTGTGGAGCAGGCTCGGCTTCGGCGCGAAAATGAACCTACGCAATATGTTCCTGCACAAGATGCGTATGCTATTGTCATCGGTCGGGATCATAGGCTGTCTTGCGCTTCTTATCGGGCTAATAGGGTTAAAGGACAATATGGACTTTTCGTTCGAGCAGTTCGATAAATCGGCGGGCTACGACCTGACCGTCGCTATCGCCGCGCCCGTCAATCTCGACACGTTCGACGTCGGCGAAATTTCGGGCAGGGACGGCGCGGAGTATATCGAGCGGCTGACCTTCGTTCCCGATTTTTCGGGACGGTTCGAATATAACGGCAAGCTCGCCGACATGACGGTAATGGCGATACCCAATACCGACACTACCGACGAGTACGCCGACCCCGATTGCGTGCGCCTGTATACCGACCTTGCGGGCAAGAAACGCGTAAGGTTCAACGATAGAACGTTTGCGATACCGACCGCGCTCGCCGACGAGCTGGGCGTTAAGGCGGGCGACACGGTGCACGTTACGGGCTACGCGCTCGATAACCGCGCCGTAGAGTTCGACGTTACGGTCACTCACGTGGTGTACGAGTATTTCGAGCAAAAGGTTTATTGCAGCTACGGGCTGTTCGATAGCTTGGGCATAGGGCTGTACGCCGACACCGCGTACGTAACGGTTAAGGACGGCGTAACGCTCGCCGAGGCAATGGAAGTTCTCGAAGGCTACGACGAGATAGTCCGCGACGCGCGCACGTTCGAGTCGACCTACGACGCGCTGAAAGACAAGATGGCATTGCTTGATTATGCCGTGATACTGTTCGTGATAGGCGCGGCGGTGCTCGCCGTGGCGGTCATATACAATATCACCGCGACTAATTTAAAAGAGCGCACGCGCGAGATCGCCACGCTCATGGTGCTTGGGTATAAGCAGGGCGAAACCGCATCCATGATAATCGTCGAGAATTTGGTCATTACTGCGATAGGGTGCTTGCTCGGGCTGCCGCTCGGCTACGCGCTTATGTTATTCCTCGTGTATATCTCGTCGTCGTTCAACGTGTTTATTTCGTCTTTCCTCAGCTGGTACGTGGCTATCGGGTGCATGGTGCTAACGTTCGCGTTCTCCCTCGTCGCAACGCTCATGTTCAATACCCGAATAAAAAATATTTCCATGGTGGAAGCTCTCAAAAGCGTGGAATAGATAAAGGGAACTATTCACTATAAAAATGTATATTCCTACTATATTTCGACAAAATAGATATAGGGAGGAAAATGCTGAAATGGATAAGCTGACTTCGGGCAAGATTGCCCCCAAAACGGGCGAATACAATATCGTTTCGTCCAAAGGCAAAGTCGTAGGCTCGGTCCGCGTCAAGAAGGGCAACAGAATGCCCCCGACGCGCCACGCCAACAGCCACTTCGAGTTGGGTGAATAATCGACTTAAACATTAGTCCGCACGGTACGAGATATCTTGCGGACTTTTGTTTAATGTAATCGCCAATCGCTTGAAAAGTATTTGTAAAAGTGATATAATCGGTAAAATGGAGGAGTGATTTATTATGAATATCGAATTATATAAGGAAAAAGTAAAAGAGAACGTTGTAGCCGCAATGCTTGACTATATGGGAGAAGACGAGGACTGCGGTTATTCGAAAGGCGATGTAAAAAAATGCGAGGGCTTGCTTTTTGATTATCTTGACGAATTAGGTAAGCTTGTGAAACCGACCGACGATAAGATAATGGCACAGGTTAAAAAAATAGTGCTTAGTTTGAACAGGCTGAACGATAAAACTGATTGTTGCTTGATCGAAACGGATGCGCGCGAGGAGATTTGGCAGATAATACAGGATAGCGCAGTCGAGTGCGGTTTAAGCACTCCCGCGGATGACGTCACCGAGGAATGGCGCGAGTGGTGAGTGAAAAGCTTCTCTCGGAATGACAGATGAGTGAAAGATAAGACAAGCTCTAACCAAAAGCATAAGCTTTCTTTGCCTACTTTCTTTCGAAAAAGAAAGTAAGTAATTTATATAAAACGCTTGACAAGAGATTGTTAGTATGTTAAACTTTGTATAGGCACCGTTTCGGCGGTGTTTTATTTAGCAACTTTTCGGAGGGTAGGTCATGGAACCGAAAAACGTCAACATTACGCTTGAATGCACGGAATGCAAGCAGCGCAATTACGATACCAGCAAGAACAAGAAGAACGATCCGGACAGGCTCGAACTTAAAAAGTACTGCCGTTTCTGCAAAAAGCGCACTGTTCACAAGGAAACGAAATAATGGCTGACGAAAAAGTCAAGGAAAAGGACAAGAAGGAGAAGAAGCGCAAAGAACCGGGCAAGGTTCGTCGCTTTTTCAAAGACTTCTTTTCCGAACTGAAAAAAGTTACTTGGCCGTCGTTTGGCAAAGTATTAAAACAAACGGGTATTGTCCTTTTGGTCACTATCGCGTTCTTGCTTGTCATGATGGCGTTCGACGCGATATTCGGCTTGCTGTGGGAATTCCTTATCAGCGGGCTCAGCGACGAAGCGGTCACGACCGCGCTTAGTCTTACCACGCACGGGTTAGGAGGGCTTCTATGACGGATCAAGAGCTTCCCCAAGCGCAGTGGTTTATACTTCATACCTATTCGGGCTATGAGAACCTCGTTAAGGTCAACCTCGAAACTGCGTTCCAAAAGAACAATATCGAGGATCGGCTTATCGACGTTCGTATTCCTATGGAAGATATCGTCGAGGAGAAGAACGGCAAGCGCAAAATAGTGCACCGCAGAATGTTCCCCTCGTACGTTCTTGTTAAAATGATATATACGCGCGATATGTGGCACCTTATCACGGGCACGCGCGGCGTAACGGGCTTTGTCGGGCCGCAGGGTAAACCCACTCCGCTCACCGACGACGAGATCCGCCGTATGCAGCTCGAAAAGGTCACCGTCAAGACCGACTTCGCGGTCGGCGACACTATCCGCGTTGTGAACGGTCCGCTCACCGATATGACGGGCGAGATCAAGAGCATAAACACCACTACCGGTAAGTGCTCGGTCGATATCAATATCTTCGGGCGTTTGACGCCGGCGGAGTTGGATACGTACCAGATCGAGAAGATCGAATTGTAAATTTTCCGTATCCATCGCGCAATAGTGCGTCAGCCGTCGCGCCGCCCTCGGTCATGTACTTCGGTGTACACTCCCGTCGGTCGGCACTCGGACTTCCTTCTCTTGCACGCGCCTACGAAAAATTAACGCAACTCTGTTAAACCGTTCACTTATTCACTATTACTTATTACTTCGTTATAGTCCGGGAGAGGAAACACCTCGTCAGTACCGCGATTGTAAATAAATTTTTACAAGGAGAAAGCAAACATGGCAAAAAAGCTTCAAGCAGTCGTTAAACTGCAACTGCCTGCCGGTAAAGCGACCCCCGGTCCGCCCGTCGGTTCGAGTCTCGGCCCGCACGGTATCAATATCGCAGGCTTCGTCAAGGAATTCAACGAGCGCACTCGCGACAAAGAGGGACTTATCATCCCTGCGGTGCTTAGTATCTATTCCGACCGTTCGTTCACCTTCATTCTCAAAAGCCCGCCCGCAGCGGTGCTTATCAAGAAGGCGGCGGGTATCGAGTCGGCTTCGGCTAAGCCCAACCGCGACAAGGTCGCCAAGATAACCAAGGCTCAGGTCGAGGAGATCGCCAAACTCAAAATGGCGGACCTCAACGCAGGCTCGCTGGAAACTGCTATGTCCATGGTCATGGGCACTGCGCGTTCCATGGGCGTTACGGTGGAGGGCTAAACTATGAAACACGGAAAGAGATATACAGCCGCCATCAGCGCCATAGAGAAAGGCAAGATTTACGACACCAACGAAGCGTTCAACAAGATCGGCGAGATAGCCACGGCTAAGTTCGACGAAACGATCGAAGTACACGTAAAGCTCGGCGTCGACCCCCGTCAGGCAGACCAACAGGTCCGCGGCACCGTAGTATTGCCGCACGGCACGGGTAAGAGCGTTCGCGTGCTCGTCATCGCCAAGGGCGATAAAGCGGACATTGCGCAGAAAGCAGGCGCGGACATAGTCGGCGCGGAAGAAATTATCGCGAAGATCCAGAACGAGAACTATCTCGACTTCGACGTAGTCATCACTTCGCCGGACATGATGGGTCAGCTTGGACGCGTAGCGCGTATCCTTGGTCCCCGCGGTCTCATGCCCAGCCCCAAATCGGGCACTATCACGCAGGACATCGCCAAAGCCATTGCCGACACCAAGGCAGGTAAGGTCGAGTACCGCGTAGACAAGACCTCGATCGTGCACTGCATCATCGGCAAAAAGTCGTTTGGTGCGGATAAGCTCAAAGAGAACTTCGAAACGCTTATCGACGCTATCGTCAAAGCTAAGCCCGCCGCGGCTAAGGGCACGTACCTTAAAAGCGTGTACGTAGCTCCCGCCATGGGCCCCGGCTTGAAAGTAGCCGTAAAGCTGTAATACTACAACAACTAGTTAAATAACAAGCCGACTAAACGGCTTGCCTAAGACAACAAGCGGAAACTCAAATGACCTTTATGGTCGGCTTGTCGAGGCGAAACAAAACCAAGCGCATATTTTATGCTGTGTTTTTGCGACGTCTTGACAAAAAGGCGTCGCTTTTGTTTTAGAACTCGTTAGCGCATTCATCGCGTGATACGGGCTACGCTTGGCTCGGCGGCTTGGTCATGTACGCGAAGTAAATTCCCGTCGCCGCATTACCAACTGTCGCCCGTCTGACGCGCGACTGCGCCACTGAGATAGGGTAATAATCCTAATAATCTCTAATCTTTAAGGAGGTAAATATGTCGGAACATAATATAGACCAGCGCAAAGCGTACGTTGCGGACGTCGTCGGCAAGATCGAGGAAAGCTCGTCGGTCGTTATCGTCGATTACCGCGGCATCAATGTAGCGCAGGACACCGCCATGCGTAAGGCGCTCCGCGAAGCAGGCGTTGAGTATCGCGTAATAAAGAACAGCGCGCTTTCCCGCGCGTTCGAGCAAACGGGCAACACCGGCTACGACGAATATTTCAACGGCCCTACCGCCGCGGCGTTCGGACCGAAGGACGATCCCATCGCGCCGTGCCGCATACTCGCCGAGTACTCGGGCAAAACGCCCCTTACCATTAAGTGCGGCGTAGTAGAAGGCAAAAAGTTCGACGAGAACGGCGTCAAATCGCTTGCCGCCATTCCCGAAAAGCCCGTGCTTCTTGCTCAGCTCCTCGGACTTCTCACCAGCCCTATGCGTTCGTTGGCTATTGCTATCAGCGAAGTCGCGAAAAAGCAGTCCGCGTAATTGCTTATGCATCGGCATATACGGCGTCAGCCGTCGCGCCGCCCTCGGTCATTTACCTCGGTGTAAACTCCCGTCGGTCGGCGCTCGGACTTCCTTGCCTATGCCGCGCCTAAACAATTCCGCACACTACAAAAAATCTTTAACAAAAAATTCAAAGTTTTCTTTGCTTCTTTCTTTCGAAAAAGAAAGAAGATAAAAAAAAGGGTAATGCCTACCCAATCAATAAGGAGATAAAATCATGGCAGATTTGGATAAGATGATCGAAGAGATCGAAAAGATGACCGTCCTCGAACTTAACGACCTTGTTAAGAAGATCGAGGAGAAGTTCGGCGTATCGGCAGCCGCTATGGCTGTTGCGGCTCCCGCGGCAGGCGGCGCAGCTGCTCCCGCAGCCGAAGAGCAAACCGAGTTCACCGTCGTCCTTAAAGAGGTCGGCCCGAACAAGATCCCCGTTATCAAGGTTGTTCGTGAAATCACGTCGCTCGGCCTTGGCGAAGCGAAGGCGCTCGTCGACGGCGCGCCTTCGACCGTTAAAGAGAACGTTTCTAAGGCAGAAGCTGAAGATATGAAGAAGAAGTTCACCGAAGTCGGCGCTACCGTCGAACTTAAGTAATTTCTTTAACACCGATAAATTCCAAAACAAACAACCCCGTCACGCAAAAGCATGGCGGGGTTTGTTGTTGAGCGGTTTATAAATCAAGACTGTTCTCGTCGAGCAAGAAGTTTATCAGCCCGATCGTCATAATGCCGTTCTCATCGAGCCGAGGTCGAATATTATCCTTTACTACTACTATTTTCTTGAACGAATCGTTTACCTTTAACAGCGGTCGGGTCTCTTGATGCAGCTTGTTCGCAGTGGGCAATTCAAACGCAGATTGAACATAATATTTCTTATTGCCTTTGTTAGCCACAAAATCTATTTCAAGCAACTTTCGCTTGTGCGTTCCGTCAACGGTTTCATGCGATTCCACGATCCCGACGTCGACCGAATACCCGCGAACTCGAAGCTCGTTGTAGATAACGTTTTCCATTATGTGGTTTTCTTCTATCTGTCTAAAACTCAACCGCGCATTTCTCAACCCGACGTCTGAAATATAATATTTAAGCGGCGTGTCGAAATATTTTTTCCCTTTAACGTCGAACCGTTTAGCCTCGCTGAACAAAAACGCATCGGTGAGGTATAGCAGATAATTCTTTGCCGTAACGCTGCTTATAGATTTTCCTTTAATACTTTTGAGCGTGTCGGATATTTTCTTGGGATTGGTGAGCGAGCCGATTGCCGAACATAAAAAATCTACCATAGATTCCAGCTCGTCTTTATATTCAACTTTGTTTCTCTCGACTATATCCGTAAGATAAACCGTTGACATAAGCGACTGTAAGTATTCGGCTTTTTGCTCGTCGGTCTTGCGTTCGAGCAGTGCGGGCATACCGCCGTAAATATGATATTCGTCCCAAGCCTCGTACTTGTCACCGCCGACTGCGGAATAGTATTCTCTAAACGATAGGGGATAAACTCGTACCTCGTCGCCGCGCCCGCGGAACTCGGTTATTACGTCAGACGATAAGAACTTTGAATTGCTCCCCGTAACGTATACGTCTAAATTCTTCTTATATAAAAAACCGTTAAGCACCGATTCGAACGCACCCAGTTGTTGAACCTCGTCGAGTAGCAGATAATATTTCCCGTCATCGGTAATTCGCCCCTGTATATATTCCGTAAACTTATGCGGGTCTACCTTGTTGCCGCTCATTGCCAAATCAATCGGGTTTTCGTCGATAAGTTTAAGGTAGTCCTCTGAATCAAAAGCAAACTTGATTATATGATCATCGCTTACTCCAGATTGCGAAAGATACTCGCCGAACAAATCGAAAAGTAATACCGACTTTCCGCAACGTCGAATGCCGGTAACAACTTTAATCGAGCCGTTTCCCATTCTGTCTATTAAGCGATTAAGATAAATATCTCTTTTAATCATGTTAATACTCACTTTAAATTTCTTGAATTAATTCAACTTTTTTAAAGTCAAATTAATTATACATGATTAAAAAGGAAATGTCAAAGGGTTTTATAAAATTCACTTTAAAAAAGCGGTTACACGACCGCATTTTTAAAGTTATCTATTAGTTAGTCCGTCGATATAGCCGTTTAATAATATCTTTTGTTCGTTGGATAATGTTCTGTATTTGTTAAGAAACTCACGCTCGTCGGCGGTCAAGATTTCGGTCATATTCCGCGACTGTTCGTCGTACAGCTTATTCCCGTATTCGTCCGTGCGTCCAACGATAAAATCGATAGGGCAACCGAAGAAATCGGCATAAGCAATCAAACTCAAAATATGCGGTGCGCGCTGACCGTTTTCGTAGCACGCAATAGTCGTTTGAGCGATATTGATTTGCTCGCTCAATTCGTTTTGCGTTAGCCCTTTATCAAGCCGTAATGCTTTTAAAACATTCCCTATATCCATTATGTAATTAGTTTATCACAAACGTGATATTTTACTTGACAAAAATGCGAACGCGGTGTATACTGTCAACATACCGCGAACGCAATAATTTTGCCGCGATATGTCAAATGCAATTTTAATAAATTGCATTAATTTACGATATGTTATATTTACCGACATTTTTCCACAAAAAGGAATAAAAATGCTCGGTTTTTTGACATATCCAAAAGTTGATTAATCGCCGTAAAACCGTTAAAATTATAGTATGGCTACAAACTATATTAACGGTGAATATATAGAAGCGTTACGTGACAGCTCGTTTCGGCTTACAGCCGAGCGGCTCGTTATGAATATCGGTGTGCGGGCGTATTTAAAAGGTTTTAATTGCATTGCGGACGCGGTCATCTTATATGGAACTGAGTTGTGTTCGCGGTTTTGCGATATTTACGACGTGATAGCCGAGTACCGTAGCGTTAGCCATAAATCGGTCATGCGCGAGATCGCGTATGCGTTGTCGTCTGAGGCTGAGGAAATAGCCAAAAATTTATCGGCAATGACGGGCGCGAACATTACTAAGCTGGAAGTCCACAGCGGACTCGTTATCGCGTATCTCGGCAAGTTGTTCCGCGCACCCGAAGCCGCAGTGTACGGTTGAGAAGCAATTAAAAATTAAGCCTTCCACAAATGGGGAAGGCGAAAGGTGATACGGCTAATTCACACTATTTACTTAATCTACTTAATTAAGAGCAAAGGTCATTATTACGGGGTTATGGTCGCTGTATGCGTATTGAGTGTCGACGGTTTGTTCGTCGATTATTTTTATATTGTCCGATACTATAAAGCCGTCTATTACCGTGCAAAAGTTTACGCCCTCTGTATACGGAATATCCGCGCCGCGACAGGTAGATACTTCTTTGCTCGCGGCGATGGAATATCCGCTCGTAAGTTCTCTTTTGTGCAGTACCGAGCTTTTGACCCAGTCGGGAGTTTGCTGCTCGCTCTTAAAGTGCTTAAAAGCGAGCTCGTCCGTTTCGAACTCGTCGGCGATAAGGCAGTGGTTAAAGTCGCCGCCCGCGATCACGTAATTACCGTTGTCGCGTTCTTCTTTGAGTACGGCGTTGAGCATTTCCAGCTGTTTGGCGCGAATCGTGCCGCCCTCGTCGTAAGCCGACATATGCAGGTCGAACAATGTCAGTTTTTTGTCGCTGCCCTCGATGGGCAGGTAGTGGACGGCGAAGCAACGATCGAGGTCGAACAGCTTGTCTATAAACGCGTCGGTGATAGGGAACGAGCGGCGCACCGCGCTGTCCATCTTGTAGCGCGAGAGGGTGACGAGCCCCGCGTCGATAGTGCCGATAGGATCGTTAAACGGGTAGTACAGCCTAGCCGTGTGGAAGTTCTGCGCATAGGTCGAGCCGTACTCGGCGAAAGCGTTCTGCGCGTTCGCGACCATGTCTATATTGTAGCTGCGGTCTGATGGTCTGTCCGCTTCCTGAAAAAAGTAAAAGTCCGCGTCGAGTTGTTTGGATACCGTCATTTGCCCCGTAACGTTCTTTTGCACGTCGGCTTTATTCATGCCCTTTGCGTACGTGCCGACGACTTCCGTGCCGTCGTTCATAACGCCCGTATCCATAAAGAAAGTGTATTCGGGCGAGTACGCGCCGAACCCGAGGTTGTACGAAACGACCGTGTATTCAACTTCGGTCCTAACGGCGCTTTCGCGGTTGTTCGTTATTTCGAGTTGCAGCTTATCGGGTATGCGGTAATATTGAAGCGCAACGTACGCCACGTATCCGATTATCAACAGAAGTGTTGCGGCGATCACCGAAAGTATGGCTATTGCGACAGCGCGCATAAACTTTTGTAAATTCATTTCGTCCCCGTTTTTCATGTATATTCTTTAATAGATATAATAAAATATATGCGGAATAAAGTCAAGCTAATATTGACAAAACGGGCGTGATGATATATAATGTTTTAGGAAAAAATCGGCGGGGACGCCGTGACTTCCGTCGAGGATAGAGGCTCAATGCAATCGCTACGCGAGATTTACAAGATAGGGCGCGGACCGTCGAGTTCGCACACCATGGGTCCCGAGAAGGCTATTAAAGTCATTCTCGAACGCTACCCTCGTGCCGACGCGCTCGAAGTAACGTTATACGGCTCGCTGGCGGCGACGGGCAAGGGGCACTGCACCGACGTGGTCATAACGGAAACCGCTTCGCCCGTGCCGTGCACCGTTAAGTTTGACGCGGATACGGCTTGCCCCGTCCACCCGAACACTATGGATATTGCGGTGTTCGAGAGGAAGAAGCGCGTGGCGGTAAAGCGCGTTTACAGCGTGGGCGGCGGCACTGTGGAGTTCGACGGCGAGGAGAAGTCGCTCTATCCGTCGGTGTACCCGTTACATAGCTTTAAAGAGATTGCGGAGTATTGCGCTTCGCGCGGTATGCGGCTTTGGCAGTACGTAGAGGAGTGCGAGGGCGCGGAAATATTCGATTATCTCGGCGGCGTGTGGCTACGCATGAAGGAGACGATATGCGAGGGCATGAACGCCGAGGGCGTGCTCCCGGGCGCGCTCGGCACGCGGCGGCGCGCGCGGAGTTTGTTCAAGCCCAAGCAGCACGACGAAGAACCTCAGGTGCGCGAGAACAGGCTGGTGTGCGCGTACGCGTTTGCCACGAGCGAGCAGAACGCGGCGGGCGGCGTGATCGTCACCGCGCCAACCTGCGGAGCGTGCGGGGTCGTTCCTGCGGTGCTTAGGTATATGCAGGAAAAGCGCGGCTATACCGATTCTCAAATAGTGCGTGCGCTCGCGGTCGGCGGCTTGGTCGGCAACCTTATAAAAAAGAACGCGTCGATAAGCGGCGCGGAATGCGGTTGTCAGGCGGAGATCGGTTCGGCGTGCTCTATGGCGGCTGCGGCGCTCGCCGAGCTGTTCGAAATGGAACTCGATCAAATCGAGTACGCTGCGGAAGTGGCTATGGAGCACCACTTGGGGCTGACCTGCGACCCGATAGCGGGGCTGGTGCAGATCCCGTGCATAGAGCGCAACGCCGTTGCGGCAATGCGCGCGATAAACGCCGCGTCGCTTGCGACCTTCCTCGCCGACAGTCGAAAGATAAGCTTCGACACCGTCGTCGAAACAATGTATAATACGGGCAAGGACCTTTTGGGCGGCTATCGCGAAACCTCGTCCGGCGGTCTTGCCAAGTATTATAAAATATCGGATAATAAGCAATAAAATGTAAAAAGCGCAACGGGATTAAGAAATTTATCGCTCTTAATTCGCAACGCTTTTTATAGGAGGTTTGAGTATGAAGAAGAAATTGATTACCGCTATCGTTACGCTCGCTATGTCGACAACCTGTGCTTTCGGTTTATCCGGATGCGCCTTGTTCGGCGGCGGCAGTGAGCACGAGCACGAATACGCTTCGGATTGGGCTTTTGACGAAACGTACCATTGGCGCCCTTGTCTCGCCGACGGCAAGTGCGACGAGCCGAAAAAGGATAAGGGCAAGCACGTTGACCCGAACAGGCTCGGGACCTGCGAGGTTTGCGGCGAGCGCGTGATCATTCCGCAGGACGCGCCCGTGGAAATCGAATATGATTATACCGACACGACGATAACCGTATACAGAGCGTACTACGACGAGGATAAAACCACCTCTGCCTATACCGAGTACCGCTTGGACGACGGCGAGTGGAAACAGCCCAACGCAAGTAAGCACGAATACCTTTACTATACCGAGCTTGACCCCGCGTCCACGCATACGCTCTACGCGAGGTTATGCGAAAGAACGGGCTACGCGTTAGGCGAGACCTTTTCCGTTTCTATAACCTTGAAAAAATCGTTTCCCGCTTCGCCGCCCACAAGCGACGCGATCTCTTACGAAGTCACGGGCAAGACCGTAGCGTTTACTTTGAGCGACGGCGTAGAGCTTAGCGTAGACGGCGGCGAGACCTATTCCGCCGAAAGCAAGATCACGCACACTTTCCCCGTTTCGGGGAATAAGGATATTCTTATTCGATACAGCGAAACGGCTACGCATTTGGCGAGCGGGTATATCCGTATCAAGATAAAAACGACCGACTTCGCACGCGGCGACGGCACGGAGAACGATCCCTATATTATCAGTACGCTCGAACATTTCAAGGGCTTGAAAGACCTTTACGAAACGAGCGACTGTTATTTCGCGATGACCGACGATATCGAATGGGACGACGAAGTGTGGGAGCAGGGACATCAGCTTATCAGAAACTTGCATTTCGACGGGCGCGGGCATAAGATAACGGGGCTCAAACAAAAAGAGCCGCTCTTTGATTCGGCGTACGAAGTCAAAAACCTGACGATCGAAAACGCCGTGTATTCCGATCGAATAGAGAAATCGAGCATAGCCAATCCCGCGATAATCGCAGGCGATTTGAACTACGCCGAGAACGTAAACGTAAGCGGAACGATAACTGTTCTTGCGCCCGAAAAAGCTATCGAGCTCGGGCTTTCCGGTCGGTTCAGTATGGCGGTAGGCGGAATTTGCGCGCGCCTCGTGCAAAGCCGAGCCGACGACAACTACGGCATGAGCCGTTGTAATGCGGATATCACCGTTTCGCTCCCCAATATCAAGGAGAAGGCGGGCGTGCATTTGGAGTTGAACTTGGGCGGACTTGCGGGAATAGTCGTGCCGTATAATACGAAGGACCACAACGACCTTGCTGCCGTTTCTCGGTGCAGCGCAAATCTCAACGTTACGCAAGCATACGTTTCCGATTCCGATATAGGCGGACTTCTCGGCGGGTTTGCAAACTCGAATGACTTCGGTCCCACGGCAAATATCACAAATTGCTACACTACGGGCACGGTGAATATCAACTTCTATTCGAAGGATGATAATCTTCATTCGGGTACGCTCCGCGCCGGTGGTATCGCGCCCGAAATTACGGGTTCGATTTCCACCTGTTACTCGGCGATAGATTTCAATATCGATGCTTATGTTACCAAATCGCAAATCGGCGCTTGTTCCTCGGTGGTTTATGTAGGCGGGATATGCACCAACGCGCACAGTAATTCTCGGCACACAGACTCCATTAATCAGCAATTATCGCGCTGTTTGTTCGCGGGTTCGATAAACGTAAAGAACCCCGTCGCTGACGACGTCGGCTCGTATAACTTGAACGCAGTGTGTGCGAACTACGCGAACTTTGACTCGACACAAGAGCTGTATTATAAATCGACCGTTGTCGAGCCCGCCGACGACGCAAAGACGGTAAGCGGCGACGGTGCGCTCGCGGTTGACGAAAGCGAAATGATGACCGCTGCTTGGCAAAAGCAAACGCTCCATTTCAGCGACGAGTATTACTGGGCTTTGGAAGACGGTAAATTGCCTACGCTTAAATAAATTAGGTGTTATACCACAGGTCAAGCCCCGGACACGCGCGTTTCACGCGCCTTGCGCCCCAAGGGGCGCGGTATTACACCTAATTTGTCGTCGTCGCAAATTTGCTCCCGCAAGCGGGTAAATTTACTCCTCGAATAAATAATAATTAAAAAGGCTTTTGAACGAAATGCTCAAAAGCCTTTTTGTTTAAGAAATAAAACTACGCCGCATTGCAGTCGTACACCCATTGCGGCACGCCCTCGATAGGCGGGCGGGCGAGCAAGTGCCAGTAGTTGATAAAGAACGATTTTTCGGCTTCGCCAACGACCGTTTTAGTCGTGCCGCGCTGTTTGAGTTTAAGAACGTAGCCGTCGTTTTTGACGAGCGTTATGCCGTCGGCGAACACCATGTTTTTATTGAAGTCGATAGCTTTCTTGTCGGCGCTTATTTGCTGCTTGTCTTTCTTGGGCGCGAGGTCGACCGACTTATCTATAACTATGGCGAAGTAGAATTGCGGTTTGCCGCCCGTGTACACAAGCTGACCGAAGCCGAGCGTATGTATTTTTATCTTGCCGCTCTCGTGCAGTTCCTTTATGCGCAGTATTGGCATATTGAGAATGTCCGCAAGCCTTACGAGCAATATGCCCGTGAACAGATCGTCGGTCGAGAGAGTCGGGAAGCGCTCGCACGGCGTTGCGGGGTCGGGCACGGGCGTGTGCACCTTTCTCAAATCGTCCTCGGCGAACCCGAACGCGAGCGCCGCCGTGAACTTGTTTTTGGAAAGCGTGGCGTTGCCGCCGCGGTGCGCGACTATCATGCTGTCGCCGTAGAACACCAGCGCGCCGAACCCGATATGGTTGGACATTTTGCTTTCGCCGAGCGGCGAGAGGTAACGCCCGCTCTCGTAGATCTCGCGTACCGACATATCGTCGTTGAACTTGTAGTCCATGGCGCGGTTTGTTACAAGGTCGTTATAGAACGCCGTACGCGAGGTGAAAAGGCGCACCTTGCCGTCCTCGTCCTTTTTATAATCGTCCAGCCTTATCATCATGGGGTTGGCGATAAAGCTTGCGCTGTGCGCCTGCATGATCGCCGCGAAGTTGTTTTGAAGCACCGAGTCGAGCTCGAAATGCTTTTGCGGTTCGTCCTCGACGACGTATTCGGCTTCGCCCTCGTACTCTACGGCGTCGTACCAAACGGACGTTTCGCCGCTGCCGATTTTAAGCTTCTTGCGGTAGAAGGCTTCGTCGTAAGTGAACTTGTGGCTTTTGACCTTTATCTTGTCCTCGCGCAAAAGCACTAGGCTAGTCAAAAAGTCGGCGGCAACGACGGTGAGAACGGTACCGACTGCGCTACCCAGAATTTCGAACTTTAACCCGTCGAAGAAGAAGAACAGCAGTATGCCCAGCCCTATGACGAGTATGATTATTTTTATCCAAAGTACTTTCCAATTCTTTTTCATTTCGCGTTTCCTTTGTAGAGAAGCTTGTGAAGCCGTATGGTGGTTTCTTGCGACGAAGCGAGCGTTTCCGCCGAGAGCTCGGCGAATAGGTTTTCGTAGTGCGAGGACAGCCTGTCGCAGGTCTTGCGCTCGAATATTATCTCGCCGTTGAGCGACACCGTTTGCGCCGTGTGATTGACGAGCACCGTGCCTTTTTCGCAGTCTATACGCGAGGTCTTTTCGCGGCTCGGCGTGCGCCAGTCGACGGTTATCTCGGCGCGAATGCCGCTTGCGTCGAACACCTTATGCGCGTACTTGGGGAGTCGGCTCGCGCTGTCGGGGATAAGCGTTTGTTCACGAAGGACGGCGGCGGAAAGGTCTATGATCTCGTCGTAGTAGCTGAGTACGTTTATGCCGCTGTCTATCCACGCGCCGGCTAAGCCCAACCGATCTTGGCGGATAGTGCCGTCGTCGGTCGCGGCGTAGTCGTCTAAAATTATAGTCGAGATAGCGTTTATCTTTCCGAAGCGGTCGAGATTGGCTTTTAGGAATCGCACCTCGTCGGCGGCTTCCCAGTGGAACAGACAGGCGAGGGGAGTACCGCATTCTTGCGCGTACGAAACGAGCTCCGCTATTTCTTCGAGGCTGTCGAACATGGGCTTTTCGGTGAGAACGGCAACGCCCTTCGATAGAAGAACGCGAGCGACATCGCCGCGCGCCGCTACGGGCAGGGCGAGTATCGCTATGCGCGGTTTTACGGTAAGCGCGTCGTTAAGGTCGGTAAAGAACGGAACGGAAAAACACTCGCGGGCAACGCAATTCGGGTTTTTATCGACGAGCGCGTCGAGTCGCAGGGTTTTCGATTTCCCCAATCCTTCCCTATAATGTCGGGCGATAACTCCTCCGCCCACAAGAACTGTACTTTGTTTCATACCGCCATTATACCATACTTATCGATAAAAGGCAAGACTACGTATTCACTTCCGTATCGGTAAGACGAAAAACGAGGCTGTGTTAATTTAGTTTGTTAACAACGCGCTTTCATAAATTTTTTATACCAGCTTTTAGCGTAGGCGCATAATTCTTTGGGATCGATAGGCGATAATCCCCGACAGTACTTTACGTATTCGAAAAGCAGCCCTTCTAAAAATATGCTGATCTCCAATTCTATAAATTCCCTGTTTTTGATATGCGGGTCGTTGTCAATAAGTTCCATAAGCTTATTGACAGTTAGGGTAGTAAGCTTTTTCGCCGAAAACAGCACGTCGTCGGACTTGCACATCATTTTATAGTTATCGTTGTTTTGCTCCATAAACGATAACAGCGCGTCGAAGAATTTCTCGTAATCGTCGGTGGCGAGAAGCTTGGCGTTCGTAAAAAATTCGTCTATTACCTCGCGCTCGAATTCTTCCACCACGGAGTATATATCGTCAAAGTGCGCGTAAAAAGTCGCGCGGCTTATCTCCGCACGCGCCACGAGCTCGCTGACGCTTATCTTGCTTATCTCTTTTTTTTCGGCGAGAAGCGTAATGAATGTGTTTTTTATCAGTCGGCGGGTCTTGACCGACGAGTTGTTAAGATTGCGGACCTTCATTGCTTTTTGTACAATTTCGTTACAGTGTAAATATATTTACACTGCGTTAAAAATTGTGCTTTCCTTTTTCGGTTTCTTTTATTATAATCGACTTGTAAGCAAATGTCAACACTGTATAAATCATTACAGAGTACGTTTGATACGCAAGGAGGTAATATTATGTTCGAATTCAAAAAACTATGCAACGAAGTGGAAAAGCTAAGCCCCGCGGACCGCGGCTTGCTGCTTGTCGAAAAATCGGTATCGGTAGTCAAGGGTTTGAACTCGCTGGATCTGCCGTTTAACCCCGTGAAAACGCTCGTTACTTTTATAATAGGTTCGGTCGTTTCCGACGGATCGATCAGCGAAAAAGATTATCTTTATATTTATCCGTCGCTTGTTAAAGCGTTCGGGCATGACTTTGACTTTATGTCCGCGAAACAGGCGTTGCAAATCGCAAAGGACATCAAGAAAGAAATCTCATCGCATACCAAGCAACTGTTGTCGGTCATTGCAACGTGCGACGAGGACCTCGCGGCGGATATTGTTTCGCTGTGCTTGCTTGTGACGTCGGTGGACGGCAAAGTATCGTTAAAGGAAAAGCGCTATATCCGTCAGCTGTGCAGAGCGTAAATCGGCAGAGGCGGAAAACTTATGGAAAAAGTTTTGGACTTTGCGCTGTTCTTCTTTATTTACGCGATAGCCGGTTGGTGTGTCGAGGTTATCCACGCCGCGCTGAAACGAGGTAAATTCGAAAATCGCGGATTTCTTAACGGCTGTTGGTGCCCCATTTACGGGGTGGGCGTCGTATTGGTTTTGCTGTGCCTCACACCTATAAATATCAACGTGTTCGTGCTGTTTATAGCGTCGCTCGTGCTCACCAGCGTATTGGAGTTTGTCGTCGGGTTCGTTCTCGAAAAGCTGTTCAAAACGAAGTGGTGGGATTACTCGAAAGAGCATTTTAATATCAAGGGTTACGTTTGCGTTAAGTATTCCATACTTTGGGGCTTGGCTTGCGTTATCGTAGTCGATTTGATACATCCCATGATCGAGCAGCTCGTGAATATTACGTCCGATTTGGCGAAGTATATTATAGTCGGCGTTCTGGGCACGGCGTTCGTCGTCGACGGGGTGTTTACCGTTATCCAGCTAGTTACTTACAAAAAGAATTATGCGGCGCTTGAAAAAATCGGCGATACGTTAAAGAAACCGTCAAATGCGGTAGGCAGTAAAATCGCCGCGTCCGCTCTCGCAATGAACGAGAAGATGCAAAAGCTAAACGAAAAAATCAAATCTTCGCGGTTGTATAAAGCCTTTCCCGAACAGTTGAGAAAAACAAAATCCGCTTTGGATACGGATGCGTTAAATGCGAATTCGATCGAAGAAGCGGCAACAACGGACAGTGGGGTAGAACAATGAATTATAAAGCGTTGAAACAGGATCTTGCCGATAACGACGAGCGTGACGAAAATAACAGGCGGATCATTCGCTTAAACGTTACGGACGACAGTAATTTTTTATCGCCGTTTTCGGTTAAGGGCAATCCGCTTATCAGCAGCGAAACAGCGGAATTCCTAAACCTGAATATCAAGCACAACTTGAAAGACAGCGGAGTTAAATTGGAAATTTCGAGTAACGTGATCGACGAACCTGAAAAAGAGGTTTATAGATCTGCGATCAAAAATTACTATCGGGTCGAGTATAAAACCGTATGGAAAGAGCTGCGGCGTAATTTATTCGGTTCGATTATTATGCTGTTGTTTTCCGCATGCATTTTCGCATTAGCAATTATCTTGGAAGCCATGACGAATACGAGCGCGGTTATTTTAAATATGATCGACGTCTTTGCTTGGGTATTTACTTGGGAAGCTGTGGATATGTTCTTTTTACAACGTCCCAAGCTACACAAAGAACAAAAACGCAATGCCGCCGCTATCGACGCGGAAATTGTTTTCGTCCACGAAAATATCGTTGAATAGTTAAAAGAAGTTGAAATTAAGTGCTTTTCTATTTTTGCGATATATACGGAGTTTAGTTAAATCATTTTTATCGATTTATTTTTTCGGGGGAGTTTGCAATGAGGTGTGCAGAAAAATATATGCATGCGATTGCAGCAGCAAACTCAATGAATACTTTTGCATAGATGTATGTTCCTTTTTGTGGAAAATTCGGTAAAACAAAGAATGGGCTTGCTTGACAATTAAATATCTTTTGTGATATAACAAAAGATATGGATTCTACAAAAGAGATAAACGAATATTTGAAACGACTGAAAAACGGTGAGAGATGTCTCGAAGAATTTTTCTATGCTGTTTCCGGTTATATTAATCTTATTGCATATAAATATCTCGTAGATAAATCATTTGTGCACGATGTTGTATCAAGTACATTTTATAAAATTTTTGATAATATTCAAAGCTTTGACGAGCTTCAAAACGGAAAAGCATGGATAAGTAAAATTGCACAAAACGAAGCGTATACGATTAACACCCGCGAAAGAAAACATAGTTATGTACCTTTGGATGAAGTAAGCGAAGAGATTGCATGTACAACCGATGATACGAAAAAACTGGAATTTGCGGCGGCTTTTCAAAAAGCGTTAAGCAAACTAGATGAAAAAGATAGAGAAATAGTCGAATTACGAATTTATGAAGACATGACGTTTGAAGAAATCGCCAATAGATTGAACATGTATGTTGGTACAGTGCATAAGCGATTTAAAAGAAGCGTCAAAAAAATTAATGAAGATATCTTATGATATATGGAAAAATTATCGTTAAGTATTCGATATAGATATGTAGAGGTGATATCATGAACAAAACAACTAGAATAAAAACAATCGCTTTAATAATGCTGTGTGTGCCGTTTTGCGGTGGTTGGACGGCAGCAGCGTCCGGGCAATCCGATAGATATGTCGGTGGCGAACCGATAGCCACATGTGCTTCCGAGACTATTTCGTATGTTTCCAAACAGGTCGTTTCGGATATATCTACTGCCAACGACACGCCCGAATATTATTCTGTTAACGGTATGCAAAACGGGTGTGGCCCGGTTGCAGGTGCTATTACTATCGGCTTTTATGACAAATATTACGATAATTTGATCCCTAACTGGACACCGGCTTATTCAACTGGAAGATACAAGGGGCAGGATAAGACTTACGTGCCCGCGCTTATTCAGGATTTGTATGACAGTATGCAAACTAACGTTGTAGCGCCCGGGGTGTCCGAAAACGAGTTTAAAAGTGGCTTAAAAAGCTATGTCGTAGATCATGGCTATAATATAGAATATATTTCGCTCGGTAATGGCAATAGTTTTAATTACAGCACATTTAAAACAGCTGTTAATAACAACGAGGTTTCAGTACTGTTTGTTCAGTCGAGTAATATTTATAGATGCGTATCTAACGAGGACGAAGACGTTTTATATACTATCAATATAAGCGGTAATCATATTATGGTAGCGTTTGGCTATTATGAAGTTAAATATACTTTAAGCAACGGGATAAGAACGGACAAATATTTGCGCGTTGCAACAGGATGGGCGGATAATGCTAAGGCATTTTATAAAGTCGGTTCTTATATTGATGCGGCTTATAAAGTAAAAGTAAGTTAGGGGCGGTTATGCGCGAAGAAAATAAACTAAATAGAGCAATAAAACAAGACGGCGCCAATACGCAAGCTGACATTCTTGACGAGCTGCGCCGTCGCTATCCACAATATATCGACCAATCTGATAGCCCAAAAGTTTCCGTGAGAAAAAAGAGGGTGGCGGTTATTTCTGCGTTTGCCGTTGTGGCTGTCTGTGCTGCGATTGTAGTGCCTTGCGCAGTGCTGTTGCCTAATCGCGATAATGGTGGCAACAATGATGGTGACGGAAATATTCGCTATTGCACGCAGGACGAATACAGCGTAGTGGACGATGTAGAATATACGATTGGGGAGTACTGCGAAGGCAACAACTTTAATTTTTTGTATTTTGACTGGTATGAGTCTGGGGAGGATCGCTATACTAGTTGTTATATAAGTAATTTGGATAATGAGGTGTTATGTTTAAAAGAGAGAGTATATCTGCCTCAGTCTGACGAAATGGTGCAATTATCCATAACAAAATCAAATGTGTATTTAAGTATATTCGACTTTAATCTCGATAGCTGTGATAAAGAGCATACGGTTAATAATCATGTGGTAAAATGGTCGGTTGATATAGAGGAGGCGGTTTGTATATTCGAAGACGGTGGATATAGATACTTTATATCCATTGAGCAAGGGCAAGATGAAAACAGGCTGTTTGAGCTGGTTGCCGAACTTTTGGAAAAAAATTAGAACAATTTTCTATAAAAAGGAAAAAATTTCGACGTTTTTCGTGTAGAGATAAGTAGAGTTTTTATACATAGTTGTTTGCTTGTATAATGGCTTGATTTTATGGAGCACACGAATGAGCGTCGATGTTTTTATAAGAAGAATAATTTATAATTTCAGCTAGCATATTGCCGGCGTTTTTTTGTGTTGTTTGCTTTTTTTAATTGTGCGCAGTCGTTGCGAATTGTGTACGTAGGTGTAGTATTTATGGTTTTGTCAAGCGTTTGATTGGAGAGATATCATGGAGTAGCTAAAGTAAAGAATAGATTATCAGACTGGATTTAAATTGGACAGGAAGTTTTATAATTTAAAAGTTGATTCTTTGTTTTGTGCTTGCTAACTGCGGGGAGATTTTTTCCAAGATGGCGAAAAATGCTTGATACATTAACATGGGTAACGCAGTAAGTGCGTTTTTCGAATCTGAAAAAACTTACAATAACTTACTATTATTTGAGGTATAATATGCCAAAAGATCGGAAAATCGGAATTTCATTCACTTGGGATGATAATTTCAATGAGCATTATAAATACGTCGCCCCTATATTTAAAGAGTGGGGATGTCGCTGTACATTCTATATAAATCCCGGTGAAGAAAATTTTACAAATTTTATGGCAAATCAATACAAAGAGTTATCCGAACAGGGTTTTGAAATCGGAAGCCATGGCTTTGTTCATGACCATTATTCAAGGTTGAGTTATAATGACTTTTATGCACAACTAATAAAATCTAAAAATGCTATTACGGCTTTGACAAATAAGCCGCCTTTAACATTTGCTTTCCCTCACCACGACTTTACCAACGATATGCTGGCTGTAGCTAGGTCTGTATATAAGGAAACTCGTAATACATTAAATAATACTGTGCGATTCAGTTTAAAAACAAAAACTGATTTAGAAAGTGTAAAAACCGCTTTAAATAATGCTATTAACGACTCATATAATATTGTTTTTTCCGGGCATTCAGTTTTTAAACAACAAGATGAAATTAATAATTGCGGATATGAGCCGATTTCGGTAAAATTACTTTCTTCAATCATTTCAACTATAGTAAACGAGTATAAACTGCCTATTCTGACATTTGAAGAATTGATTTGTTTTACACAAATTTCATAAATTCATAAGAGGTTAAAATGAAAGAGACGCCTGTTTTGTCAGTAATAATTCCGACGTATAACACTTCAGATCTTTTAGGAAGATGTATTGAATATGTGTTAAACCAAACTTTACAAGAAATAGAAATTATTATTATTGACGACTGCTCAACCGATACAACTGAGCAAGTCATTAATCACTATATCAATAAAACTGACAAAAAAATAAAGCACATTAAAAACGCAAAAAATAGTGGTATTGGCTACTCAAGGAATATAGGCATCGATTTATCTGAGGGTGAATTTATAGCTTTTGTTGACAGCGATGATTGGGTGGATAGTTCCCTTTTTTCCACAATAATAATGAAAATGCAAGAGGAAAATGCTGACATCGGAATTTTTGGTGTTAAAGATGAATTCGATGATTGCAATTCGTCGAAGAAGAGATATGATTATAAATATAATATATTAGACAATGAATTCGCATTACGCCTTCTATCGCGTTCAGAAAATAATGACGTTTATATAAGCCCTATGGTGACGCAAAAAGTATATAGGAAAAGTTTCCTAAAAAACAACAACATTTTTTTTCGCACGAATTGTTATTTTGATGATGTTGAGTTTACTTTCATGTGCTTTACTTATTCATGTAAATTGATATCGGTTCCGGATGTTTTCTACCATTACTATCAACGGAACGGATCATTAATGCACAGTTTTTCCAAAAAGCATATAGATGATTTCTGGGAGGTTATGTCCCATTTAAAGCTTATGCTTGAGAACAAACATATTTGGGAAAGATACAAACAATTTTATTACAAATATTTTCATAAAACATTACGATCTTTAATGAATACTATGTTTTCAAGTGAACAATTGGTTGTCAATCAAAAAAAGTATTTGCTATACTTTTTAAATAAATCGAAAACATTTAGTATTAACGAGTTAATTGAGTATTGGGATATAGGTTATATACGACGACTACTATTATAGAATGAAGTAATTTTGTAAATATTTATTATAATTTTTATCGAAAGATTTAACTACTGTTTTCCCAGTGTCTAATTTTTCTAAAGCAATCCTTACATGCTTAAGTACGAAAAATTGCTTCTCCGCTATTATAGATGACTTATGCTTATCAACCCAATCAATAATATCATCCACGGAATCTTTTGCATCAAGTTTTCCTAAAGCTTCAATTTCACTAACTGCTGAATAATAGTTTTCTTCAGTAGCTAATTGTTTCCTAATATTTTCTACACCGGCATAAAGACGTTTATCTCCTATAATGTCGGCCATATGCTCTCGAATATAACAATTTTTATCAAATACGGCATTACAAATCATATTATTCACTTCAAAGTGCTGACACGTCATTAAAAATGCCTCTAATTGATATCTATTTAGGTCAATATTAGCCGTTTTTGTTTTCATAAAGTAATTAATTATCCACGGCAAAATAATATCTAGATATTCACCTCGACTAGCAAAATATAAGGCAAACTCTATTTTTATTTTATTTTCGAATGCCTCGCTTTTCGTTTCCAAATCCGTAAAATCTTTATTTAAAATATTTAGGATTCTTTTTTCATGGCCATTTATTTTTTTTGTCGTAATCATTAATTCAGCGTAAGTCTTAATCATGGCCAATATATAATCGCTGTTTTGCTTCAATATTTCGAAAAGAACTTCAACACATTTATCTAAAATAATATTTATAGTTGTTTCATTGTCCTTCAATATGTATTCTGGAGATTCTGCCAGCAATTCACAAAGAGGTTGAAAATATTCACTAAATTTTTCTTCAACGTAAGAAACGAAATCGCTACTATTTTCATTTATATTATTTAGTATTTCTTTTCTGGTCAAAAAATCATAAAAATCCGAACTGCATTTATTCGCGGATATAAAATCTTCAACATATGATTTTACTTGAATAAGATTATCAATATCATATTCATAATAGGTAAGGTGTGAAATATCCGACAGATTTTTATTTATAGGTTGTGAGATTTGTGAATTCCTCTCAATTAGTAAAAGAACATTTTTTACGTCTTTAAAACAATGTGCTATACCAAGCTCATAAAGTACATTAGGTCTGTAATCAGTTAAAATTACAATAAGATATCTTGATTTTACAATCTCGGTTAAAACTTTATTCATAAAAGGTTGACTACCATTTATTTCATCGTCACGATTGCATATTATTTTAAGTCTGGAAAGTTCGCTTTTAATAGCACCATATAGTTTATTATATCTTTCATTAAAGGGCATTAGCACAAAGCATCGATTTTTCTCGACATTTAATTTGTTTTGTCTGAATTGTTTAGGATATGTAGAATATAAATCCATTATTTTCTCCTATAAAATTATACCTCAAATAATAGTAAGTTATTGTAAGAAGTAAGGTCATCATATAGAGCTATGTTATTAACCGGTTATGTAGCGCTATTATTTTGTGTGTAATTTTTTGCATTATTTGAGCATTATTTCAATAATACAAATTCGAAGTATTTTGTCTAAAAACATAGGCGTGGTTGCGGATGGTGATGGTTGTCCGTTAGTTTAGCATTTAATTAATAGGCTTTGAATTAAATTTTCAAAAATTGATATCTTAAATTCCAAAAAGAATTGTGCGCTCAGATACCGCTCGCCCAATTTAAATGTTGAAGTTGACCTTCAGATGTCGATTTGGTATTTTATTGACTTATATATTTTTGCAGTGATACGCTCTTAGTGGTAGTAGAATTCTACGAAGGGGAGCGGGAATGAGGTTAAATAAGACGGTCTAAACACTCGAAATATCTTGTGTCGTTTCTGTGGTTGTTTATGCTGCGGCTAATTTCATTATGAAGCGCTATAAGTCCAAAGTGTCAACGTCAGTTGGCGTTGACGATTGTAGAAATTCGGTACCGGAATGCTTCGACGAAACGAATTGCGATATAAAGCAAATGAATAAGCAACAGGAAGAACAAGATGAATGGCCGAAGCGATTGGAAGATAGCTTGTTTAACTTCATTAGCCAAGTAACCGGGAGACGACGGGACATTTATGTGTAAAGGTATTATAAATGTAATGCGGTCAGACATTATTATAGACGGTAGTGATGCTAAAATAGAGGTCAATATTAAAGATTGCACAATAAGATCACTGAAGAGAATATCTATTACCGTAAGGTCGGCGACCACGCTACAAATATGCCGGTGAGCATGCGTTTCGGTAGCGCTATAAACGGCAGATATTCCATTCTCGACCGTTTGCAGTATAAGTACGACAACTGCGGTAACATATCCGAAATACGCGAAAACGGGCTATTAAAAGCAAGATACGGATACGACGATCTCAATCGTATCGTCCGCGAAGATAATAAGGATTTCGGAAAAACCTGGCTGTACTGCTATGATTATAACGGCAACATCCTTAGCAAGAAAGAGTATGCTTTCACTCTCGAAGACTACGACAAGCTCGAAGAGCTTGACAGCGAAACTATAGTGTACGGGTACTACGGCGATAGGCTCATATCGTTCGGTGAGCAATTATGCGATTATGACATTCTCGGTAATCCTACGTTGTATAGGGATAATAAGTTGTCGTGGTCGATGGGGCGTCGACTCGTCGGTTACGGCAGTATAAAGTTTGCATACGACGGTCAAGGGAAAAGAATAAGTAAGGGTGATATATCGTTTACTTACGACAGTAACGGAAAATTGTTGAAGCAAAGCAACGGACTTAGCTTTATCTATGACAATGCCGGAGTAGTAGGATTGAAATACAACGGTTCTACATATATTTACAGAAAGGACGTACAAGGAAATATTATAGCCATACTTGACAGCACCGGTAATGTTGTGGTAGAATACATGTACGACGCGTGGGGCAATCACGCCGTACAAGTGCTCGACGAAGAGTGTGCCGAACTTTCTCAACTTAATCCCTTCCGCTACCGTGGATACTACTACGATACCGAAACGGGCTTGTACTTCCTTAAAACTCGGTATTACGACCCCGAGATCGGACGTTTCATCACGATAGACGATTTGTCCTATCTCGATCCGGAAACTATTAACGGGCTTAATCTTTACGCTTATTGTGGGAATAATCCTGTGATGTGCGTTGATCCTAACGGCACACTGAAATGGTGGCAAAACCTTTTGATAGCTTTGGGCGGGATTGCACTTATTGCTGGGCTCGCAATTGCTACTGTTGCTACTGGCGGCGCTGCAGCCGGATTAGCTGGTGCTATATGCGCAGGGGCATTAAAGGGCGCTATTATAGGCGGTGCTATTGGAACTGCATTGGGCGCAGGAATTGGATACGCCGTTGGCGGTATAGAGGGCATGTTTATGGGCATGGCTATAGGCTTTACCGGAGGGGCATTAATTGGTGCTGTTGTTGGCGGTGCTGTTGGCGGAATGGGATATAGTCCTTTAAATGCTGCTTCAAATGCGGCAAATAAAGCTAAAATTGGGAAAGGTTTTAATATAAATAAACATCTCAATCATAGCGGTGGTAAATATTCAAAATTCTTATCTGATTCAGTAGATGATATTGTTTCGATGACTCGTAACGGGTTGAAGTCGTCTGATGTCCTTTTTAAGACAAATTCTGCAGCTAAATCATGGCAAATAATAGTAGATATGGGTCAAGTTATTGGAACAAAAGGGCAAACTGCCATTAAGGTAATATTAGGATATGGAGGTAAAATATGGACGATGTTTCCAATTTTTCTATAAACTATAAGTTAATAAGAAAACCTAAGCATAAAACGGAAAACATTTTGGCTTTTTCTGCAACTTTTTCTATATGTATTGATAATAAGTTATTTTTAAAAATTGACGATTTCGCGATATTGGATTTTGCAATAAAAATATATAAATGGTATAATGAAAACGAAAAGGAATTTGTGTATATTCCAATGGACGATGACAACGAAATTCTCAAAATTGAAATATTTAATGATTGTTTTTATTTAATCACATCGAATTGGAGTGAATATAATGATATGTATATAAAAAAAGAGTGTGTTCATGAGGCAGTTGATGATTTTATTGAACTATTTAAAAATGAATTTGAAAAACTTGGTGGAAATTTCTTGAAGGAAGTTAAAAAATATATATAAACTTAATCCCCACGTGGTTGCGTGGGGATATCTATATGGGGAGATGATGTTAAACTCAATCGTATCCAGAATATCTGTTCGAGTATATGCTAAACAACCAATTGAGCAAGGAAGACTCGATTGCATATTACAATCAGCTTTACTCGCTCCTAGCGCAAAGAACTGTCAGCCGTGGCGGTTTGTTGTCGTGCAACAGGATAAGGCGTTAATCCAAAGCATAGCCGACCTAATGCAACATAGTAAGTTTGTGGGTAATGCCGACTGTCTTGTATGTGTTTTCCTGGATAAAGCTAACGGCTTTGATTACGTCAAGGACTGCCAGTCGATCGGCGCGTGTATAGAGAATATGCTACTCATGGCGACTTCGCTTGGGATTGGCTCATGCTGGATAGGCGAGATACTCGACAAACAAGCCGATGTAAAAGAGCTGTTGCAAGTGGATGGCGAGCGATACGACCTAATGGCAATAATCTCGCTTGGCTATCCGTTGCGTAATAGCAGTACAAGAGCTACGCGTAAGCCGCTGTCCGAGTGTGTGATCTCGTATAAGTAGTGGCTTGTGAACTTACAGTGCAAGACCGTCGCTTAATGCGGCGGTTCTTATTTTTTGGAGTTTGTATATACTCATTGTAAGGCAATATTTAACAAAAGCGCATTTAATTTCTATATACTATTCGCAGGTATATGGAATATGATGTGGTAAACGGATTTAAAACAACGCTTAAAGAGCTGTTGACGGATAACGGATTTAACGCAACAAGTTTTAGTAGGGCAATAGGCGTTAATATGTTTGTTGTGCGGAAATGGTTGAATGAAGTTAAGGACGTTAAACTGAAATCGCTCATAAAGATCGCGGACTTTTTCGGTTGTTCATTGGAATACCTATGCGGAAAATCAGACGTATTGCTTACATATGAGCCACAACCGTTGCCGCCGTTCGACGAAAGAATAAAAACCGTACTGCACAGCTGTGGTAAAACTTCGTATAGACTGCTTACCGACACAGCGATCGCACCGTCGCAGTATCACGGTTGGCTGCACGGTACTATGCCGATGCTGACTACGCTTGAAACTATTGCGGAGTATTTGAACGGTACATTGGATTATTTGGTAGGCAGGCAAAGCTCGAAAGAGACTTTTATATTTTCAAGTTTGTATACATAAATAGAGGAGAAAAAAATGACAAAAGAAAGATTTAACAGTTTACTTGGGGATTTGAAGAGCGGAAATAAATCTGCGTTCGATGATATATACAACGAGTATTACGGAAAAATGCGGTTTGTGGCTGAACGAATTCTACATAACGACGCGGACGTTAACGACGCATTGCAAACCGCGTTTCCTAATCTGATCAAGTACTTAAATGCGGACAAATACGGCGAAGTAAAATACCCGGGCGGCTTTATGCACAGTCTTATTCGAAACGTAGCGTTGAACATAATCAAGTCGCGAAAAAGCAATATATCCATCGAAGATAACGAGGATATAATAGACGCTAAATACGACGAGAGCGCCGCGGTGGGCGTTTTGGATATATCGTCGGTTATTGCGGGGCTGCCGGATAAAGACAGGGAAATAGCCATACGCATTTTTATGTTTGATATACCTGTAAATGAAGTGGCTGCGGAATTGGATATGTCGGTTAGCGCCGTTAAGTGGCACAAAAAGCAAATACGAAAAATTATTTCCGAAAAAATTAAATAATCGTTGTCTTTTTCGGTTTTTGAATTGTCTAAATATGTAGAGGGCAAAAAGGAGAAACAAATCTTATGAAAAAGGCAATATCGTTTGTTCTTAGCGCTATGTGCGCGGTTATAGGGTGTTTGGTGTTTTGCTTTGCGCCTGTTGCTGCGGCTAAGGCCGAGGGGGCGTATTGCGGTGAAACGCGGTACGGATCATCGGAATTTCGGGGCGGACGCTATCAGGGCGTTGAGTCGCGCACTGTGGAATATTCTTATTACACGAAAGATCGATACGTTAATCAGTATTCGGTGTCTAACTTTGTTGTGAGCGGCAAGGTAAACGCATGTGCGGTAAGCGCAGGCGGGAATATTTGTACATATTACGATAGACTTTATTCGGAGCTTATTCCCAACTATCAGCCCTATTATTTTTGGGGAGTTTTTAATTACGGGAGCCAAAACGACGGCGTAAATACTATGTTTAACGAACTGTATTCGCGTATGGGTTCGGACGACAGCGGAACAACTGTTTCGGGTTTTAAGTCCGGTATGACGTCTTATGTAAACAGCAAAGAGTTGTCTATATCGTTTGAACAAGCAACGGGTAGCTATTACAATACCGATTTGGACAAAATCAAATCGGTGATAAAGCAGGAAAAGATTGCGGTTATATTTATGTCGAATTATACGGTGACAGATGAAAATGCCATTAATCTTTATGACAGCTATTCGAAGATATCCTACAACAAATTTAACGGCAATCACGTTATGGTCGTTTACGGGTACTACGATATTTTCTATTATGCCGGCAGCGGTAGCCTAGTCGGCAGAGATACTTTTCTTTATGTCAGCACCGGGGATAAAAATGTTTTGGAGCATGGCCTGGTAAATATTTGTTCATACACGCAAGTTATGGATATGTATATGGTTAGTATTTATTAAAAAGGAGCGTATTCGTGTTAGGCGATAGAAAAATAAAAAAACAATTGGATAAAGAACTAAAACCGACAATTTCGGCTGAACGATTTTGTTCCGAAATAGGGCTGTCATTCGTAACGCAAGATACGCCTAAACAACACAGCGGAAAGAATTTGTTGGCAAAAGTTTTTTTACCTATCGCTTCGGTTGCCGCGGTTTGTCTTTGCATAGTTTTGCCGCTCACTTTGGGAAAAGAAGATGAACCGGACGATCAGCTGAAATACGGCGAAAGCGACGCCGTATATGTGATAACGGAAATCGAAAGCATATATTCCGATGAAAATATTTTGATATTTAATCAGTCTTATGTGCAGATGGTCGGAGCGTCATATTTAATTAACCCCATCGACAGCGATACTAAACTGGGTTATAGGATATCGGAAGTTCTTTATGCCGAAGCTGTTGACGGCGTACCGAGCTTTGCCGTAACGTTTGACTTTTTGGTGCGGTGCTATGAGGGTTATACGATAAACAGCACAGATTTATATTCCAATGCAGATAAGGTATTTACACAAAACGGTATAAGCTTCAATTATTGTATTATCGGCGGCAATCAAAATCCCAATGCCTATATTTGTTTTAAGTACGGAACCTATGATTATTTTATACAATTGAGCAGTTATGGTCCATTTACGGAAATTAACGATGATAGCGTTCAATTATTTATTAGAAAAGCGTTTATGGAGGAGACACAAAAAAATGAGGCCGTTAGCGGGCGAAAGGTTGATTCATGAGAACTTATTGTTCTTGTATTTTTCGGATATGAAAGACGCAGCTCTTACCGAAAAAATGCGTACCAAGATTAAGGAATTTATAGATGTTTGTAAGGCCAATGATAAAATGGACGGAACACGAACGGTGGATACGGCTATCGAGCTGTATTCGAGGGGATTGGGAGTATCGCTACAAGATATTAGAAAAAAAACTAATATGAGCGACGCTTCATTATATAGGTTCAGAATTAAAATGGCGGATAAATTAAAAGCGTATTTAATGGAAAACTCTACTCCCGTATAGGAATGTATTGCTTATAATACGACGGCATTGCGTTGTTTTTCGAGTAAATACTTATAGCTTATTCCTGTAATTGAATTTATTTAGAACTTGCTTTTTGCGTTGGGTTGTGACTTCCGTGTAGATTTGCGTTGTCGCCACGCTCGCATGCCCGAGTATTTCTTGTACCGAACGGAGATCGGCGCCGTTGGCGAGCAGGTTAGTGGCAAACGTATGTCGCAAATAGTGCGGGGTTGAATGCGTGGTAATTTTTGCTTTCATTAAGTATTTTTTGTAAATGTACTCTATCCCGTGTATGCTTAGCGGATTGCCGTACCGGTTTATGAATAGTTGTAAATTGTTTGATTGTTTGCGGTCCTTCACGAGCGTGGTAATGCGGCCCCACGTGATTGGCGAGGAGATATATATTAGGCGCTGTTTTCGGCCTTTTCCGTGAATTAGCAAAGTGCGCTCCGAAATTATTATATCGTTCAAAGTTATAGCCGCCGCTTCGCCTATGCGTATGCCCGTGCTTATAAGTAGGTCTACCAAAGCCGCGTCGCGTACGTACTCGAACTTGGCGAAATCGGTTAGCCCGGCTATGTCAACGTTATCGAAATATGTTAAGATCTTAGCTACGTCTTTAATTGCAAGCGTTTTGGGCAGCTTGCGTTCTTGCTTGAAACGAAATTTGAGTTTGGCAAAAGGCGAGCGGTCGATTTTTTCGGTATCTATCAGATATGCGTAGAAACTTTTGAGCGTAATAATTTTGCGGCGCACGGAAGTGTCTTTAAGTTTTAGTTGGGAACTTAAGTAAGATACGAAGGAACAAATATCCGGGTGCAATACGTCTTGTTCGTAATCGAAGAATTGACGTAAGTCGCCGGTATATGCGTATAACGTTTTATCCGACAGGTTTTTTGTGGCTTGCAGGTAGTTGATAAATTTAGACAAATAGTCCATAATTCCTCCAAAGTTAGTTTCTCTATTTCAAAGTATATCATTTTATTGAAAAATATTAAAAATATTTTTAATGAAAGGAAAAAAATTCGACATTTTTCGTGTAGATATAAATAGGGTCGTTATACTTGTTTTTTGTATCGTGTAATGACCTGGTTAATTTGGTGCACGAATGAGCGCCGACGTTAATAAGGAAGGAATAGAATGATTTTTGAAGAGGCAGGGTCGGCGCTCGTTTGTGTTATTTTTGATTTTTAATGGATAAGTCTTCGCGCCGGTGTTTGCCGCTTGCGTTAGAAAATCTGTTCACATCTAAGCAAAAATCACACCCTACCTGGTGATGTAATTTATGCATCAGCCGAAGTGGAAAACATCTTACAATAACTAAGGATTATTTGGAGATTTATGGATTATCCATTTATTGATCAACTACAAGAACAGCTACTTTTGGATTCGTTTTCTATTTTTTGCGGGGCGGGCGCAACAGCGGATTTAACCAGACGGAAATGGGAAGACATTTTTCATGAAAAGACAAAACAATTCTATGATGCAAAGTTATCAAATGACATTTATTTGCTTTCTGATTTTGAAAAGAATTATTATAACGCCGATAATTTTTACAAAGACATAAAAAGAAAGTTGTCTGTTACAAAAGGTTTATCTAAGCATATTGAAGCTATTATCAAACTTAATTTAAATCAAATATGGACAACTAATTTCGACGTAATTATTGAAGATGCAATATATAAAAATTACGGAGTTCAGCCAACTGTCTTGTCTACTTCAAGGGACTTATTAACTAAAAACTTGAATTCGGAACATATAGTTTATAAACTGAACGGCACCATTAATGACGAGAATTCCATGGTGCTGACCAAAACAGATTTTTTTGAGTATTTTAAAAAGCAACGATTATTTTTTGAATTACTTAAAAGACAACTCGTCTTAGACAGCTTTTTATTTATAGGATATAGTTTTCAGGATGATTTAGTACTTAATGCTTTACGAGAAATAAAGGAAGTATTCCCTGAAAACGGAAAAATACATTATCGATTTACTATTCGGGAAGCTGTTAAAACAACTTCCGAACATGCAGCGCTTAAAGAAGAGTTTACGAAATATGAGCAACAATATTTCATGGATAAATATAATATTCAATCCATAGTATTAGATAATTTTTCAAATATAGACGACTATTTAAATGAACTATATCGTAGATTTTGTAATCACAATATACTATTTTGTGGTTCGTTTCGTAGCATAGAAAACGATTTGCGGATACACATTGAACAAATAATAGATGAAGTTATACGTGAGTTATATAACAACAAGTTTAATATATACTCCGGTAATGGGCGGGGACTCGGAGAAATTATTGTAGCCAGAACAAGGCTGCATGCGAGAATGCCATATAATAGATTTGTTAATCGTCCGCTAATTTTTACAGGAGATAGCAATAAAATTAAACAGGAAAAAAACGAACAAATCGAAAAAGATTGTAATACTATGTTAATATTTTGTGGTCAAGATGAAAAATTAGGAAACAGTAGAAATGTTATTAATCAATTTAAAAAATTTATATCCAACAATAATAGTGGAAAATTAGTAATACCTGTTCCATCCACAGGATATGCCGCAAAAGAAATCTTTAATTCTGATATATATAGGGATACATATACTTATAAAACGATGTCTTCCGAATTAAATTTACTCAATTCAATGAGTAATCCAAAAGAAATTGCTAGCTTAATTGTAAATTTAATTCTGCGATATCGGAAAGAGCCTTAAACACTCAATAACGATGATGTTTTCCATTATTTGGAGCTCACGTTTCTCATCAAAGATAGAATTCATATAGCAATTACTGTAGAATAAGAAATTCATAGTTTTTTTATAAAAATACTCACATGTATTACGAAAAGTAAGTGTTTTAAATATATTAAATAATACACCTATACGCATAAATATATTTTTCTTATCTATGTTATCATAGTCGCGTAGCAAGTCGAAAACTAGTGTTTCAGGATCAGCAGCTGCTAAATATTCATGTATAGTTTTTATTGGCGAATGCTGGAGTTTGTCTTCTGTTATTTTTGCGACAATATGTAGAGATAAACCTAGGAAATCGTTTTCTGATTTTATTTCTTTATAAACAAGTGTTTTACATAGGATAAATCTATCATCTATTTTTTGTGGTGCATTCCCAATAAATACAGGAAAAATATGTAACTCTTTACGTTTATATCGTTCAACCAGTATATCATATTCTTCAAGACAAATATTGCCGTTTTTAAAATTATCCGAATAAAACACTACGGCATAATCAATAACGTCGTTTTTTACTCCTTGTTCAATATTCGCAAAGTATCGGTTATCTCCCAGAAAAATATTTCGTCTATCATACCAAGTTTCAATACCGAAATTGCCGATATATTGATTAAAATTATTAATAAGTGGAAATCTATCCAATACAGCAAAACACAAAAACAACATAATGAGCCTCAACGATTCCCTATAATATCAATGACACAAGAGATAATTTCTTCAATATCTTCTGTGCTCTGCAAATCGGATAATAATTGGGGATTATCCTTTTTTATTTCATCAAAAATCTCTTTCGCTGCGCCGTTGGTTGAGGGAATAGGTATCATTTTTAAATTAAGTGATTTCGCTAACTCATATTCTTCCATTGTACCCTTATCTCCTGCAATAAAAATTATGCTCTTGCATTTTGATAATAGACTTAACCGATGCTTGGTTATATCATCTTTAGGAAGAAATTTAGGGATGGGATCTATAATTAATTTATCATGTATATTATCGTATCCCTTTTCCTCCAAAAATTTTAACGCTGTTCCGAAAATATAATTACCTATATGACTTCCCGCAGCGCTCACAAGGAAATATTCATTAGAAAGTATCTTTTTGCTTAGTGATTTGCAAAGATTTAAAATCGTTTCATTCCCAGATATCTTTTTGACACTCCCTGAAATATAAATATAATGTTTTTTTACTTCGTTAGTCAAATCATCAATCAATTGGAAAAATTCATCTTCATCCGAAACGGTAATAACATTAACGTTATAATTTTTTTCTAAATCATCTATATAGTAATTAAATGTTTCAGAATTTTCTCTAAAAACAATTGCATAATGCTTAGGAGCGTTACCGATAATTGAATTGATACTTCTCAACTGATGCTTTATCAAACCATCTTTAAAACTATAGCCTATAAACAAAAAATTATTAATAATTAATTCCCTTTTTAAAAAGTATAGGAAGGTTGTTCTTTTACTGTGGTAATCTTCGTAATCGTTTCTTGTTATAAATAAATCTTTTCTGGCTACTATATCTCCTCCGCATTTAAATACGTTTACTTTGCTTTCCGATACCATTTCTAAATTATCATCTGCAGTAATTACATTAAACCGAATTCGATTGTTTTCTAATGATTTTTCAATAACTTTATCAAAATTTGTTGTCCAAATGTTATGAAAATTTAACGATAAAAAATCGGACAATTTTTTATTTGGGCAAAGCGGTATGTTTATTTGTTCGTTTATTAGGGCTTCCAAGTTATGGCGACCGTGCTTTAATTCATAGTACTGAGCTATTTGAGAGAAATCCGTGCTTTTTTCTAATGGAATATGCAGATCGTCAGCACACTTTGAAAACAACTTTTCCCAAGATGGTAAATTGGAATTCATTGAAAAACCGGCGCCCAAAAATAAACTTGCGTTATTTTTAATTATAACTTTTGAATATCTTTTAATAAAATCCTCTTTTTTCATTATATTTTCCTCCAAATAATCCTTAGTTATTGTAAGAATAAATGATATATTTCGCATTCTTTTGTATCGCCAAAAGCACATAATTCGTATAAAAGCGGAACAAATTGCATGTTTTTATCTTTGTAAGGTGTTAATGTAGTTCAGTAAAGTGCACCACAATAGGAGGTAAGTTTTTGTATTTCTATTTGTGCAACGACGGGGATAGGGCGAACTTCCATATATGGGACAAGAGGTTTTTTTAAATCGAAGTTACGGAAGGTGAGTGGAAAGCTCTGCGTGAGTTGGATAGATTTGAATATAATTACTGGCATCGGCTTTACCGCCATAATGAGCCTTTTTCGGAAGACGATGAAGTACTGTCTCCGTGCAAACAGAAAAGGTGTGTAAACAAAGATATCCCATTTTCTACTCTTTCAAACGAACGGTTAGATAGACTTCGAGCTTTAAGCACATTAACACCGCAAGAGCAGAAAGGGTATTCTGGAGCTTTATTTTTGTGACTCGTTTGTATGGTGTTAAAAATTATTTACTGAAATTACTTGCATTTTGTTAATGAATCATCTATAATAGTCTGAATTTAATTTTTGGCGGTGTTTGTAGTGAAAGCCAGAATGATTTTGACAGACCTTGACCATACATTGCTCCATTCCGACGGTAGCATATCGGCACGCACTAAACATGTTCTGAATGAATGTCAAAATCGAGGCATTCTTGTTGTAATTGCTACCGCCCGATATTGGATAGGTGCAGAACCGTATATTGAAGAACTCCAACCGAATTACGAAATAACGACTGACGGCACACTTATTCATCAGCGTGGAAAGCAAGTATATAGCTGCAACATGAACGTTGAAGACGCAAATCAAATTGTAAACGATTTGCTTGAATATAATTCGAGAACAGAAATAACCGTAGCGTCTGGGCGTCAAGTCTATTGGAATAGCCAACGCATATCCGAATCAAAAAAATTACATAAAGCTGTTTATAATGATTACAGCAAACCGCTTGAATGTCAAGTAAATAAAATCGTAGCCGAACTGTCTAACGGCGATATTGCAGTAGATATAGCTAATAAAAACAATTGCCGCTTACAATGTTACCGAAATGATAATTGGTATGCCTTTCTACCTAAAAATGCAGGCAAGATACAAGCGATTTGTGAATTGGTAAATATGCTTAATATCTCGTTGAATGATATCGTATCTTTTGGCGACGATATTAACGATATAGAAATGCTCAAAATTTGTGGCACCGGTGTTGCTGTAGATAATGCCGTTGCGGAAGTAAAGGCTATTGCAGATTGTGTCACACTATCGAATGATAATGACGGTGTTGTGGATTGGATTGAAAATAATATACTATTAGATGGAGAACAGTGATTATCTGCAATAGCAATAATTTAATAAAGAACAAAAAAATAAATCCGAACATGGGTGTTCGGATTTATTCGTGTCTGGTGACCTTGCAGAAACTCGCGTCGAGCCGCAAGATTGGAATATGTGGCGATATTTCGGCGTTTTCAAAGTATGTTGTGCCTTGTGTCGCCCAAATTAATTTTATAACCGAATAAATCTATATTGCAAGATTATACCTACTTAAAATTAAGCCCTTTATGTCAATGCCTTTTCAAGTTTGATTAGTTTATCTTCCATAGGGGTATTGCTTTTTGTGAATTTGTAAAGCATTCTCACGGCGGTGTTTCCGATTTGATACCCGTTTTGAATGATGGTTGGAATATTATAATCGAGAAGCTCGCAGATTACGTTGGAGTCGTCGTCGAGAAACACCACGCCGAAATCTTTGCCGATCGATTTGTTAAGTTTGCGTAAGGCCTTGATCAAGAATAGGGCGGAATTGCCGCTTCCCGTGATACAGCCCGTAATTTGCGGATTGTCTTGAAGGTATTGACAAATATCGGCATAAAGCCTGTCGGTATCGTCCATATAGCCGTCGACAAACATAATATATTTTCTGTATTTGCCCTGTAAATGATCGTTCAGCGCATTCTCGTATCCGTCCAAGCGCTGGCGCACCGACGATATTTGACGTGAAAGAGTAAGGAACAATATATCTTCATGCCCGTTTTTAAGCAAATACTCTGTCGCATTATAACCTATATAAGTATGGTCGGACGATACACAGTTTATATTCAAGCCGTAAAGTCTTCTATCGATAAAAAGAGTGGGGAACCGCGACATAGATAGCGACATTATGCTATCGTTATAGTGGTTTTCGTCCACCGGCATGAGTAAAATACCGGCGCAATTCAGCCGCATTGCCGTTGCGATATTGTCGCGTTCGAGCTGCGTAGAGTTGGACGAACTCAGTATAAGCAGCTTGCAGCCCAATTCCTGCACTGCGGATAGCATTCCGCTGCAAATGTTTTGCACGAAGTGGCTCGACACCTCGGGAATAATAAACACAAAACAGTTCGCCGGATTTTCTTTTGCCGTAAGCGTGTATGTGTTATTGTTGCGCTGAATAAAAGTACCTTTCCCTTTGATCCTGTATATGACCCCTTCTTCTTCCAATAAAGAAAAAGCTTTGCGTACCGATACGCGGCTTGCGTCGAAGCGTTTTTCAACTTGCGTTTCGCTCGGCAGTTTGTAGTCGGGATTATCCCTGTTTTCCACGACGAGCCCGATTAAGTAATTCTTTATCTGTTCGTAAATATGTAAGTTAGCCATGACACCATTCTACACCCTTTGTTTTATAATGTCAAGAGGTTGTATTATTTTTTGCAATTTTTAATACATATAATACAACTTTATATCGAATTAGTATTGACTTTACTGATAAATATCGGGTAATATATCGATATACAAAGATTTATGGGCGTTAAACTGAAAATATGTATTTGTTTTCAATACAGGCGCTTATGAAATATCGAATACAGGGGTTTAATGATGAAACCGTTTATTGACAAATTGATGAAAGAAAAATTGCAATGCGCGAAGTGCGTATTGCGTGATTTTGTTTATAATCGGTTGACTGCGCTTGAAATGGTTTTTGCAAAGACCGCGGAACCTGTTGCGTTTTCAGATAGGATGAAGCTTTCCTACGCGCCCATAAAAGAAGGGGAAAAATGGAGCGACGACGTATGGGATTGCGGTTGGTTTCACGTTACGGGCAAGATCCCCACTGCGCCCGCAAACCGCGAGTTGTATCTTGCGCTGGATTTCGACGGCGAGGGGTGTATATTTGATTGCAACGGAGTGCCTATTCGCGGAATTACAAATGTTTCGAGCACTTTCGATCGCGAACTCGGTTTGCCGGGCAAAAAGTATGTTGCTTTGTCTGAGTGCGTTAGAAGCGGTGACGACGAGATTGATATTTGGATAGAAACGGGTAACAACGATTTGTTCGGTGATACGCATACGGGCAGTGTTATTGAATGTGCGATTGTTGCGTGTGATAGCGAACGGCTTGCACTTTTTTATGATTATGCTTTTTTGCTTGATCTTATAGAAAGCGTGCCTGATGAGGATCCGCTTCATTATACGATAGCTTATGCGCTCGAAAAGGTGGCGGTGCTCGCTTCGATAGACATGAACTCCGAACTTATCTCACAATGCCGCGATATATTAAAGCCGCAGCTCGAACGGAAGAATATAGCCGATCCGCTGTTGAAGTTTTATGCGGTCGGGCATTCGCATCTTGATTTGGCGTGGTTATGGCCGATCCGCGAAACACACCGAAAAGCAGGGCGCACGTTTGCCACGGCGGTCGCGAACCTGGAAAAATATCCCCATTACATATACGGTGCAAGCCAGCCTCAGCAATTCGAATGGGTAAAGAACGAATATCCCGCGCTTTATGAGAAGATCAAGGCGAATGTCGCCGAAGGGCGTTTCGAAGTACAAGGCGGAATGTGGGTCGAAGCCGATACGAACATAACGGGAGGAGAGTCGCTCGTTCGTCAATTCGTTTACGGCATGAAATTCTGGAAGGATGAATTCGACAAAGAGGTCGATACGCTGTGGTTGCCCGACGTGTTCGGGTTTTCGGGTGCGATCCCGCAAATCATGCTCGGTTGCGGTTGCGAGAATTTCGTCACGATAAAGCTAAGCTGGAACATGGTCAACCGCTTCCCGTATCATTCGTTTAAATGGCGCGGAATAGACGGTAGCGAGGTGCTTGCGCATATTCCGCCTGCCGAAACCTACAACAGCTCGGCATCTGCCAAGGAATTGCGAACGGCGGCGGGAACGTATTCCGAGCGCGGATTGTCCAAAAATGCGCTCATGCTTTACGGAATAGGCGACGGCGGCGGCGGTCCGGGAGAGGGACATCTCGAAAACACGATACGAGCTAAAAACATCTGCGGAGTACCTAACGTTACTTGCGCTACTAGCAAAACGTTCTTCGCCGAACTCAAAAAGGAAAGAGACGCGCTCCCCACCTATAAGGGCGAGATATATCTCGAACGCCACCAGGGCACGTACACGTCGCAGGCTAAAAACAAGCTGTACAACCGCCGCATGGAAACGGCGCTCGGCGTTTACGAGTTTGCGCAGGTCGTTACCGATACCGCAAAAGCCGAGAAGGACATAACCGACAGGCTGTGGAAAGAAACGTTACTGTATCAGTTCCACGACATACTTCCGGGTTCGTCCATAAAGCGTGTTTACGACGGCGAAACTTTGCCAACGTATAAACAAATGCTTGATCAAGCGACCCAAAGAACGGGCGAGATTTTGAGCGTAACAGGCAATAGCCTGTGTGCGGTGAACGCAACCTCGTTCGCAAGAGACGAGTACGTAAAGGCCGACGGCGTGTGGTATCGCGCAAAAGCCGAGCCGTATTCGGTAGCGAAGCTTAAAAAAGCGGACGGCAGTTACGGCGTTTACGCCGACGCGACTACCGTAGGCAACGAGCTTGTGGAAGTAACGCTGTCGGGGAGCGGTGCGGTACTGTCCGTAAAGGATAAACGCAACGGGCGCGAGGCGCTTAAAAATAAATCGGGCGAGCTGCTTATATACGACGATTGCGGCAATGCGTGGGATTTTTATCACGGCTATAAAAACGGCAACGTCGAGAAATTCGAAAAGACGGAGATAATGCCGTTTATAGACGGACCGCGCGCGGGCGTAAAGATTAAATATGTTTACCGCAAGTCGACGCTTGTTCAGGAAATAAGCGTTACCGCGGGCAGCCCTCTCGTTCGTTTCGACGTAACCGTCGATTGGCAAGAACTCGAAAAAATGCTGCGTACCGATTTTTACCCGAATATCGAAACGGACGAGGTCGTGTGCGATATTCAGTTCGGCAACGTAAAGCGCAGTATGCTCGATAACAATTCGATACAAGCGGCGCAGTACGAGATGTGCGCGCATAAATGGGTCGATATGTCTGAGCTGACTCGCGGCGTCGCGCTCATCAATGACAGCAAATACGGATATGCGTGCAAAAACGGGTGTTTGTCAATGAACCTTCTGCGCAGTCAAAAGCATCCGTGCGTTTCGCAGGACGTAGGCGAACAAAAGTTCTCGTATGCGCTGTATATGCACGACGGCAACATTCACGATTCGGACGTAGCGGCAAAAGCGTATGCGTTCAACAGACCGCTCACGGTAGTCAAGTCAGCGCCCGTTTCTTCGCTTGTAAGCACCGATAATCCGCACGCCGTTATCGAAGCGATAAAACCCGCCGAGGACGGCAACGGTTATATCGTTCGTTTGTACAATGATAGACCGGACGCAATAACAACTAAGCTTACGGCTAACGGGTCACGGCTCGTGCTTACCGATATGCTCGAACGAGAGAAAGGGCAAACGGACGGAACGATCACAATGCACGGCTACGAAATAGTCACCGTAAGGGTGATCGCGTAACCCAAACAACAATTTAAAATTTATCCCCCGGGAGGAAAAATATGAAAAAGAAGATTCTAAGCATTTTGTCGGCAGCGGTTATAGCTTGCTCGGTCACTGCGCCTATGATCGCGTGCGGGAACAATGACGACGGTGTCGAAGTCGGCGATGACGGCACCATGACCGCGACCAAAATCACTATGTGGGTCGGCGGCAGCGAGTGGTCGGGCCGCAATTATCAAAACCTTAAAAACTTTATCAACTATTACAATAGTATAAAGCCCGACGGTTTCGAGGTGCAGTTGGATACGCCCAAATCGGACCTTGAAAAGTCGTTCCAAACCTCGCGTACTTCGGGAAGTCAGCCCGACGTAATGCTTTGGGATAGGTTCAACACCGCGACTTTCGGTACTAAATATTTGTACGGCGTAAACGATCTTATCGAGCGCGACGAGCTCGACACGTCGATATTCTATCAGCCCGCCATGCAGGAAATGACCTATGACGGCGTGGCGTACGGTTTGCCCATCGATATAGACGTTTGGGGCACGTACGTTAATATGAAGTTCGTGGAGCAGTACGACGCCAAGCAAACGGACGCGAGCGCAAAGATAGCGTCGCGGCTGAATGCGAACTGGACATGGGATGATTTGCTCGTGTCTGCAAAGGCGCTCAAAACCGTTTGCAACGCCGGCTATTCGTCGGGCGATCAGTATCAGCATTTGTTCAAGTATTACGTGTCCACCGGTCACGGCGACGAATACTTGAAGCCCGCAAACGACGGAGTGAAGGGCAAGTACGTAACAAACTTCGATAACGATTGGACCAAGAGCATACTCAATTACTTTAAGGAAGTCAATGCCGCGGACGTGGGCGGTACGCAGGAGGACGACTCGTTTACGAGCGAGATCCTTGCGATGGTAAATAAACCGCTTTATTACAATAACACGATCAAGCTTTATCCCAAAGTAGATAATTATAAATTCTTGCCCCAACCCCGTCCCGATACCGAGGGCGGCGTGAACGGCGGCATGATAGGCGGATACGGTATTGCATACCCCGCGCCGATGGATAAGTTTAAGACTCAGGCATGGGAAGCCCGTCACGAAGCCGCGTGGAAGTTTACAAAATGGCTTTGCACCAATAAAGACGCAATGCTTAAATGGACTGTCGACATAGGCTCGTTGCCCGCGCTTACCGAAGCGCTCGACGCCGACGAGTGCGTGGCGAATAATCAAGTGCTTGCCGACGCGCGGTCGTACGTTAAGGCGACCGACTCTAATGGCGATCTTGTTTACATGACGCGCCCGCAGGTTCCCAACTTCCTCACACTCCAAACGGACGTTATCAACCATACGGTCAGGTCGTTCATCAACGGAGACAAGACGCTTGACGATTGCATAAGCGACCTTACTTCAAATGGAAACAGCAAGCTTTCGCAAGGACTCAATTAAACGGGGGATATGATGAGAGCATCCGTCAAAAAAAGGCGAATGAGTAAAATGGAGAAAAAACAGGCTTTGCACGGCTACTTGTTTTTGTTGCCGACCGTAATCCTGTTTGTAATATTCTCCTTTGTTACCGTCATTATGGGGTTTGTATATTCGTTCACCGACATGGCGCCCGGTGCGCCGGATATGTTTAACTGGACGCTGTACAACTATAAATACATTTTTCAAGACAAAATATTCCTGCACTCGATCCTAAACGTATTGGTTTATGCGGCTATAAGCGTTCCGCTCACGATAGTGACTTCGCTTCTTGTGGCGGCATTGCTAAATCGAAAGCTCCGCGGTGTAAAGTTTTTCAGAGTTATTTACTACTTGCCCGCGGTTACGAGCGGTATTGCGACTGCTTTCGTATGGCGTTGGCTGTATAACGATACCTACGGATTGTTTAATACCATACTCACTCAGTGGTTTGGAATGAAACAGGGGATATCGTGGGTGTCGGCGCAAAGCTACTTCGCAATGTTCTGCATAGCTCTCGTATCTACGTGGTCGGGGCTCGGCGGCAATATGCTTATATATCTTGCATCCATGCAGTCGATAAGCCCCGAGCTGTACGAGGCGGCGTCCCTCGACGGCGCCAACGGGTGGCAAAAGCTTATGAAGATCACCGTGCCCATGCTGCGATCCACTACGTTCTTTATTATAACGATGAGCTTGATAGGTTCGTTCCAGCTTTTCGATATCGTGGCGCTTATCGGTGCAGGGGATAACTACTATACCCAAACGCCGGTCACTCAAATAGAGGCGTCGTTCCGCCACGGCGAGGGCGGCATGGCGTCCGCGCAGAGCGTGATACTGTTCATCGTTATTATGGTAGTCACTTTCCTGACACAGGGTATAGTAAAGGAGAAACAGGCATGACGAATGAGCTTACAGTAAAAAGAGCGTCAAAGGTAAAAAATAAAAACAGAAAGCGCATTATAACTAAGACGGTATTGTACGTCCTGCTCATTGTTGTTGCGCTCATAATGCTTGTGCCGTTCTATTGGATGCTGCTTATAAGCTTTAGACCGTTCGAGGAAATATCGTCGTTCCCGGTCAATATACTGCCGACAAGCTTCACAATAGATCACTACAAAACGTTTTTCGAATTCGGCGCGTTCAAGTTTATAGGCAATACGCTTATCGTAATAGTTGCGGTGTGCGCGTCGCAGTTGTTCTTTTGTACGCTTGCGGGGTATTCGCTCGCTCGGCTTGAATATCCGGGCAAGAAATTCATCACTAAGTTCTTTATGGCGACGATGATGATCCCCGGCATTATAAGCTTGATACCGTCATACATGGTGGTAAATGCGTTCGGTGCAGTGGATACGTTGTGGGGTATAATTTTGCCGGCAACGTACAGCATTTACGGTTGTTTGTTTATGCGCTCGTTCTTTATGTCTACGCCGAAAGAAGTGGCGGAATCGGCACGAATAGACGGCGCGAGCGAGTTTAAGATTTTTTGGAAGCTGTACGTCCCGATGGTAATGCCGGGCATAATGACCCTTGCGCTGTTTACCTTCAACGGTTGCTGGAACAACTATCTCTGGCCGAGCATAGTATTGCCGTCGATGGAACAGAAATGGGGCACGCTCGCGGTTGCGTTAAAGAGCTTTGAAACGGCTTGGGGATACGACTACGGCAACGTTATGGCGGCGTCCGTTATAATGGCTATCCCGAGCCTGCTCATATTCATAATCGGTCAAAAGTATTTCGTAGAAAACCAATCTTTCGCGGGTATCAAATAGTAGGAGGATCCGGAAATGACAAAGACAAGAAAAATAAGCCTTACGGTCATCATATCCGTATTAGCGGCGTTTGCGCTGCTTTTGTCGGCGGTCACCGTATTGGGTACGTCGAGCGCGTCTGCCGAAATTACAGGCGGCGTGACCGCGAATACCGCGGGCGCTCGCATAGCATACGGTCCCGGTTGGGGCGATACCGCCGCCGCGGAAGTCAACGCTGCGTTCGAAGCCAAGCTTACCGAGCTCGGCATTACTACGCACGGCAACGTTGAGATATATAACAACGCCAACGACGGTGACGCGGTCGTATTCGGCATGACCTGCACCGTGGACGGCAAGGCCGGCTACCTTATGTACAACGTACTTAACAAAAAAGTGTATCTTGTAACCGACGGGTTTGAGGAAAAAAAGGGCGAGGTGCGCCGTATAGGCGCGCCCGTAAGCGATAAATTGACGGGAATAAAGGTTACGGGACACGACGGCGAAGGTCATGCGGTAAACGCGACAAACGCTAGCGTACAGGTATTCGAAACGGGCATACTTATAAACGAGGACGGCACCGTTCAAAAGCACGAGGGCGTTGTAGAAAAAATAAGCGATACCGAATACAAGATCTATCCGCTTTTGCAGGACCAGGATATCCTTGCAAAGAACGCGGGCGGCAGCAATAAAACGACGATCGACGGCGATAGCTACAACTTTATCGGCGACGTTGACGGAACGTGGCACGCCTTGCGCACCGCAAGAACGAGCCGAGAAAACGGAAGGCTTGCGGTAGAATTTAACTTCCGCGCGGGCTGCATAAAGGTCGTTTATAACGAGGATAACACAATCTCATCGCGCATGGCATACGCAGGTCAAAACTTTGCGTACGACGCACAGGGCAACTCGACGCGCGTAACGCTTCCATACGAAAACTTCACCACCGACGAGCATCTTTGGGAAGGCGTGGAGAGCAGTGCGCTTACAAGATACCGTGAACTCAGCGGCAATGCAAGCGCGACGGAAAACGCGCTTAAAGACGAGTTCCGTACGGCGTACAGAGAGCTTTACGACAGCGGCATTATTGCCGGCTACCGTTGCTCGTCGATCAAGATTTGGGACGTGCTGTGCTTGGACTACAAGTACAGTCCCGACTCGTTGTACGGCTTTGACGGTGTGGGCAGTGCGGCACGCGAGCGTATGTATACAATGGTGTACAGCGGCGTGCAAAAGCACGTTTACGGTGTAGGCGACAATATTTGGAACATTTGGCGCGACGACAGCACGCGTCGTTCGCTCGGTGCGCCCATATCGAACGCTATGAACGACGTTACGATTTCCGGCATCAAGTTCGCGCGTATTCAGGTTTTCGAGCAGGGCTATATATACGAGAACGAAAAAGGCGCGCTTATGATCGAGTACGGCGCGACCACCGATAACGAATACAAGCAATTCAAGTATAAGGCGGCTCCGCCCGAAAAGCCCGAAAAGTACGGCACTGAGAAAGAAAGATTCGAAACGACGGAAAACGGCCGCAACGTCGTATATATCAACTATGCCAAGGGCGCGGTAAAAGCAACGGAAATGTACGCCAAGCTCGGGTACGTTTACGATTATTATCCCGGCCGCAACTTTGCGGAAGTCACGGCAGGCAAGTACGAAGCCGCGATGCTCGACTATGACGATTTATACAGCGACAGCGACTTTGTTTGCGAAGATTATTACAAGGATATGTTTAACGGCGGGCTCGACGAAGAAACGGGCGCATACGTCAGAGGCATAAGAGAGCAGCTCAAAGATAAAATACAGGAATTGCTCGATAAGGGCTTCTTCCCCGGATTTTTTGAGGACAAATTCAAATCGTGGAACGGTGCGGCTTGCCAACAGTTTATTTTCGGCGACAGCACGGCGTTGCCTTGGGGCGGTGATTCGCGTACCAACGTCAGCGCAATGATCTGGAACGAGCGCGAACAAAAAGTATTCCTTTTGAAGGATGCGTTCATGGAAGTTTGGGGCGGAGTGGACGGAGCATATACCGTACTCGGCGCGCCCGCGAGCGAGGAGTTCAAGCTCTCCGATGACAGCAACGTAACGTTCCAGTATTTCTACGGCATGGCGGCAGGCAACAATAAAGCGTTTGCGGCGTGCGTAGGGTACAACGAAGCGACTTATTACGCTCCCGACGATTCCATGACAAGCTATATCAATCCCGAACAGTATTTGCTTGATATTGTGGAATTGAGCACCCCGCTCTCGGGCGTAAAAATAATAGAGCCCGCAAGCACGACCGTTCGCGTAAACGGATATACGCTTATCGAGTTCGAGATACAGGGCGCGGCAGCCGACGCGATCGTGACTGTGGCGAGCAGCGACGAATCGATCGCCGAGGTAATGGCGGATAATTCGGTTGAGTTCCACAAGGCCGGTACGGTGACAATAACCGTTACGGTCACCGACGGAGTAAACACGTTCAGCGACAGCGTAACGTTCAATGTAGTCAGCGACGGTAAAGCGGCAGCGGGTATTACGGACGTCGGCGTCGGCGGCAATATCGGCGGACTACTTGCAATTATTTTCTCGGCCGCGGCGTTGATAGCCTGTGCAACGATTATGGCGATCGTCATTCGCAAAAAGAAACAAGCAGCATAAAGGTATATGAAGATCAACGAACAAATTTTATTGGAATATCCCAAGCTTCACGCAAAGACGTTGGCGTTTGCCGAACGCATAACCGACGCTACGCTAAAAGAGATGTTCGTAAAGTGCAGTCTTAATACTCTGACTACCACGGTGCAAACGACTGCCGACGATGTGTATCTTATAACGGGCGATATCGACGCGATGTGGCTTAGAGATTCGAGCGCGCAGGTCTTGCAATATCTGGAACTCGCGCCCGAAACGGAAGAAGTGCAAAATCTTGTAAAAGGTTTGTTGCGCAGGCAGTTTCGGTGTATTCTTTCCGATCCGTACGCAAACGCTTTCAATTTCGAGGCGAACGGAAACGGGCATAACGAGGACGAATGCGGCAAGCGCAATAAGCTTGTGTTTGAGCGTAAATTCGAACTCGACTCGCTGTGCTATCCGCTGTTCTTGGCGGCGCGGTATTACCGCTACACGCAGGATAAAACCGTTTTCGGCGGGCACTTTGCGCGGGCGGCGGAAAAGATATTGCACATATTCGAAACCGAACAGTATCATCACGAAAAGTCCGATTACTATCACTACCGCCCGACCGAAACGCCGGAGCTGTCCATTCCCTGCAAGGGCAAGGGCGGACCGTGCGGTTACACGGGCATGGTTTGGTCGGGCTACCGTCCGAGCGACGATCCTTGTACATACGGATACTTCATTCCCGGCAACGCGTTCATAACCGTAGTAATGCGCGAGCTGAAAGAGATAGCCGTTATGCTCGGCAAAGACCAAATCGCGCTTCGTGCGGACAGACTCAGGCTCGAAGTGGAGAGCGGCATAGCCAAGTACGGCATAGTCAACCACCCTAAGTACGGCAAGATATATGCGTTCGAAACGGACGGGCTGGGAAACCACAATCTAATGGACGACGCGAATATCCCGAGTTTGTTGGGTCTGCCGTACATCGGCTTTTGTGACGAAACGGACGAAATCTATTGCAATACGCGAAGGTTCGCGCTGAGCACCGATAATCCGTATTTCTTCCGCGGCAGCGTGATAACGGGCATAGGCAGTCCGCACACGCCGGGCAGCTACGTTTGGCCGATATCGCTCATGACGGAAGCATTGACTACAAACGATTCTCGGCGTATCAACGAAATAGTACAAACGCTTATGGACACCACCGACGGTACGGGATATATGCACGAATGTATCAACACCGACGACGCGTCCAAATATTCACGCCCGTGGTTTGCGTGGGCAAACTCCCTGTTCGCGTATCTACTCATAAAGAGAGCGGACGCAATCACCTCCATTAAAAAAGATTAAAGGAGCAGAAATGAAAAAGACACTTGTTAAAACTATCGCGGCAGTTACCGCAGGAGTAATGATGATTGGATTAGTAGGCTGCAATGATACTACGGAACCCGGTCCCGGTCCCGGCCCCGGCGACGGTCCCAACAACCCTCCGCCCACAACGGTTACCGCACCCGCAACGCTGTACGACCGCGCGGATTATCTTGCGCGCGCCGTTGACGCGCATTATATCACGCGCGAAAACGATCAGGTTTACGGTGCGGGGTATTACAACGCGCTCGAAGGCGGCACGGACGGATATGCCAATTGCTACGAGTATTCTTCGATCATAACAATGGCGAACAGACTGTACGCGGTGAGCACGGACGACGATCAAAAGACTTACTATAAATCGCTCATAGACGATTATATCGGCGGGCTCGATTATTTTGAGGGTAGCGGCACTTATACGAGCACTCACGGAAAGTTCGCGTGGGACGGCTTGTACGGCGTTCACCGTATGGAATATGCAAAAACGGGCGACGTATCGACCGACATGGTTTACGACGACCTTATGTGGATAATTCGGGATTTCTGCGGCGTGTATAAAACCACGGGCGACGAAAAATATATCGCGCTTGCCGAGCATCTTACAAAGGCTTGTCTCGACGGCTGGGATTCGACCAAAAACGGTATAGGCGGAATTGTTTGGGGCCCGACGTATCAGTCCAAGCACAGCTGCTCCAACGGTCCGCTTATCAGTGCGCTTTGCGAGCTTGCCGATTATTATAAGGACTCGGACGCCAAGGTCACTGCCGAGGATACGGTGTACGGCGAGCAGGCGTTCGGCAAGACCTACGTCGAATGGGATAATATGATCGGAATGAAAAAGTACGATTACTATTTACATTGGGCAAAGGAAGTTTACGAATTTACTTATTCGTATCTGCGTGAGAGCGATTATACCTACGCCGATAACCTCCGTCACGGACAAAAGGTCGTAAAGGACGCGGCGGCGACGGGCGGCGAGTATTTCTACTTCGAGCCTTACGGCGGCACCAACGAGGGGTCGAAATACACCTACAACACCGGCGCAATGATAAGCGGCGCGGCATGGTTGTATCGCTTGACGGGCGACGAGAACTATCTTGTTCAGGGTCGGCTCATGTCGGAAGGCGCGCATCATTACTTTGCCAAAACGGTCACGGTCGGTGACGAGCAAATGCAAATGTACGATTGCAGAACGACGCTTTTGTTCAATTCCGTTCTTATGCAAGGGTATCTCGATCTTGCCGACGCGAGCAAGGCGAAAAACCCCGCGGTGAATGCCGAGCTTCAAAAAGAGCTTGCGAGCTACGTAAAGGTGTTTAAAACAAGCATCGACTATGCGTTTGAAAATTACGTTATCAACCGCACGCTGCCGCACAACTATTTGCAGGGCTGGTTGTACGCCAGCTCTGACGGCGCGGAAACCTTCGACACGCATAAAGATATAAAAGACGCTACTGCCACGCCCATTATTTTGGCGATGATCGTGCAGTACGAAAAAAATCACGGAACAATTTAATATAAGGAGATAAATGATGAAAAAATCCAAAATCGCTGCCGTACTTGCGGTAGCCTCTACTTTCGTATGCCCGATTGCGCTCGTGGGGTGCGGGGACGGTCACGATCACACGTTCGATACGACTAAATGGGAACAGACCGAGGACGGCTTGGGACACTATAATCCCGCTACTTGCGAGCATACAGACGAAAGAGGAAACTATGCCGCACACGTTTACGACGATATCAACGACGCCACTTGTAACGTTTGCGACTACGTTCGGGAACTCGGCGGCGTAACCGATCCTAACGTAGAACTCGGCACGTTATCGGGTACAGTAACCGCATACGGCAAAAACCTTAACGGCGTTACCGTTGCGGTAGGCACAAACACCACCGTTACGGGCGCGACGGGCAAGTATTCGCTCGGGAACGTGGGAATTACGGATAGCGTAACCGTCACGTTCAGCAAAGACGGATATCGCACCGAAACCAAAACGGTCGCCAAATCCGCATGGACGGATAAAAAATCTACGCTCGACGTCGATATGCACCTAGCGACCGAAACTGCTACGGTGAGCGGAACGGTCAAGGCTGGCGGCGTGGCAGTCAGCGGCGCAACCGTTAAGCTTGGAGAGCTTACTCCCGTAACGACGGGCGCGGACGGCGCATATTCGTTTGAAGTGTCGTCGGGTACTGCGGCTACGCTTACTCTTACCGTAACCCACCCGACCTACGAAACGCATACCGAAAGTATAGCGATTACCGTCGGCGCTACCGCGATCACCAAAAACGTATCGCTTTCGGTAAAGACGATTTCCGAGCTCGGCGACCTGTCGCTTATCGGTCTTAATGCGCTTACGGCAGAGCCTGCGGCGGACTATGACTTCCGTCCTACCGAGAAAGGCGGCAACGGTCAGGGCAGTTGGACGGTGCCTACTTCGTCGTATAATATGTCAAACGAGGGCATACTTTTTCATGAGGCGGGGCAGAACATAGAAAGCGGTTCAAAAGAGCTTAAACTTTATGCGTACAATCGTTTCACGTTCGACGCGATCGAGGAGATCACCGTGCGTGCGCGTAGGTTCCCCGACGCGGATCACAACGCCAATCTTTTGGGCGGCGGTTATCCCGAGGTCTACATATTGCTCGTTGGAGAAGACGGCACGGTCATTACGCCTAAGGAAGCGCCCGGCGAGGTCGTAAGCACCAATGATGATTGTAGCGTTCTTAAATTTACGCTTAAAGCCCCGATCACGGGTAAGTACGTGTTTGCCGTCGGCACCACTCGCGGCAACCGCGCGGCGATAGAAAGCGTGCAGTTCCGCGGCGTCGAAGTCACCGGCAATATAACCGGCACTATCATGCAAAATGGGGCGGCGCTCGAAGGCGCGACGGTAACGTTCGGCGACGGCGATCCCGTAACTACCGGCGCGGGCGGTACGTTCACTATACCCGTATCGGTACGCAAGGGCGGCACGGAGAAGATAACCGTTTCCAAAAACGGCGTTGCCATGGATATCACATTTACGGCGACAGACCTTGCGAGCGGCACATACAATATCGGCGAAAAAGAATTGAAGGCGTTGCCGCTTCCCGGCATTACTCTGGAACAGCTCGACGAGCTTTCGGCAACTGCGGCTGAGAATGTGGAATGTATCAAAGAGAATGAGCCTAACAAGACCGCAGACGAAAAGAAGGATTCCGCAGCTGCCATGATGAACGGATGGATCAAGGTGGGCGGATCTCAGGATAAGGCTACGGAGGGGTGGCTTCTCAGAGACGCGGGCAATGCGCCGCAAGGCACTTCAGAGCTTAAAGTGTTCGTTTACAGAAAGCTTACGTTCACCGATTTGAAGGCAATCGTAATTAAGGCTCGTACTTTCGTAGGACAGAATGACAGCGGCGTACAGCCCGAGATAATTCTTAAACTTATCGATTCCCAGGGCAATAGCGTTAAAATCAATCATAACGTTGCGCTTGCGGACGTGGACGCTCGTTCTGATTTCTACTTTACGCTCGACGAAGCCATAAGCGGCGATTACGTGCTTGCGATCGGCGTGGCGCGTAGTAAGGTTTTTGCGCTTGCCGGTATGTCGTATCTCGGCTCGACCGACCTTGTTGAAAACACCGTTACGGGTACGGTCAAATACGGCGGTGCGGCAGTCAGCGGTGCAACGGTAAGCTATAATCTCGGCTACAACGTAAAAGTCGAAGCCCAAACGGGTAACGACGGGACGTTCACTCTCCCGATTAGCAGACTTAATAACGGTTCGGTTACTTTGAACGTTCAATACGACAACGGTACGGAAAGCGCTTCGAAAACGGTAACGTACGAATCGACCGAGTTTACGAATACAACTTTCAATGCGGGCGATATTGCTCTTAGCAAAACTTATTTGCCCGGGCTTACTTCGGATGATATTGAGAGCCTGCAAGCGTTGACCGGCACGAAGTTTGAATCGAAAGCCATTTACGATAATTGGCAACACGACTCGACGGGCGTTACAAAAACGTTCAACGAGGGCTCGGGATTCGAACGCGCCTCCGGCAAGACCGACGCCGCTTATTATTACGCGAAGTTCGCCATCACCGATTCCAATAAATTTATGAAAGGCAATTGGTTTATATTCAACCGCGGCGATGAAGGTCCCGATCAGGACGCATTGCTTCAAGTTAAAGTAATAACGGCGGACGGCAATATGGTCGTACTGCCTGCAAGCAAGGTGTTCTGCGGCGGCAGAAACGTAGCTGCAACCAGCTACGACGCAGCTAATAAAAATCTTATCGTAAATAATATAGGCGCGTATACCGAAGGCGTTTATGATTTCAGCGCTTACGTCGGTCAAACCATTACGATAATTATTCAGGAAGTTACGACCGAAGTAAACAAACGGCTCGTCACTGTGTCTAATGAAATTGCCTTCCAAGGCACCAACTTCTATGCGGCGGGTACTGTCAGCGGCATTGTTAAAGATGCAAGCGGCAATCCCTTGGCGGGCGTGTCCGTTTCCGCAGGCGGTAGCTCTGCCACAACGAACGCAAGCGGCGAGTACAGCGTGGACGTTGCTATGAATTACGGCAACAGCGTTACCGTTACGTTCGCAAAAGTAGGTTACGTAGCAAGTTCAATAACCGTGAGCGGCGCTGAAATAGAGGCGGCTAACGGCGAAAAAACTGCCGATGACGTAACTCTTGTCGCAGCAAAAACCGTAAAAGAAGTTATAGAAGAAAATATGGACAGCTTGACTGCTTTAAACGGAACTACCTTCGGACCTGCCGATAACGGCGGTGCGAGCGGCTGGACCAAAAGCAGCGCTTACAACGTGAACCGTGATATTTGTATTCCGCTCGGCGAGTACATTTATGCAAAAGTAAATATCGACGATTCTCACAAGTACATGAAGTTCAATGCGCGCGACACGGATAACCAGGGCAGCAAAATGCTCGTTATGGTCTACGTCGACGGTGAGCTTGTAGAGCTTGCGCCTTGGCGCGTATACGGTACGACGGATGCGGTGATCGAAGGAAATTATCTCATCAACAACCGTGGCGATGGGTATAACGAGGGTATTTACGATTTCTCGGCATACAGCGGGAAAGAAATAATCATCGTTATTCAGACCGCGGCGTGTCTTGACGGAAAGACGAGCGCCTACACTCAGTGCAACGAGATCGCGTTTGGCAGTGTAAAAGAGTTCGATAAGGCGGGTAACAACAATTACTACGAAGCGCCCGCGCAATCGAACGAATAACACACGGCAATTGTATCGATTTTAGGATACTGTAACGTGCAAGCCGAGCCGAAATCGGCTCGGCTTGTTACTTTTTAACAAGAGGTCAATATGATAAACAAAAAAAGCAAGCACGCTATTTTCGGCGTCATGACTGCGGCGCTCATGGGCGCGACGGTTCTCGCTCCTCACGGCGGCGGTATTCTCGCCGCGCTTGCCGAGGACGAGGAGGAGCTTACGGTGAAGATCGAAAAACTCGAAGTAAACGGCAGCGAGAACCCGCTCGGTATCGACGACGAAAAGCCGATATTTTCGTGGCAGCTTTCGTCGGACGAGCGCGGTAAGAGCCAGACGGCGTACCGGATCGTGGTCAAGAACGGCGGGCAAACCGTTTGGGATTCTCAAAAAGTCACGTCCGAAAATAACTACGGCGTAGTGTATAACGGTCCTTCGTTGCAGTCCAAAACAGCCTACGAATATACCGTAACCGTTTGGGATAACGACGATGAAACGGTTACCGCCGAATCGTGGTTCGAGACGGGCTTGATGAGCGAAAGCGACTGGACTTCGTCGTGGATAGGCGAGCCTGCGCTTCAAACCGCAATGAGCTTTTCCGGCTCTAATTGGATATGGGATAGGCAAGGTCACGCCGTTAACGAAGTCCCGGGCGAAACAGCGTACTTCCGCCGCGATATCCAAATAGACCCGTCGAAAACGGTAGAGCGCGTTCAAATAGCAATGAGCGCCGACGACAGAGCCAAGCTCTATCTTAACGGCGCCGAAACGCTTTCCACGCTCGAAATAACGGACGCGTGGAAGACTGCCGCGGTCACCACACTCGACGCGTCTGCGTTTGTCGCGGGCAAAAACGTTATAGCCGTGGAAGCGACAAATACCGACGATCCCACGGGCTATGCGGGCTTGCTTTGCAAAATAGAGATCTATTACAACGGGTCGAATACACCCGTAACGATAGTGACCGACGGCGAGTGGAAAACGAGCGATACAAATCCCAATGGCTGGAATACAGTGAGCTTTGACGACTCGGGTTGGCATACGCCTACGGGCGATGATATAATCTCGTACGGCAGCGCGCCTTGGAATAACAACGTTTCGATATCGGCAACGTCCGGTTCCGCGCCCGTGCTCAGAAAAGAATTTTCAACCGCAAGCGGAAAAACGATCAGGTCCGCGCGTGCGTACATTGCGGGCTTGGGACTTTACGAGCTTAAAATAAACGGCAATAACGCAACGGACAGCGTGCTTAATCCCGCCAACACCGATTACAACGATACGGTGCTTTACGACGTTTACGACGTAACGAATCTCATCGCTTCGGGCGACAACGCGATCGCGGTCGAGCTCGGCAACGGATTCTATAACGAGAACATAACCGGTTGGGGCTGGAACACTGCGCCGTGGCGCAACGCTCCGCGCCTTCGGTTCGAGCTGGACGTGACCTATACGGACGGAACGAAGGAGCAAGTGCGCTCGGACGCGTCTTGGAAGTATTCGGTAGACGGACCGACCACGCGTAACAGCATTTACAGCGGTGAAACGTTCGACGCGCGCAGGGCGGCGGATTTCTCCAATGCGGAGTATTCCGACGCTGCTTGGCGCAATGCGGGTATCGTATCCGCGCCGAACGGCAAGCTCGTTTGGCAGGATATGGAGCAGATGACCAAGACGGCTTCGTTCGGCAAGGTAGACGGCGCGGAAGGCGTGCTCGATATAAGCTATTCCGCCTCGCTCGGCAAGTGGACCGTCAAGACTCCGCGCAACATTGCGGGCTGGGCGCGTATTGCGTTCCGCAACACCACTCCCGGGCAAAAAATAACGATAGACTATGCTGAAACGCTCGCGTCCGACGGAAACCTTAATCTCAAAACGGAGAGCGACGGCGTAACCCAGCGCGACGAATATATTTGCAAGGGCGTTAGCGGAAGCGATACGGAAGTCTACGAGCCTAAGTTTAACTATAAGGGAGTTAACTACGTTCAGATTTCCGGATATTCGGGAACGCTAACGGCGGACGACGTCGTTTGCTATCAAATAAATTCGAACGTGGCGCATACCTCGACGTTCTCGACTTCAAACGAAATGCTTAATACCATGCACGACTTGATGACGAGAACGCTTCTGAACAACTTCCACGGCAAGCCTACCGACACGCCGTGGCTGGAAAAGAACGGCTGGATGGGCGACGTAAACATAGCGATCGAAACGATGGGATTCGACTTCGATATCGCTCGGTTCATGACCAAGTTCTTGAACGACATCAAAGACAGCCAAACGTCTAACGGCAACGTGCCGCAGCTTGTACCCAATTCCGGCACGGCAAACATGTCCAATGCTCCCGTATGGAACACAGTATATATCTTTGCGGTCAAAGAGCTTGTCGATACCTACGGCATGAGTTACCTTATAGACGAGTATTACGACAGCATGAAAAAGCTTGCCGAACTCGATATCGATACTCTCAATAACGGAATTTGGCCCGATCAATACTTGCTCGGCGACTGGTCGTCGCCCGTATCCACGCCCGGTAACGGCGAAGTGCCGTACGACGAAGAACCTGTCGACGGCGGCGCGTTTGCGGCAACGGCGTATATTTATCAAATGCTCGGCGTTATGACGGAATACGCGCAGGCGCTTAAAAAACCTCTCGACGCAGCCAAGTTTACCTTAGCGCGCACAACGGTGCTAAACGCGTTCAACGCGAGATACTACAAGGACGGTTATTACGAAACGACCGAGTGGGCGAATAATCACGCGCACGATCGCACGAAATACCGTCAAACCTCGCAAATCTTACCGCTTGCGTTCGGCATGGTCAAGAATGAGAATATCGACGCGGTCGTAAGCAGACTTGTAAAAGATATTAAGGATAAAGATTATCACCTCGATACGGGCATAATCGGTACCAAGTATATCCTGCCCATACTTTGCGACTACGGGTACGAGGACGTCGCGTATCGTATAGTCACGCAAACGACTTATCCCTCTTGGGGGTATTGGTTGGAAAAAGGTGCGACTTCGCTTTGGGAGATGTGGGAAAGCACTTCGCGTTCGCAAAACCATTATTTCCTCGGCACGTACGATCAGTGGTTCTTCGAATATATCGGCGGAATCAAGAACGTAACGGACGGCTATAAAACCTTTGATATCGATCCGCTTCTTGCAGGCGATCTCGAAAATGCGGATATTTCGCTCGATACCGTGCGCGGTAAGCTCGAAGTTAAATGGGCGTTCGTTGCCGACAATAAGGCTAAGTTCGATATAACTATCCCGTTCGGCTCGACGGTTAAACTCGTATTGCCTACGGCAAGCGTGAGCGGGGTAACTCTCGACGGCGCGGCGTTTGCCGATACCGCCGCGGGTGTTATTTCGGTCGGCACGCGCGACGGAAAAGCGGAAATAACGCTCGGCAGCGGAAGCTATTCGTTCGTCAGTCCGCTCGACAAGCGCGCAGGCTACAAGGGCGCGCTCGATCAGGCGATAGAGTACGCCGAAAAGCTTTCCCAAGCCGATTATAAAGCGGAGGGCTGGACGGTGTTCGCGTCGGCGCTCGAAACCGCCAAGACGGTGCAAGCCGATCAAACGGCAACGCAATCTCAAATCAATTCGGCGACTAACGGACTTGAAAGCGCCATTGCCGCGCTCAATGATCATATAAACGCAAACCGTGTTGCGCTCAAAGCTCGCGTAAACGAGATAATCAGTAGCGGCGTTATGAACCTTTCATATACGACAGGCGCAGTGTCTGCATTCCAAACCGCGCTTTCAAAAGCAAGCGTTGCGTCGCGCAACGAAAGCCTAACCGAAGCGCAGATCAAGGAGGAGCTCGATACGTTCGAAGCGGCTATACAAACGTTGCTTTATTCGTGCCGCTCCAATCTTTCGCGCATAAGCGCCGCAAAGGTTTCCGCTTCCTCGTCTGTCAATGCCGAAAACGATAAGTGGGGCAGTTCGTTCCTCACCGACGGCGATACGACGGGTATAGGCGGATGGTCCAGTCTTAACCTTACCGATCAGCAGCACGAAGAATGGGTGCTTGTGGATTTGGGCTTCGACTTTATGATCGACCGCATGGTTATTTACACGCGCGGCGGTAGCGGTACAGACGTAGCATACGGTATGCCTCGCGATTTCGTTATAGAGGTTTCGAAGGACGGCGTATCGTATGAGCCCGTCGTTACCGAAACCGATTATCAGCCTCGGGCGGTCGGCGCGCATGAGTTTTCATTCGATTCGGTTAAGGCGCGTTACGTGCGAGTGCGCGGCACAAAGCTCAATCAGCTTCCGTACGACGGGAATACCTACCGTATGCAGCTGGCGGAGCTTGAAATCTACAACTCGCCGCGAGCCGATCTTTCCGCGATAGATTCGCTTATGGATCGTTACGACGCGCTCGACAGAAGCTTGTATACGACCGACTCGTTGCTTGAACTCGAAGCTGTGGTTGAGAAGGTCATAGCGCTTTACGACCGCACGGTATACGCTACGGAGCAAAGTGAGGTAAACAAGCTTGTAGCGCAGTTCGAGTCGGCGCTGGACGATCTCGTTCTTAAAAACCCGTCGAACTCGGGAACCAACCCTCCCGATAATACGGGTAACGAAGAAAAAGATCCTCCCGCCGAACAGCCCGACGGTAGCGTAAACGTCGGCGCGATCGTAGGCGGAGTGCTCGGCGGCGTTGCCGCAGTCGGCGCAGGAGCGGCAGTAGCGGTGGTTCTTGTTAAACGTAAAAAGAGCGGTGCAAAGCCCGACGATAACGCCGAAAAACAAAACGATTCCAACGAATAAGTTTTTGGAGACAGCGATATGACAAGATTACTCCCCGCATACCCGTTGTTTGTGAAGGACCCGTATTTTTCGATTTGGTCGCCCGCGGAGCGGCTGAACGAAAAGGACGTCATTTTCTGGACTGGCGATACGAAAAAACTGTACGGTTATATCAAGGTCAACGGCAAGACGTATTGCTTTCTCGGGAGCGATAATCGATTCGAAAAAGCCGAACAAACCGACCTGAAAATTTCGGCGTTTACTACCGACTATACTTTTAAGGCGGGAAGGGCAAAGCTTAAATTGAGCTTTGTTTCTCCCTTGCCGCCCGATGATCTCGAAATGACGTCATGCCCCGTTTGTTACGTCAAGTATGAGATTAGCGGGATAAAAGACGCCGAGATAGTATTTGTCCTGGATCAAAGCATTTGCTACAACGGCGAAGACTTCAAAGAGGTTCGCGGCGGTTCGGTACGTATGCAGGGCTTTGAGACCGCGTTTTTCGGTTTGAAGCGACAGTTGCCGCTGTCCGACGATTCGGACAGGTGCGGCGCCGAATGGGGCTATTGGTATTTATCGGGTGAAAAATCGTATTATACCGACACCGACGGCGCCGCCGTATATTTGGCTTGCGGTATCGCGCCCGTCGCGGACAGGAACTATAACCGCAAGGTATTGCTTTCTTTTTCGTGTGCATTAAACGGCAAGATAATGCTCGGCTTTGACGATACGGTCAGCATTAAATATTTCGGGGAGTATCTTAAAGGCTACTATTTGAGCGACAAAACGATTTTCGACGCTTTGCAGGAAACGTTCGACCGTTCCAATGTGATAGATTCGCATCTCGACAAGCTCGATAGGGATTTGAAGACCCGTGCGCGCTCGATAGGCGAAGAATATACAAATATTCTCTACGCTTCGCTTCGGCAGTCGGTCGGTGCGCATAAACTCGTAAAGGACGGAAACGGAGAACTGTTGTTCTTGTCCAAGGAATGTTACAGCAACGGTTGTATTGGCACTGTGGACGTAAGCTATCCGTCCATGCCGCTGTATTTGTTGTATGATCCCGAGCTCGTCCGCGGAATGTTGCGACCCATATTCAAGTTTGCCGATATGCCGATTTGGAAATATGATTTTGCGCCGCATGACGTCGGGGCATACCCCGACTGCTGCGGACAGGTTTACGGCTTGCGTGAGGACGACGACATTCGCAACTGCGATTTGTTGGATATTCGAGAAAAGCAAACGCGCTTTCCCTTATGGCAGTTGCCCAAGTCCGCGGACGTTTACAGGTACGAAAGTCAAATGCCCGTCGAGGAGAGCGCCAACGTTCTGATAATGCTTGCGGCGGCGTATCGGGCAGACGGCAGTACGGATATCGTTCGGGAAAAGTTCGGCTTGCTTAAAAAATGGGCGGACTATCTTGTAGCAAACGGGCTTAAACCCGAGAATCAGCTGTGCACGGACGACTTCTCGGGGCATCTTGCTAACAACCTTAATCTCGCAATCAAAGCGACCGTCGGTATTGCGTGTTTTTCGACGTTGTGCCAAGCGATAGACAAAACTGAGGAAAGTAGCAGTTACCGAAAGACCGCCGAGCGTTTTGCTGCCGAAATCACCGAGTTTTTCAACAGCTTCCCGCATTCTCCGCTTACGTGGGATTCGGGCGAGGATACGTTCGGGTTAAAGTATAATTTGGCGTTCGATAAAATTCTCGATCTCGGTTTGTTCCCGCCCGAATTGCGGGAGCGCGAAGTCGATTATTATATCGAAAAAACTAACGAGTACGGGATTCCGCTCGATAACCGCGCCGATTTTACCAAATCGGATTGGCTGGTATGGACGGCGAGCCTTACCGACGACGCGGAAAAACAACGCAAAATATTAAGCGGAATAGATAAATATTTGCGCAACAGCGAAGACAGACTGCCCTTCGGTGATTGGTACGACACCAAGACGGGGCGACTTATCGGGTTTAGAAACAGGTCGGTCCAGGGCGCGTGTTTTATACTGCTTTTAGCGCACGGCAAATAAAAATGATTTGGGAGTAGATTATGAAGCACGATACGAATACGGTCATAAAACTTTCGCCTACCTTAAAGGATTATATTTGGGGCGGCTACCGTCTCGGCGAGTTGTTTGGCCGCGACAACGGCGGCAAGAAAATATCGGAGAGCTGGGAAGTTTCCGTTCATCCCGACGGCATGAGTAAATGCGCCGGCGGTACGCTCGCGGAATATTTAGAAAAAAATCCGTGTTCGGTCGATAAGGCGGGTAGCCCGTTTCCCATACTCGTTAAATATATCGACGCCAAGCAAAACCTGTCCGTTCAGGTTCACCCCGACGACGAGTTTGCTCGGCGAGTTGAAAACGATAACGGCAAGACCGAGATGTGGTACATAATCGAAGCCGACGACGGGGCGGGTATATACTGCGGATTTAAGCGCAAAACTTCGAAAAGCGAGTTTCTTCAAAAAGTAAAAGACGGCACGGTCGAGGAGCTGTTGAATTTCATTCCGGTAAAGGCGGGTGACTGTTATCTTATAACGGCTGGTACCGTTCATGCTATCGGCGCAGGGTGCGTTATCTGCGAGGTTCAGCAAAGCAGTAACATCACGTACCGCGTATACGATTATAACCGAAAGGACGCAAACAGCAATCTTCGCCCTTTGCATATCGATAAAGCCGTTGACGTTATCAACTTCGACGCGTTTGTCGACAGAACGGACAGCGGAATGTTTGTCGAGGTCGACGGCGGCAAACTCAGACATTTAACGCAGTGCAAATATTTCAGATGCCGCGAGCTGCTTTTGTCGGGCGAATATACGGAAACTGACGAGAACTCGTTTGTAACGCTCAACGTGCTTGACGGTGTCGGGAGTATAAACGGTACGGCATTCGTTAAGGGCGACAGCTTTTTCGTGCCGTGCGGCGTTAGCTTTACCGTTACGGGCGACGCAAGAATTTTGCTTGTAGATAAAAAACCGATTAAATACTATGCAGGCGTAGACGTAGGCGGAACGTTTATAAAATGCGGTATAGTGAGCGAGCTCGGCGAGCTTATCGTAAAAGATAAAATACCCACAGGAAACAGACGGGAATATACCGAGATAGCCAAAGATATTTCAGCGCTTATCTCAAGGCTTGCAAACAGGGCGGGCGTTAAGCTCGAAGCCGTCGGCATGGGCACGCCGGGAACGATAGACAGCGCAAACGGAGTGATAGTATACAGCAACAATATCGCTTGGGAAAACATTCCGCTCGGGCAAACAATGAAAGAGCTTACGAAGCTTCCCGTATTCATAACCAACGACGCTAATGCGGCCGCGCTCGGCGAGAGCTTTGTCGGCGCAGGCAGAGATTACAAAAATATCGTGCTCGTCACGCTCGGCACGGGAGTGGGCGGCGGAATAGTTTTGGACGGAAAGCTGTACGAGGGCGGACACTCGGCGGGCGCGGAGCTTGGGCATATCGTCATAAATATGCACGGCGAAAAGTGTACCTGCGGTAGGCGCGGGTGTTTGGAAGCGTATGCTTCGGCAACCGCGCTTATAAAGCAAACGCAGGCGGCAATGCAAAAAGACTGTGACAGCGTAATGTGGAAGCTGTGCGGAGGCGACTTGAACAACGTGGACGGGAAAACCGTGTTCGACGGAATGAAAGAGGGCGATAAATCGGCGAAGAAGGTATTTAATAAATATATCGAATATCTTGCCGAAGGAATTGCGAATATAGCCAATATATTCAGACCCGACGTTGTGCTTTTGGGCGGAGGGATATGCGCGCAGGACGAAGTATTGTTAAGGCCGTTGAGACGGAAGGTGGATGGTATGCTGTTCGGCGGAAGCGAAAATGCGCCCGTAATGATCGCAACGGCGACGCTCGGTAACGATGCGGGCACTATCGGCGCCGCGCGGCTTGCCATGTGCGGAGACGACAGGTAATTTATTTTAGGTCTTGATTTTTGCGTCAAAATGTGGGATAATTACCGTGTGGAGAACAAAGTATGGTCGCATGGCTTAAATTCTATTTTTTGAGTTTCTTTTCAAATCGAATTTCGAAAGAAGGTGCAACGCGCAGTATCGCAAATTCCATAGTAAGCCTTGTTTTGGCGTTTATGGTGATTTGTTGCGGACTGATAGCAGGGTACGTCGTGTCGTTTAATAAGCACTACGGCAGTTCGCCCGACTTTAGCGAGTTTGCGTATTCGATATTCGCGGACGGCGAACAGTCGATTGAATTATCGGTATCGAACGGGAAACTCAACGCGCTTATCCCTGACGGAGTTGAGTTTATCAATGGCTTCGCCGACGAATCGTGCGACTATAATAAAAACGGTTATTCTTTGGTAGTGGATACACGAGGGGCGTTGGATGCCGAGCAAAAAACAAAATACGCCGAGTATGCGTATAAATCGAACGTTGAGAATTATTTGATCTTGCTCGACGATACCTGTTTTTGCTCGTTTACGACGTCGGGCGGAATAACCGTCGAATTCGTGGGCGGCTATTTCGATATGCCAAACGGCGAGGTCGGGGGCGACCGAGAAAGTATCGATACGTTCGTAAAAGAGCTGTTCCGCAGTAGCGTGGGTACCGAGTTTTTGGTTTATTTAATAAGCGCGAGCAGAGTTGCGATTTTGTATTTGGCGGCGGTGCTGATTTTGGCGTTGATCGCCTATCTGGCGGTTAAGTTCCTAAAAAGCGAGCTGTGCGGAACGTATACGGAAACGTTAAAGATAATAGGTTCGTACGTATTCATATCGGCGATAATAGCATTTTTCGCAATACTCATTGCATCAACGTTTTTATCGCAAAGTACGACGTTTAATCTCGGTGGCATAATTTTTATCGTAGTATTACTTATTCGCACGGCTGTTGCGGTAATCCCTGCGATAATAAGTGACAGACGAAAAATGAACTCGAAAAATAATCAAGAAGAAATATGTTAGCGCAAGTTGCCGTATTTCTTGCGGTCAATAGGAAAATAGGCAAAACACAATGACGCATGAAGAGATAAAGAATATTATAGCCTACGCCAAAAGCCGTTTGGAGCTTGACGAGCGTGACGAAATATATAAAGCCAACCGAATATCGGAGATAGCGCAAAGCGGTTTGGATGGCGCAGAGTTAGAGGACGCAATATTTGGCGAGCTCTCGCTTTTGCCGTCTGCCGTAAACAACAGATTCGAAGCGTTATTTAAACAAAACGCCAAATCAGCAACCGATTGGCTGTACAATTATTGCATAAATAACAAGTATATAAAGAAATCCGTTTTGGACAAAAATCAGCGATTCGAAACGGCAAATGGCTTAATAATTACAATAAATAAGGCAAAGCCGGAATTTCGAGACCCCAATCTTGCCAAGAACGGCAACCGTGTGGAAGGTGGTTTTGCTAAGTGCGTTATTTGCCGTCAAAACGAGGGCAACGGCGAAAAAAATAAACGAAACTTGCGAACGGTGTCATTGACGCTCGGTGGGGAACAGTGGTTTTGGCAATATTCGCCTTATGGGTATTTTAACGAACACGGAATAGCGGTAAGCTGTAAGCATTCGCCTATGCACATAGACGGGCAGACGCTTAATAACCTTTTGGATTTTGTGAATATGTTTCCGCATTATTTCATTGGTTGCAATGCGGCACTGCCGAGGATCGGCGGAAGCGTACTGGCTCACGATCATTATCAGGGCGGTGGTGAAGTGTTGCCGCTGCATAAGACCGAAATTAGGACGAAAGTCTATGATAAAAGATTTCCCGATGTGACGGTGGGCATTCTCGACTGGCCGGGAACGGTATTAAGAATAAAAAGCGATAAGCGCAACGATATAATAGACGTAGCGGACAGAATAAGGCAAGCGTGGATACAGTATAACAATCCCGATCTCGGCATAATCGCTCGGGATGAGAACGGAATCCACAATGCCATTAGCCCGACCGTGATAAAGACGTCAGGCGGCTACGAAATGAACATTATATTAAGAAGCAATATTACGAGCGAGGAGTATCCCGATGGAGTATTTCATGCTCATCCCGAATATCACGCAATAAAGAAAGAGAGTATCGGGTTAATCGAAGCGCAGGGCTTGTTTATACTCCCGGGCAGGCTCGAAGAAGAATTGAACGAAGTCCAAATGCTAATAGTAGAAAAACAACCGTTACCTGAAATTTTTTCTCAATTCAAGCTTGTATACGACGAAACAAAGGCGTTGTATGAGAGCGGGAGATATAAGGATGTTAAAACTGCTATGCGGGACGAATTAGGTAGCGTATGTTATAGGATACTTCAAAATACGGCGGTATTCAAAGACGAAAAGGACTTTATTGTATTTCTCAAAACCGCGGGGTTTGAAGTATGACAGAATATGCTTACAGAGTAACTGCGGCGGGAAGGATAAATATAATAGGCGAGCATATAGACTATTGCGGCGGCAAGGTAATGCCGGCTGCTTTGTCGTTAAAGAATACCGTATATATTCGTCCCAACGGTACAAATAAAATAAATTTGTCGTGGACTACATTGCCTAACAAAGTTACGTTGGATATAGACAAGTTAGAGATCTACAAAGGCTTAAAATACGGGAACTACCAAGCGGGCGCGGCGTTGATGTGGCAAAGAGCCGGACATAAAATAATCGGTTGCGATATGTTGCAAGATTGCACCGTTCCGTTTGGAAGCGGGCTTTCAAGTTCGGCGGCGATTGAGGTTTCTACCATAGCCGCGCTTGCGACGATAGCGGGCGAGGAATTGGATACAGTCGATATTGCACTCAAAGCGCAGCAAGCCGAAATAGAGTATGCTGGCGTGAATTGCGGGATAATGGATCAATATGCCTCTGCTTGCGGAAGAAAAGACGGAGTGATGCTGTTGGACTGTAACACGTTAAACTGTAATTATTTACCGCTTCAATTGGGGGATTATTCGCTAGTTATAATAAACTGCAATAAGCCACACAATCTTGTACAAAGCAAGTACAACGAGCGTCGGCAGGAAACCGAGCAAGCGTTAAAAATATTGCAATCGGTGTTGCCCATAACATGCCTTGCCGAATTGACCGAAGATCAGTTCAACAAGTATGGGCATATATTAAGTGGCAAAGTCTACGACAGATGTAAGCATATAGTAGAAGAATGTGCGAGAGTAAATCATGCGGCAAGTGCTATGCAAAGCGGAGATATTTCTAGGCTAGGTCAGATTCTTAACGCTTCGCATAAGTCATTAAAGGATCTATATGAAGTGACAGGTAAAGAATTGGACACGCTTGTGTCCGTCGCCCAAAGACATGATGCGTGTATAGGTTCAAGAATGACGGGCGCCGGCTTTGGTGGTTGTACCGTATCTATTGTTAAAAAAGATGGAGTTGAATATTTCAAAAATGCTGTCACAAGAGAATATAAAGAAAAAATCGGTTACGATTGTAAAATATACGATGCCGAAATATCAGACGGTATTACGGTCACAAGCATTTAGGAGATATCTATGGCAACCAAAATGCGAGCGACCAAAACTGTATAACAAAAGAGACAAACATGATATGCATTTGATTTATATAACATTTCGATCTTGAAAAAACTCTCCAACAAATTATTTTCTCGGTTATAGTATTTTTTCTTTCATCTAATACTTTAAAAGCATTTTAAAAAGACTCGCCGTTGTATGAATCAGAGAATAAACCTGAGAACGACAAACTGCGATATGAAGAATGGTTTGGGGATACTTCAATGATGTCGTTATTGGCTATGTGTCTGTATTTTTCGAAAGAATAGGGGGTTATACATCTCATAGCTTTATACATTAAAGGCGAATCCGTCTCCTAATGGAAACGGGTTCGCCTTTAACTTGTTTGGTGAACTTGATGAAACTCGCGTCGAGCCGCAAGATTGGAATATGTGGCGTTATTTCGGCGTATTTAGGGCTGATAGTGCGCTGTGTCGCTAAAATGATTGTACTTGTGCAATGCTTGATATTTAAGCTATTTTATGCTTTAATGAGGATTAGCTTGCTAACGTGGCAAAATGGGTGTATTAATATTTATGCAGTTGACATTTGAATTCGGCACACACTGCGTGACGAATTCGACCAAGTGTAAAAACGCTACGCAATGCGTAGCGTTTTTGCTGTATCTCAGCAAATCCAATATTGGAGGTAAACAATAAATCTTATGTTAAAAAATCAAAAGAACAAATCAGGCTTTGATATGCCGAATTATCAGCTCGAGTCTCTGGCTAGAATTTTGCTCCCGATAATGCGAGAATATCTATCGTCCAAGCAAGGACAAAAAGATTACGTTGAATGGTGCAAGCAACGACAAGCACACCAAAATATTGGAGGAAGACCCTTATATCAAAAAGAAAAATAAACAACACCGGAATACCCGATTTCGTAATTGATTCCCTTGCAAGAGCATTACTGCCTGCTATACAAGCCTACTTTTCCACCGAAGAAGAACAAAGAGATTTCGCGGCGTGGCAAGCCGAAAGGAAACAAAGGCAACTGCATGAAAAATTGAATAACTGAAAAGAATCCCATTAGATTATATATGGATACCCATTGAAAAATACGGAACAGAGAAATCGCCGAAGTGGAGCGGTATATAAATAATATTTACTCCCAAAAGGGACTGCCGATAAGACTATGTTTAGAAAGGCAAAACAGCGATTGCATTAATTTGCAGTCGCTGTCTTTATTATTAATGGGCCATTAGGATTACCAATATAGATAGTTAGAACCATTTAAAAATAGCTAGGATATTGCCATTTCATTTATATAGCACATTTTTTTATTAAATCACAAAGATCTAAACTTAATTTACAAGCATCAACGCGCTCTGCCTCAGTTTTTGATTTATAATCTAACATAAGACATTGTGTTAATGGCGGATGCGGATTCATGCCGGTAATTTTAAGGATGATATTTGATTTATCATTTTTTTCGGCTTCTCGAAGGTCTTTGTCTAAAATCCATATTCTAAATTTTTGTCCTTGCCCGTTCGTTTGCCACACATAACGAAAATCATTGAACATGACACCTTCTAAAGATTCTGTATATACTACAACAGCAGTGATTTTTTTAAAAACTTCAGGATCAACATCAATGCTATTTGCGGCATTTTGATTCGTTAAAATCCCATTTATTTCATTTGTTAATAGTGACCAAGCCTCTAAAAAACTATTCGATTGAAAGTCTCGGTAAGACCAATTGATGTAAAGAAGATTTACTTCGTTTTCCGTAGGATAAGAAAATTTGCTTGCCGCACTATTAAGAAAGTCTTTTAGTTTAAGAACTCTTGGATCTAAATATTTAATGCTATTTTGTTCGCAAAAATGTTTTACTCTCTTTCTTCCATCTTCTGAAAGCAAAATGGTTGGAATAGCTATTTTTTCATTATAGTGCGATTCATGCGGGAAAGAGGGACATTTTACTTCGATATTAACTTGTACGGTCATTTCTTTCTCATTGGGATTTTTTATTGTTTTACATATTCGTTGCCCTATAAGAGTCGCTTCCGGATTTTTCTTGCTATCCAGGTGTAATGTCGGCTCATAAATATATTTATCCCATGGCATAAGTCCATAAAACGATAGAACAGCAATTTCAGACAGCGCTTCAAAAAAACTATCTTCTTGGTAATTAATCTTGCCTGCGGCTAGCTGATTAGCTATAAAATTATCTATTTTAGGGGTCCCAAACTTATTAGCTAAATATTGGAGCTTCCTGGACAAATTAATACAGAAATTTAAGCAAAACGATTCACTATTCATTGAGCCATCTTCATTTACTATTCCAAAAGAATCATAATTATTAGCAATCAATTGATCTTTTCCAACAAAATCATCCAATCTATTTTCAATTGCTCTAATTAGAAAATGATTATCTGAGTATTCGTCGAATAGTCCACGCTCCCAAGCGCTTTTTAAAAAGGTGTAGCAAGGATTATCTCCAAGAGGGAAACTTTGATTTTTTCTTAACATGATTTTACATCCTATATCTTTAAAGTATATCAAAAGCCAATTTGTAAAGTCCATCATATTATCGATAAAGGCGAATCGTCTACTATGCGAAGAGGCTGCTTTGAACTTGTTCAGTGAACTCTTGAACTCGTATCTGGTCGAAAGATTGGAATATGTGGCGTTACTTCGGCGTATTTAAATTGGATTGCGCGTTGTGTCGCCCAAAATGATTTTATAACCGAATAAATATCGCAAGATTATACCTACTTTATAATTAAATCTTTGTGGGTATTGCGTTGCCTTATTGGTTTAAGTTGGTAATCATCAGATGTTTCGTCAATTTCCATTTTATATACTGGAATATGCTGTTTATATGCAATGTTTCTCAATACTAACTCATCCGTGTCTTTTATTTTTCTACCCAAATAAAGCGCACACGGCTTTTTCCATATATTAGTCGTTTGATCTGTTGCATAGTAAGGTGAATTATAACTGACGGTCATACGCCATTCTTTTTCATAGTCCCAATCACTGAATTTACTGACGACAATTTTGGTTTGCATAAAAGTATCGGAACAAGTAACGGTTGACAATACTTTTTCACAGAATTCTTTTGATGCCGGTACGTTAGATAGGATACGTTGTGTAAACGTCAGCTGCATTATGTATCTTGCATATTCAGTGGCGTTTATCCTTTTATCTCTGTAAACTATTGGCAACAATAAATTGGTTTTTGGATCAAAACAAGTTACTCCAAGTTTTTTACATTGCCCGCATTCGTTATATTTTCCGTTTCTAAAATCATATGCTAACGCAAAACCAGAACTATTATTTGTATACTTTCCCCACATGAGTGGTGAACCTATGCGTTCGCTAAACGAAGATATTTTAACTACGTTTTGCACAGATTGAGTAATAAATGGAAATTGTTCCTTAAAGCCTTCCTCCGCCCATAATCTAATTGTTGAACTAATTTGTTTGATTCCATCTTCACCAGCCAATGATATCATTTGTTTAGCATTTTCAATATATTGGCCTCCAAATACTTCATATAAAGTAGGCGGGAGGCTACTACCGTCTTTTAATGCTTGTAAGAATATAAGATTTCCACTTTCGTCAAATAAGCTATGTAAATCCGATAGAATCCCTTTATTATCACTGTATAGTGTTGCATCATAGTCATCATTCATTTTTGCGCCTGTCGCAAACCAAATCTGTTCATTGCGAAATGCGTTTATGTTATTTTCATTACACTCCCGAAATTTATAAAGTTTAGATGGAGTATGCGTTTCAAGCCAGTTTGCTAACGGGCTAAACAAGTCTCGCTGTTCACTTTGCGTAACAGTAGAAGGTGTAAATGTATTATCAATAATTCTTAAATATGCTGCGTAGTCTTTTTCTTTCATGTGCATCAACTCCATTCTCTATACTTTATTATAGCATGAAATCTTATAAAAATCAAGAGAGCAACGATTAGCATAATAGCCATTATAATTAGTTAGAAATAATCTGTTGAAATGTTCCGAGTCGGTGCAATTTCGGTTTTATGATTTGTTAACTTGAATTTTTACTATTGAGATGCTATAATGTTGTTAAGATAATTGGAGCATACGTAAAATCATGAATTATAAACTTAACAATATAAATTATTCGCAAGTTATTCCCAAGTATATCTCAAATATTGAATTAGCTAATGACATACAACATAATATTAATTTCATAGAAAAATATGTTGATATAGTGGAGACGTATTTTGTAGAAGATTCCGATAAGCAACTAGCGTATAAACAACTTGGCATAATGGCATTTTCTTGTGTCGAAGCTTTCTGGAAAAATCTTATTTTGGCAATAAACAATAACTGCGCAAGTCGAAAATGCCATAAGAAATGCAACTATAGGGCGTTTAATTCTTTTGATGAATTAAATAGAGCCTCGCCTCGTCAAGTGTTGTCGCATTTGACGAATGTGCGAATACTGTATGTCCACCCTTTTGAAGAAATTGCCATCGAGGAATTGCAAAATCTAAGAAACCATATCCATTTAACTAGAGTTTTGTCAGACGGAAACAAGGCCACAAAATTCAACAAACAATTTGTCGAAGATATGTTGCGGTTATATTATGTAACAATTAATCAGGCTGAAATGAATGCGTGGTATTATAGCGAAGCTAATCCTTGTTTGCGAGATATGGATGGGGATTCTTACGAAATTAATCGAAAACAACAGCAACAGGAGCGTGAAAGATACTATACCGATAAAACTATTCTTGCGTTGATTGATATATTTTATGAAAAACAAATAAATGAAAAAAATGCCTACTTTCTTAGTTTGCTATCTAATTCTAAGGTTTTAAATGTGGAATATTTAATCGATGATATAGGTAAATGGCTTTATTATGAGGGCGCGCATTTTCGAACAGAAGAATCTTACCAAGAGGCAATTAAAAAGTTTTACTTAGCAATTAGTAAATATGCGCCAAATTATAACTGGGCCGCAAAGATAGAATCTCAAAGAAAATATTATCAGAAGTTTTTTAATGTAGTTAGCTGATATGAAAATGTAATATATCATTAAGTTTGATCATTGGTTTATGATATATTATTTATTATATACACATCTGACATATATAAGTAATATATTTTCACAAAGGCAAAAAGAAGAGACAACTCGAAAGAATTTGAATTGCCTCGTTTTGGTGAACTTTAGCACGGCCCTAGTGAATTAACAAAAATGAATCATTGGAGATATTGTTATTGCTACGGGGAAATATAATTGACTTTTCCTTTTTCTACGATTAAAACAATCTTTTAAATAAAACTCATAATGAAAGAGCAAGACGAAAAATCTTTTTGTGTTGGTCGCCGAGCTTTGGAAAAAATAGAACAATTTTCCACAAAAAGGAAAAATTTCCGACGTTTTTCGTGTAGATATAAATAGGGTCTTTATGCTGAGTTTTTGGTATATTGGCTTGAATTTTTGGTGTGCGAATGAGTGTCGCGTTTTTGAAAGAGGACATATACAAATTACATCTGTCATATTGCCAGCGCTTTTTTTGTGAAACTTTATTTTTGCAGCTGTTTACAAAGTTTTAGCATTATTATTTGTCAAATGGCTTTACAAAAATTGAGTGCTAATTATGATTGAGGTAAACTTCAATTTTATAGGCCTTTATATTTTCTTATCAATACTTGACTTAAAAACATAGATGGTTTATAATAAGGGCAGGTTTAGTGTCCAATTTCAATTTTACATACTATTTATAGGATTCAAGAACTACTAATGTCGGTGATTACAAATGAAAAAAAGATAATAGGCATTGACTTATTCTCTGGTGCCGGAGGATTATCGCTCGGCGCCGAAATGGCGGGAGTTGAAGTTTTATTTGCTGTGGAGAATGACCCATATGCAGCAAGAACTTATAAAATAAATCACCCCAAAACCAAAGTTATTTGTGAAGATATTAGAAAAATCGACAAGCTACCATTTTATAACAGTAACGGGTCTTTAATACTTTTTGGCGGCCCTCCATGTCAGGGTTTTTCAACTTCCAATCAAAAAACACGAAATAAAGAAAACGCGAAAAATTGGTTATTTCAAGAATTTATCCGAATCGCAAATCAACTTGAACCCGATTGGATTGTTTTTGAAAATGTCAAAGGGATTGTAGAAACTGAAAAAGGTTATTTTATTAAGGAACTAACTGGAGAACTTGAACAGCTTGGTTACACATGTACTTCCATGGTATTATGTGCGTCTGACTATGGAATCCCCCAAATTCGATCCAGATTTTTTTTGATTGGTTCAAAAAAAGGTATAAAACCTAAACTACCAGAACCAATTACCACTAAAGTTTCCGTAAGAGATGCAATTGAAGATTTGCCTTCATTACCTAATGGAGCATCTCAAGATGTATTACCATATCCGCTTGAAGCCAAATCCGATTATGCAATACGTTTGAGAAATGGGGGAACATCCTGTAGCGGTAATCTTGTAACAAAAAATTCAGAAATTATAATTAAAAGGTATAACCACATTCCCCAAGGGGGGAATTGGGAAGATATTCCAGATGAATTAATGAAGAATTACACCGATAAATCTAGGTGTCATACTGGTATCTATAGACGACTTTCGGCTGGTGATCCTTCAGTTACTGTAGGGAATTATAGAAAAAGCATGCTGGTGCATCCATGGGAAAATCGTGGGTTATCTGTAAGAGAAGCGGCAAGATTACAATCTTTTCCGGACTCTTACCGCTTTTATGGTATGCTTGGGCATCAACAACAACAGGTTGGGAATGCCGTCCCCCCTATGTTAGCAAAGATAGTCTTCGAGATGATTACAACCATACAATAGGAGAAAAAAGTGAAGACAGTTTACACGCCTCAAGATGGTTTAAATTACGAATTTCAGTTAAGATGGAATCAGGCATTTTTTCCTTCTAGTAATTTAGGCTTTAAGGATGCAAAAGAATTTCCTCATAAACCATATGACCTTTTCGATAAGTATCATAAATTTGAAGATAATATGAATAGCACTTGGCACCCTAAGGTCAATATGGGAGCTGCAGTGGCAGGAGATGGACTTTTAACAGATCATGGAGAATCCCATGTAAAATCTGTAATTATACACGCTAAAGAAATATCTAATGTTTCACTTCTAAACGGCTATGAGATATTCCTTTTATTGGCTGCTATACATTTCCATGATATAGGTAATATGTCAGGTCGTGACCAACACGAAAAAAAGATTGCTGATATTATGGAAAAAATGGGCGATGCACTTCCGTTGGATACTGCAGAAAAGGGATTGGTTTCTGAAATTGCTACAGCTCATGGTGGATATGTTTCTGAAGATCAAAGCAATAAAGACACAATTAGAAATATTTCGTCTGACGACCATTATGGGGGAGTTGTCATAAGGCCGAAATCTTTGGCTGCAATTCTTCGATTTGCGGATGAAGTTTCCGATGATCTATACCGATCCAATCCGAACGGAGTACATGAGCGAAGTGATAACAGCATTTTTCATGCATTTTCGAGCAGTTTAGAACCCATTAGTATAATTGGGGAAACAATATCTTTTCATTTTCGTATTCCATATGATTTAACACAAAAAACCTTTGAAAAAGGTTCAGAGAAATTTTATTTATATGATGAAATAATTGATCGCATGACAAAATGCATGAGAGAGCTTGAATATTGCAAGAAATATGCTAATGGACTTATTAAAATCACTACCATTGATGTTAAGATTGATTTTTTAGACAAAAATTCTCAGTTTCAAACTATCAAAAATGCTGGCGACTCGTTCAGATTAACTATTCATGGTTATCCTAATCCCAAAACGTCGAAATTAACTGACTACTTGGATGCTGGCGATGAAATTATCAATAAAAATAAAGCATTGAAATACGTGAGCGGAGAATCATTGGCTCGCGCAATTAGAACGGAGGTTAAAGATGATTGATAATCCTTTTGCAATTGTCTCACCTGAAGAGCTCACCGCCCAACAGGCTGACCAATTGTTTGTTGAGATGCATTCTGACTATCCAGAAATAACTCGTCAAGGAAATACTCTAGTAACTGGGGCGCGAGGATGTGGGAAAAGCATGCTTATTCGTTGTTCCCTTCCTGATTTTTTGATGGTAAGAAGAAAAATTAAGTTTTCACAATTACCATATTTGGCTCTCAACGTTTCCATAAAAAAAACGGCTATAGACATACAAGAATTGCATAAGCTTGATAATCAACACATTCCATTCCTAATAAATGAGCATTTCCTTACTTTACATGTGGTTATGCATTCTCTTTTGTGCCTGACAAAAGTTACTTTTGAAACAGAAAAGTATTCTCAAAGTAGCTACAAATACTTCTTTGAAAATGTTTATGTAAAATACTTGAAAGCAGCTGGGTGCAAAGATATTCCTGAAGTTGATTATACAACCCCTAATTCTTTTTTTATGGCACTTTTTGACCACATGAACTTAATGTCATATAATTTTATGCCATATTTAAACAGACTTTATAGTAATAAAGGGGCAGATCTTACATATTCTTTACCATTGTTGTCTTTTTCTCGATTTATCGTCCCTGTTTATAAAGCGTTAATAGAGCTTCCGGGATTTCCTAACAATAAACCTATTTTGATTTTTATTGATGATGCTGATAATTTAAGTGAAATACAAACCAGAATATTAAATTCTTGGTTAGCAAGCCGAACACAGCCAACAATTAGTTTAAAAGTATTCTCTCAGATAGGATTGTATAAATCTTATTTAACAAGTTCAGGAGTCCTAGTAGAGTCACCACATGATTATCAAGAAGTAAATATTTCTTCAATATACACAACTAAATTTCGTAATCCTGAATATTACAATAAAGTTTTGCAAATACTTATACGTAGATTACAATTAAGTGGTTACGCAGAACAAATTGAATTAAACAACAAGGAAGCAATTGAGCTAACACTGAAAAATTTCTTTCCATCTTATAAAAAACAAGAAGAAGGAATAAAGCAAGAAGAAGAACGTATAAGAGCTGCTTATAAAAAAACAAATGGGCGTGGATATCGAGAAAATGATGATGTGCGCCGGTATGCAATACCAAATTATATACGAGGACTAGGCGGATTGAGCAAATCAAGAAGCACATATCAATATGCCGGATTAGAAAATATAATTCATTTATCTTCTGGAATCATACGTTATTTACTTGATTCTGTCGCGAAAATGTATGATACGGCAGCAAAACGCTCTCCTGATGTTAGTAGTGGAAATAGGGTTGAATTTATTCCTAGTAACATACAAGACGAAGTCATGAGAGCAAAAGCCGATTTCTACTTATTTACTGAATTACGTAAGAATGAAAAGAATGATGATTCTTCTGTAATCTCTACAACTGAAAACCCCATAAGTTTAACAGATAAACTGGCAAATTTAATTAATGCTATGGGGAAAACGTTTCAGGAAATACTTTTATCTGGTAACAACGATGATCCTCTTTCTGGTCGTGCTGAAAGAAAGGTTTTCTCTATCGCACTATCTAATCCCGAGCGGACTAGTCAAGAATTGAAACAGGTTTTTAAACTTGGCGTCCGTTTAGGATTTTTACATGAATCATTTATTGGTAATAAAGAAGGAAATGGAAGAACCTACCTTTACATTCTCAACCGTTGTTTTGCTCCTATATTTACTCTTGATCCTACTGGTTTTCAAGGTTATTTATTTATGACAAATGAAGACCTAACGACTGCAATTCATAAGGGTAATAGGCTACGGAAAATAAACAACACCGATTCTGACCTTGAAAATGGCCTTTATCAATTATCGCTATTCGATTATTGGGAGGAATAAAGAATGATTGGTATTAATAAATTTGCGGCCTCTGAGATAGATAATATTTTCCCTACAAATTGCGCTTTAATCAGTTTTGTAAGCTTTGAGGCGAGATGTTTAAGTTTAATTAATAATGTTTCCGCTGATAAAATAAATCACCTTTATTTGTTTCGCAATGTAAACAGATCTATGGATTCGTTTATTCAGAAAAATATGGCTTTAGTTCAATGTAAAAATATCAAAGTAACTATTAAAGATATTAATCTGAACTCATCTGTAAATATCGCTGACATTATTGCGGAAACAATACAAAATATAAAACATAGAAAACTTGTTATTGATATAACAACATTCACGCATGAGGCTTTATTGATTTTAATTAAAAACTTATATTTACATCAATCATCATTTGACTCTATTCTTTTAATATATAACGGGGCAAAAGAGTATTCTCCATGGCTAAGTAAAGGATGTAAAGAGGTTCGGAATGTTATCGGCTTTCCTGGGATATTCAATCCATCATATAAATATCATCTCATTATTTTAACTGGTTTTGAATATGAACGTGCAACACGTTTGGTGGAATTAATGGAGCCAGATATCTTATCTATGGGAAATGGAGTAGACCCAATAAACAATAATCATTTAGGTGCAATGCAAAATAGTAAAGAACGTTTTGAGAAATGGTTGCAAAACTTGCAAAGTGTTCCCAATGATGCCTTTGAATTTTCTTGCAGTGATATTGAGAAAACTATTGAGAAATTAAAAGAATTTGTAGAAAATGGACAAAATGAAAACCTTATAATGGTACCACTTAACACAAAACTTTCGACATTATCTGTTGCACTTGTTGCGTTGAAAAACAACAAAATACAAGTTGTATATCCAATCCCAGAAGTTTATAATACTAATTACTCTATTCCTAGTGATAATTTTACAGCTATCGATTTGCTTAAATTACCGGAATTCACCGATTAGTAGATATATTATCACGTCTACGTGTCTGTGAATCTATTATCTTAGGTGAGGTGGAATAAAAATCCCATCGACTGTAAATTTAAGTAATGACAAAATTATTGAGTAAATAATATAGGATATTTTCAAATGTACTGAATTTCTTATTTTACGCTATAATACACCCTATCGCTAGGTAGTTTTATATTCGGAATCCATAATTGATGTCCGTTCCAGCCTTTGCGCCCTGTAACCTTGTACATAGTGAAAACTGTAATATCGCTAAACGAATCGCCAAGTTTTCTATCATTCTCAGATAACAATGTCCCCGTTCCTTCGGCAATATCACGACCACGCCGAACAATGAGTTTTGCTTGTGAGAGTGGATTTTCAGCGATAATTGAATTGAGAAATTCGATAAAAGCATTTGCCGACCAATCATTAGATGAATTGTCGATTTGCTCTAATAGATTTATTACAAACTTCAAATTCACAGTATAGCTATCTTCGCCGTCGAACTTTTCTAGAAGCGTATCGATTGTAGCAATATCTTTGTTAGTGGGTGCAAAAGGAAAATAATTTACTCCGCCACAGAACGTAGCAACCGCACGATTATCCAAAACGTTTTTGCGTGTAGGTCGTAGAGTCGGTGGATATGAAATTTTGATATCTTCAAAACCTTTGCGCTTTTGTATTTGCGCGATTAAACTGTTATTCGTTTCATTGATATCCACGAATAGCTTAAACAAGCGCGGCGGCATAAATATGCGCATTAATTGGGCATCTCTATCATAGCCGAACATTCTTGCATGTTGCCACATAGTATCGGCTTGAGGATTTTTCGTAACGCGACAATAGTAGATTGTTTGCAAACACGGAAAAGTAACTCCTCGCCCTAAGCTATTCCCGCCGACAATAATATTGACGCCTTCTTCGTACTGTACATTGTCTTCAAATGATACTTTTGAATTTAGTGTAAGAATTTTGATTGCATCATCATCTTGCACAATCTTTTTAATATATTCGTAAAGAGTCGCAAATGACAGCATATCGTTTTTCGTGCTTTTTAGGTCATCGTAGCACGACTGTAAAGATTCGATAGTGGGTTCTTCATCAATAGATTGCGACAGCTCATTTAGATAGCATCCGATTTTCTCTGCAAACGCTTTATGATCGGCAACGCGCATACTTGGATGAACTAAACAATTGCATACCGTTCCGCCACTTAGCATAACTTGCGCGGACGTCAATAAATGTATTAAAACAGCGCGCAGTAGTCCGTTTTCAGGATATTCGTCATCGGCTAAAATCTCTTTACTTTCTTCATTATCTGTCAACTGTATGATCTTACTGCTTTCATTGAAAATAAGATTGCCACCGATATAGCTTTCGCCCGGTTGGAAGTAGTAAATAAAATACGGTTTCCAACCGCTTTGTTTAGTTTGCAAAAGATTAGCTTGCGGAGTACCTGTTACTTCGAGATAAATGCTGCTTGATGAAGTTTTCTTTATTTCGTCCAACCTTTTATTGATTTGACTTTGTTGTTGTTTGTTAACAAGAGTATTCAAACTTGCCGCGTCAGCCTCATCGTCAATAATGAACAGAGGATTGCCTATACAAAACTGAGTATAAGCAAGATTGTTTTTCCATTGGCGTAAAACCGAGCCGTTCTTTTTCAGTACGATAACAGCAGGTTTTCTAAGTTGATTTTGTTGGAATTTTAAATACTCGGTTTCGTCGCAAACGCAAAAGTCAGGCAAATCACGCACAGCTCGCTTAAGTGTTTGTTGTTGCAGAATTATATTATCCGTTGTTAGCAAAATAAAAATCGGAAAACCTTCATCGGCAGCTGCACACATTAAGCCGAACATATGGCTTGTTTTACCGCTTTGCACATCGCCGACTAACAGGCTGACAACGTGTTCTTTGTATGAAAAGTTTTTTATGTACTGCGGAACAATTTCATCCGTAGTTTTTTGTATTGCGATAGAAAGCGAAATATTCCTCGCCGCAATGCTATTCAAATATGCTTGTAAATAACTCATCGTTTAACTCCAAAGTCCAAATACCATAAGTTTGGTATTGTAGTTTTAGTCATTGAAAAAGCCGTGCGTCCATATTCGCGAAGAACGTCAGGGGTGATTTGTTCACCCACGGCAAGAGCGCCGGCATTTTCCAATCGGCCCTTCAGCCATTTGCCTAAAATACGCAAATCGGCATCGGAGCGGAAATTCTTACTATTTGTACCGCTTGTATAGCATTTAAATTTCCAGCCGTCATCTGTAATAACATCAAAAGTCGTACTGTTAGTAAGCGCTATCGGGTATTCGGGTAAAGATGTAATATTCTTTGGCACGATGATCTCGGCTTCATACCAATGTCGAGGTTTTATAACGCCTGTGCTTTTAGTTTCACGCCCTTTGCCGAAAAAAGCATTTAATCCACTACGTTGTTCCGTTTTAATTGGGATATCAAATACGATATCGGTTCTCGCGGCAAGACAAGCGGTTCGTTCTTCGGGAGTTGCTTTTTGAACAAAGTCCTGTCCTTCTAAAAGGGAGTTATTTATTTTGAATTTGGATATATCCAAATCGGATATAACATCCGTAGCCTTTTCTTTTAAGTCACAAATAAAGCTATTAAGTTGTTGCAGTGTTGACGGTTCGTTTAGAAGTAGCGACGATTCATAAATACCGTTCCTGTTATCAACTATACTACTAAGATTATTTGATCCAATAATGCCCGCAATCGTTTGGTCTTTTTTATGAAAAGCATATAACTTGCCGTGGAATCGAAAAGGAGTAACAAGGCGCACTTCACCAATATTGTTATCGGTCAAAAATCGATTTAGTTGAATAGCTGTTTTATACTCAACAGGCGTAAACAAATCGAAATAATGCATTCCGATTATCAAATTCAGTTTATGTACGTTATTTAACTCTACAGCCTTTTGCAATTCAATAAGGGAGTCGGCGGTAATGTATCCAACTGCGATATCTAATTGCTCTGTTTGTGGCAATAAATTATAAAACGCATCCGCAAACGTTGGAAACGGCGTTTTTATGGGCTGATAGTTTGACAACAGGAAGTTCATTAGTTTTACTCCATTTCATTCGTTACTAAATCCAAGCGCTCTTTTACTGATAGCGTTTTCAAATAGTCGTACTGTGCCTTTAAGTCTATGTGGGTGTAATCGCCCGTAAACAATGGCAAAAGTCTTTTTGCAACAGGTCGCACACCCACGGGCGGAACTGCATTGCCTATTTGTCTACGTACTTCTGTAATGTTACCCATAAACTTGAAATCATCGGGGAACGATTGTAATCTCGCGCGTTCTCTATTCGTCAGGGGACGAGGCTCGGGATAATGATATCCCCAAGTTCCGCCACCGCCTGCGGCAATAATTGTTTTTGCAGGAGCGTTTCTATCTATTCTACGATAGACGTGGGATATCATACCTTTGACATAAAGTGGATTATCTTTCGGAATATCCGTAAAGTTACCGCCTTCCGGTATAAGCTCTAACATTTGTCGCGTTTTATCTTTACAGTTAATAAGCTCATTGTTATAAGGAACATCCAAAGCACCCTCGAGAGCTTGTTCCGCCGTAACGTAAGGTAAAGCCCCATTCGGGCCGTGTGTGGGTTTTGGATGCTTGAAATCAAATCCTGTATCTATGCGTATTCCCACAATCAGCAATCTTTCGCGGAATTGTGGTACACCATATTCGGCAAAATTGTAGAGATGAGGTTTAACAATATAGCCGGGAGCAATATCTTCAAAGTCGTGAATAATAGTTTCTATTGCCTTGTGTTTATTAGCGGTAAGAAGTCCTTTAACATTTTCCGCTACAAATGCTTTTGGTTTCTTAGCATCAACGAATTCTAAAAAATGGCGATATAAGCCACCGCGTTTACCATTTAGTCCGGGTTGCTTCCATATTACAGAAAAGTCTTGACACGGGAAGCCACCCAATACCAAATCGCAATCGGGAATTGTTTTATCCTTGTATGGATTGATTTTTGTGATATCTCCGTAGTGTATAACATCACCCAAGTTTTCTCTAAAAGATGCTACTGCCCATTCCGCAAAATCGTTTGCCCAAATCGTTTGGAATCCTTCCATATGAAATCCCAAGTCTAATCCGCCACAACCTGAGAATATCGATACAATAGTGGGATGCTGCTTGTTTTCTAAATTATCCATACAAAACCTCTATGCAGTTAGGTGATTATTCAATATGCAACTGCATTGTTATTATACTGCATTTGCATAATAAAGTCAATGCGTTTGCACGCCAATAGATAATGCAAATGCGTAGTATAATAAGAATATGGATGTGCTGACTAAAATCCGAACTTTACAAGGCGAGCGTGATTGGACAGATTATAAGCTTGCGCAGGAAGCTGATATTCCGCTTCCGACGCTGTCATCTGTATTTGCTCGAAATACCACGCCGAAGTTAGAAACATTGCAATGTATTTGCAATGCGTTTGGTTTGACTCTTGCGCAGTTCTTTCTCGAAGATGAGAAAATAGAGGTATTAAGCGAAACTGAAAAGGAAATGCTACATTGTTTCCGTAAGCTATCCCCAAAACAACAAAAAGCATTGATTGATGTATTTACCGAATAATAAAAATCCATCGCTGAATTTCTAACAGCGGTGGATTTTTATATTAACTAAAAGCGGGTTTCCCGCTTGTTCTGAGCGAGCGAAGCGAGCGATCGAAAATACCACTTTGTGGCATTTTCCTTATCCTGCTTAGGCATTGAAAAATGCCACCATTTTGGAATATCGTATGCGGTATTCCGTAGTCGTAAAAATAATTAAAATTTTTTCCAAATAGTGACAGTAGTTGTCAACAATATTATGGTATAATGAGTGCATGGATAAATTAGCGTATCATATGAATAAAAAGAAAAAGCCCGCCAAAACAGCAGGCAAGTTTTTGTATTACTATCCGTGCAATTCCAAAGATAAAGCGAACTTTCATATTGGTGACAAAAAGTATATTGAAATAGAAGTTACGGAAAAAGAGTGGGAAGCCTTGCGCGAGTTGGATAGATTTGAGTATAACAATTGGCACAAAGTTTACCGTCACAACGAGCCTTTTCCCGAAGATGAGGAAATACTATCTCCACGCAAACAACAAAAGTGGATAAACAAAGATATCCCATTTTCTACTCTTGCAATTGAACAACTGGATAGAATATGTGCATTAAGCACATTAACGCCGCAAGAGCGGACAGTATATTGCCTTGTTGTGGACGAAGGCATAAAACAGAAAGATATCGCCGAAGAGCTTGGCATAACGCAAGGCGCGGTATCTTCTACTTTCCGTCGGGCAAGACGAAAGCTGGACGCATATGATTTGAGCAAAGACAATGCGCCGGACGATATTGTATGGAAGTTATGGCAAATTTTTATGAGAGATTTTGAACTGCCGGATTTCCTTGACGTAGAGATAGAGTTTGTCATAAGAGGTTTATTTAGTGACTTACTTCCGTTTATAAATTGGTTTTACAGTATCGGCGAACTGTGCCGTTACATACTTCGCTACTATCTCTTTGATGAAGATAAGATCGACGCAGATATTGAGAAATATCTTTCAAATGCGCCATATAACGAACAACGACATTTCAAAGATTATTATGTAGATCAGCTGCCAATTATACAAGGCGTATATGTTCGGTTATGTATGGAAGTAAAACGCCGCGAAGCGAATAGATTAACAGATAGCCATAAAGCCGTTGATGGCATTTATAGCGCCATTGAAAAGATTGCAAAGAGATTAGGCGTTTCCGTAGAAGAATGTTTTACTAAACGACTGTATCCTTATCTTGCCGAGAAACGTAACAGACGGTTAAGAGAATTCTATACGCAATTCAGCGGTAAAAAGTTAGCCAAATATTTTTTTAAGAATTTTTATTTGTGATGTAATATTTTCAGCGTTTTTGTGGCTTATAAGTAGAAGGGGCAAAAACTTAATATTTATTGAACAGATAATGTAAGGTCGGCTTTCGGACAGAGAGCCGATTTTGTTTTTCTTCAAATCTTTAAAGGAGGTGAACAAATATAGGCTTTTACAGTAGACACGACTATTCTTGGCTATTTCCAAGAGACAAGCACGCCACCATTTCTGTGCTCACGTTTAGACAACAGGATTTGTCCGCACAGGACAACTATCTTGTAGAAGCGCAAGCACAGCATTCAGTACATTGGCTGAAATGCAAAACCGGTATATTTCAAATTGAAATTGTCGAAACGATTAAGACGCTAAATGCACAGTTTCATCCACGCGGAAAGAATAAAGTTTTGGAATGCTTGCAATTCGGTGGTAATCGCGAGTTTTGGCAAGATTTTCCCGACGAGGAAGAAATCGAAATATACTTTCGGCACTGCTATGACTTTGCGATAAAGCACATAGGATTTTTGCAAACAGATAAGAACATTATCTGCGCTTTAACCGTTACCGAGCCGAACAGGCGAAATCTTTTCTTGTATTATTTGCCCGTAACGGACAAATGGAGAGTAAAAGCAATGAGTAACCACAAAAGCGAAAACGGAAACAAACTGCAAAGGCGCGATGAGAGTGGAAACCCGATTTATAAAACAAGACGGCATGTGACAGCACCGCTTTTGTGCCATTCCGAGTTTTGGAAACAGCGCGGCGAAGAAATGTCCTACTCCGTTTTGCAAGAGTGCTTTTACCAAGAAATATCCAAGCGTTACGGCGCAAAGCGTGGCGAAAGCACGTCTTTACTTAAATACACTACTCCCGAACAGGCAGAGCGTTTTAAGAGATGCAAAGATGATGAGTACGATATTTTCAAGAATACGAAAGGAATTTGGGTGTAATCTATTGACATATCAGTAAAAGTATGCTATCGTATATATACGATAAATATATTTTATGAGGCGAACTATGGTAACACGCAAAGAGAACACTCCCCAACGAATTGCAAACCGCAAGTATGAGGAGAAGAACAGAGAGAAAAGAAAAGCCACAAGCGGCAATTTTCAAACTATGATACCGCGTGAGCTTTTGGAAAAAATCAACGAGTTTTTGAAAGAATACGGTTATACCAAAGTAGAGCTTATTCAAGCCGGTTATGAGGAACTTCTCGCAAAGCACGACACTAACCTCGCAAAGCTCAAAGACGGTTATGACGACTTTTTCGAGAGCGAGTTGGAACAAATGAAAAAGAAATAAATAAAACGACTTTATTTTAGCCCGACGAAACGAACAGTTGAGTCGGGCTATATTTCAAAAAAAATTTATAAGGAGGTAATACGCTATAAATGATGAGAGAACATAGTAGTTATATGGAGAAAGAACATTATATCCGTTCGGCAAAGAGAACATTGTATGCCGTAGCGCAAACAATGATTCGAGGTGAAATCACAACAAAGAAGTGATTATGTAAAAAAGAAATTAAGTGCATATACAGGTAGCCCGAAGTATTTAGCAAATACGGCTGAGGTTGCAGATGATACAATATTTTGCGATATGCAAACGGGCAAAGTCAAATCGGGAACGATACATTACAGCGACGAGTTTATAGTAAGCTGTGCGGAAAGCCTTGCCTACTATCTGCTTGACAATCCCGATATAGTAAAGCAAATGGAGGATGATTATGGACGCAACTGAAAAAAGAACAGTAATTTATGCTCGGTACTCATGCGAAAAGCAAACCGAGCAAAGCATTGAAGGACAGCTTCGCGTTTGTCGCGAATTTGCCGAACGCAACGGATATATCATAACAAATGAGTATATCGACAGAGCGGTTTCGGGTAAGACGGACAAGCGTGAGCAATTCCAGCAAATGTTAAAAGACAGCGCAAAACAAGAATTTAATTACGTGCTTGTATATAAGCTCGATAGGTTTGCACGAAACCGGTACGATAGCGCAATCAATAAGGCAACGCTTAAAAAGAACGGCGTAAAGGTTTTATCCGCGTGTGAGCAGATAACCGATTCGCCCGAAGGCATTATACTTGAATCTATGATTGAGGGTATGGCGGAGTACTACTCCGCCGAACTTTCGCAAAAGGTTAAGCGCGGTATGCGCGAGAGTTGCCTTAAAGGTAACGCCGCAGGCATTAAGCCGATTTACGGTTATTGTATCGTTGATAAGAAGTATCAGGTTGTGCCGCAAGAAGCCGAGATTATACGAAAGATGTTTAACGACTATGTGAACGGTACGACGATTAAAGAAATTAAAACGTGGCTTGACGAAAGCGGAATCCGCACGCATACGGGACATAGCTTTTCGATCGGGCGTGTTTCCGATATGCTTCGTAATCAAAAGTATATCGGTAAATGCCAATACGCCGGCGAGGTTTACGACAATATCATTATGCCTATCGTGGACGAATTGACATTTAATCGCGCACAAGAATTGCTCGTTGTCAATTCGCATAAGTCAGGACGAGTGCGCGCCAGAGAAAAGTTTATTTTGAGCGGTAAAATAATTTGCTCGCATTGCGGAGCGCTTTATAATGGGGAGAGCGGAACTTGCCGAAACGGCGATATTCATTACTTTTACAAATGCCGTCGTAAAAAGGAAGGCAAAGACAAATGCTGTTCTCATGCCGTTCCCAAACAAGTCTTTGAGGACAGCGTTTATAAAACCGTAATGAAGGCGTTAAAGGATGAAACGTTTTTGCGCCGTGTTGCCGAGCAAGCTGTGGAAATACATAACAAACAAATAGTAGAAAAGCCCGAGCTTAAAATACTCAGGCGTCGGCTCGCCGAAACGGAAGAAATGTTAAACAATATCACAATGGCGATTTGCAAAGGAATTTTTAACGAATATACTCAAACCAAGATGAGCGAGCTAACGCTTCTTAAAACTCAGTTGGTGGCGAGAATATCCGAAGAAGAATCGAACAATATTAAACCGTTGCAAAAAGAAATGCTAATGGATTTCTTCCATAAGAGTGTGCTTGCAATCGAATGTGCGGAAGATCCGACGAATCTCGATAAGCGCAAAAAGCTATTTGATACGCTAATCAAAGAAATAATCTTTGACGGTGAAAAGTATCTTATTGTGCTAAAAACAAGTAATATGCCGAACTATCCGACAACAGATGAGCAAAAAGAAAAGTCCCGAGCCGAATGCGATGAACTTCGCACTCGGTTCGAGACACTTCGTTTTGGTGACCCCAACGGGACTCGAACCCATGATTTCACCGTGAAAGGGTGACGTCTTAACCGCTTGACCATGGGGCCACAGTCGAATGTTAGTTTATCATGTTATACGGTTTTTGTCAAGCGATTTGAGTTAAGTTTTCGGTCGGGATAATTTCTTTACAGCCAAATCGACCAATCTCCGTAATCGAACGTGCCTGCGCCGTGGTGCAAATTACCGTTTTTCTTTAATTCTCTAAACGCATCACGCATTCGTATTATTATTTCAGGACCTATTTCCAATGAGTGATGGGCGGGGAAAATTCGCTCCGCGTTGAGCGATGCAAGCGTTTCGAGTGAGTGCAGATACGCTTCCGGGTCGGTGGAAGGGTAGTAGGCGAACAGTGTATCCTTATATACCAGGTCGCCTGTGAAAAGATACCCGCGCGCTTCTTCCCAAAAACAAATATGCCCCGGTGAGTGTCCCGGCGTATGCATGACGGTTATCACCCTACCGCCAATATCTATTCTTTCGCCCCCGTTAAGCACACGTGTGGGTTTGCCATGGAACATTTCATATTTATTGATATCGAAGCCGTCTGGGATCTCGCAGCGGTCGGTGACCATATCCCGCACCGTTTTTATATTTAAAGGAAACTCACCGCTTAACCAATTCAGTTCCGCCGCGTGAGCGTAGAAGTCGGGGAAATACTTGTGTCCGCCGATATGATCCCAATGTATATGGGTTGCGACCGCTGTCACGGGTTTATCGGTCAGTTTGCGAACTTGATCGAATATATTGCAAATGCCGAGCCCCGTATCTATCAAAAGGCAACGGGCTTTGCCGATCAAAAGATAGCAATGCGTTTCTTCCCAATGCTTATACTCGCTTATTATGTACGTAGTTTCGTCGATTTTGTCTATCGTGAACCAATCTGTTCTGCTCATAAGTTTTTCCTGCCGAGGTTGTTATTTGTATTCTATCACAATATCAAAGCAAAAACAAGCGGTGCGTTTATTAAAGTTTATTAGAAACGTTTTACGAAAACTTAACCAAATTCTAATGAAAAACAAATGTTTATTTGATATAATATTTACAACCAAACGTATAGCGAGGTGAGTTATGAAAAATATTTTCGACGAGGAATTTGACGACGAGCTGCTTCCTGCGGAGATCTCGGAGATGCTGGGTGGCAAGATTTCGGTTGACGAGGTATACCGTCAAGCCAAGAACATGATGTGGTCGGTCGTTCAGCTCAAAGAACTTCAAATGGCGTATTCGTGCGCGCTCAAAGAGATGCGCACCAAGTTCGAGGTGCTCGACGCAGAGTTCAAGCTTAAATACAAGCGCAATCCCATCAACTCGATCACCACGCGGCTCAAACGCACCGAGAGCATTATTTCCAAGCTCGTCAAGTACGGAGTGCCCGTTTCCTTAGATAGCATTGAGGCTAACGTAAACGACGTGGCGGGTATTCGCGTTATCTGTCCGTACATTGACGATATTTACCAGATAGCCGACGCGCTTCTGTCCCAAGCCGATGTTACGCTCATAGAGCGCAAAGACTATATTCAAAACCCCAAGCCCAATGGCTACCGCAGCCTGCATCTTATCGTCAGTATTCCCGTTTTCTTCTCGAACGGGAAAAAGGACATTAAAGTCGAGGTGCAGATCCGCACGATTGCCATGGATTTTTGGGCGAGCCTCGAACACCAAATGAAATACAAGCACAACATTCCCGACCAGGACGCTATTGGCGCGGAGCTTAAAAAGTGCGCGGACGTGATCGCAGAGACCGACAAGCAAATGCTTTCTCTGCGTAACCGCATAGAGTCTGCCGAGGACGCGCAGACCGAAGAAGACATTCTGCTCGAAAAACTGCGGCGGCTTGATATGCCGTTAGGGTAATTTTGTTTTTGGATTTTTGAGGTTTGAGTTTGAACGTAAAATATATCGGTATAAAAAACAATTTCAAAATATATCAGTTTTTTATTAATGCCGCGTTTGCGATTTTTTGCGTTCTATCGGTTATTTTTTCGGTGTTTTGTTATTGCGATTATTATGATGAAAAGATGCTACGGAATGGCATTGAAGTCGAAGCCGAAATTGTAGATATAATGGAAATAGATTTAAGCTCGGCTGATTCGACTTCAATCGAAAGAGGCTGGGAATGTATTTATATGTACGTCGCACCGGATGGCGTAAAATATACCGGTGGGGTCGGTTCGTTCTCGCAAAAAAGATATGCGGTTGAACATCTCGGCGAAAAAGTCAGAATAGTAATAGATCCAACAGACGGATCGAGCACTTACGGTACGTTGGCGGGTATAGCTTATTATTGGCAAAAGTATCATCAAATCGATTTAATACTTGCTTGCGTATTTATAGGATTGCTTTGCATGGCGGCGTATTTGTTCTTTTATAGGGTAGTTTACAGAAATAGATTAGACAAGAAGATATTGGAACACGCAAGCGGAATATTCGCAAGTGATTGCGTTCGAGAGGGTGAAGTAACCAAAGTGCTGAAATGGTTGGTTTGCTACGTTAAGGTTAGGTATCAAGATGAGAGCGGCGTAACGAGAGAGAAGTGGGCTCGGTCTTGGTTCACGCACAAGGAAGCGAAATTCTTACGACAAAAGAAAACGATAAATATCATACCGTACAAAAACACATACGGTATTTTGGAAGAAATGCAGGTAGCGAAATAACAATGAGTGATATATACGGATAAGATTTAAACCCTCATCCGTCAGCCGACGGAGCGGCTGCCACCCCCCCCCATGCCCCCAATTGGGGAAGGCGAATAAGGTAAATGAAAAACCGCTTTCGATTGCGAGAGCGGTTTTATTTGGGAATTAAATTTCTTTAAGCGCTTGCATTGTGGAAGTAAGGGGAAGCTTGTGGGCAGGGAGTTCTGACAGTCTGCCTACGGTGCGGTAGATTTTGTCTTGGGTTTTGCCTGCGGTTATCGCGTCGGTGTAGTAGCGAATATAATCGGTGAAGTCCTCGGTGTCGTTGCCGCGTTCGAGCGAAAAGAGTATATGGAAGAAGGTGTTAAGATAGAAGTCTTCGTTAAGGTTGCGGATAAAGATTTTTGCGACCTCTGAGTACACGCCTTGCTCGAACGTATTTTCTACTTTTACTTTTTCGCCGATATTGATATTGCCGTAGTCCATTGTGCGTATCCAGTCCATAAGGCTCACGAACAGTCCGCCGTAGTTATTGCCCGAGTGTATCTTGCGTATCTTCGTCATGACCTCGCTGTCGGGCGCTACCGCTTTCGACATATTGTCGGCAAGATCGACTATGAACGGTTTGCTCGTTTGCGTTTCCTTGGTGTACGACGACGCGCAAATGAGATATTCGACTATCGCCTCTGAGTAGTCGGTTATGCCGACGGGTATGCCCGTGTTCGCCTTGACGATAGCGGTGAACATTTCGTTTATGCCCATTGTGAGTAAGCTTCTGAGCTGTTCCTGCTGGTTGACTATCATATTGCCCGACACGCGGTCGAACAGTAGGCTGAGCTGGTGGTCGATACCCGAAAGGCTTTCGCGCGTGGAGTCGAGCATTTCTTTCATAAGGCTGTCGAACTGGTTGAGCCGATTGTTTTTGTAAATAAGCTTGTGCTCGATTTCAGACCAGAAGCTGTTTACGAGCGATTTTATTTGAAGCTCGAAGTTGTAGGTTTCGCCCGCGTACAGCACTCTGCCGTCGATACGGTAGATGGTGTAGCCGTTCTTTTGCTTTTCGGGCTGGGGCACGGAAAGTTTGAGCTTGACCGCCTTTTTGCCCTCGGGGCAGAAGTAGCCGTCTCCCATATCCACGCAGAATATTTCGCGTATCTTGTCGTAAAGATATTCTTCGTCCTTAAAGAACCGACATTCGACCTTTACGCCGATAATGTCGTGCATTTCGAAAACTATTCTGTCGGCGGGCGCTTCCAAATATAAATGATTGCGCAAGATCTTTTCTTTTAGGCTCTCGCGTGTTTTTATGCGCGAGGTGACGCCTATCGTCGCGTCGACGTCGCCCAGCTTTTGCAGAAGGTATTCGGTAAGCCGATCTGCGGCATGAGTAAAGCCGACGAGGTTGGCGTCCAGCGTGCTTGCCGCTTTTTCTATGTAGTCGAATATATCGATTTTCATGTTGATCCTTTTTTCGGTGCCCTCGCGAAGCCGAAAATCATTATTAATTACGTTTTAACAGAAATTTCAAGCCTTTGAAGATATGACCGTTTGCTAGCTCGATTATGCCCTTGGCGGCTTTGAGCGTGAGCGCGCCGTCCGAGGTTGCGCTTGCCGAGGACAGCGGCGTGTGCAGAGTGGAATTGACGAACGCGTCGTATTCGGGCGTGCCGACTGCGGCAACCGATTTGGCTTTGCCTACGGCGACGCGTTTCATGATCTTGCCTATAAACGTGCGTTCGAGGTCGGCAAAACAGCAGTCGAGCGTAAACTCGCCCTTTTTGGGCGGCACGCGCAGGGGCGGCACATCGTGACCTAACAGTTCCTTGAACGCAAGGTCGGTGAGCATAGTTTTATTCGGGTTGTCGTAAACGTCGGGGTAGGGGATAGTATCGAAAAAGTTGCCGTGGACCTTGACGGTCACGCGCTTTCGAATATCCGCCGCCGATTTCGCCGCCGCGATCTCGAACTCGCCGTCGGGGATCGCAAACCTATGCTTGCTCTCGTCGTAGAACTCGAACGCCGAAGCGTTTAGGCGTATGGTCGCCGTGGTCGAGGTTTCGCCCTCTACGTAAACCTTTTTATAGCCGCCGAGCGACTTGACGGGGCGCATGACCCTGCCCGTTTTGTCGGTGACGTATATTTGGATCGTTTCTACCGCGTCGCGCACCGATTTGTTCTCGACGGTGACGGTCACGTCGAATTCGGCGTTATCGACGCGCTTGACGGTCATATCCGTGTATTCGATATTAGAAAACGAAAGTCCGTGCCCGAAGGGGAACAGCACCGGCGTTTCGGTCTTGTCGTAATATTTATATCCGACGAAAATGCTTTCGCGGTAAACGGGGTCGGCTACCTCGATAGCGTCCTTGCTCGAAAGCGGGAAAGACTCTGCGAGCTTGCCGCTCGGGTTGATCCTGCCGAACAGCGTATCGACGGCGACTAACGCGCCGTTTCCGCCGTTGAGCCCGGCGTACACCACCGCGCGCACGCGGTTTATAAACGGCATTTCGACGGGCCCCGCCGAGCACAGCACGACTACTACGCGGTGTCCCGCCGCCGTGAGCTCGGCTATAAGGTTCAATTGGTTGTCGGGCAGGGCAAGCGTTTGCCTATCCACGCCCTCGCACGGCGTGGGCGCGCCGACGAATACTATCACGGCGTCCGCGCCTTCCGCGCCGTCCTTCGCTTCCTGTAAAAGCCTGCCGTCCTGTTTTTGGTCGGTAAGGCTGTATCCGCGGAAGTACGTGACCTCTATTGCGCGGTGCGAGAACGCGTCGAGCGGCGACGACGTTTTGATAGGCGTTACGTGCGAGCTGCCGTCGCCTTGTATGGGCGCGCGCTCGGCGAGTTCGCCGCACACCGTTATTTTCATGTCCTTGGTGAGCGGCAGAACGCTCTCGTTTTTGAGCATGACAATGCTTGCCGCAGCTGCGTTGTAGCTAAGCCTGTCGTGCGCGTCGGCGTCGAAATCGCCGTACGGTTCGAGGTATACGTTGTCCGTCAATTCCAGTATGCGGCGTATCGAATCGTCTATGTCCTTTTCGGTCACGCGCCCCGCGTGGTACGCGGCGTAAAGCTGTTCCTCGAACAAGCCGTTGCCGTCGGGCATGGCTATATCCAGCCCCGCTTTGAGCGCTTCCGCGCGGTCGTGAACGCCGCCCCAGTCGGAAATCACCGCGCCGCGAAAGCCGAGCTCGCCGCGCAGTATTTCGGTTATGAGATTTTTGTTTTGCGAGCAGTACTCGCCGTTGAGTTTATTGTATGCGGTCATCACCGCTTCGGGCTTGGCTTCGAGCGCGATCTCGAACGGTTTGAGATAAACCTCGTGGAGTGCGCGCGTGTCGACCGTGCTGTTCGAATACATACGGTCGGTTTCGGCGTTGTTGGCGGCGAAGTGCTTTAAGCACGCGCCCACCCCCGTCGATTGCACGCCCGAAATATACGCTCTGCCCATTTCGCCCGAAAGCAGGGGGTCTTCGGAGAAATATTCGAAGTTTCTGCCGCCGAACGGCGAGCGTTTTATATTGACGCCCGGCGCGAGCAGAACGTTCACGCCCATGGCGGTGGCTTCTCTGCCTATCGCCGCGCCCACGTTGTACGCGAACGCGGGATCGAAGCTGTTTGCAAGCATGGACAGGGTAGGATAGCAGGTGGACGGCACCGCAGCCGACGCAACGCCGTCGGTCATGCGCAGCCCGTTCGGTCCGTCGGACATCCTTACGCGCGGCAGCGAGCCGCAGGCGTAGGTGTGCCACATTCCGTCGCCCGAAAGCATTCTTATTTTCTCGTCGAGCGTGAGATACGCCAACGCTTTATCTATATCCAGCCGTTCTTCGTCCATACCGCGGGTGTTCAACCTCAAAAGAAACATTTTTACGGCAAAATCTCAGTCTATACGCGCGAAGCGTCGCTTGCCGTACCGCAAAGAGTACGACGCGCTCCGTTTCGCACGTCTATCCTCGTGATTTTGCTCGTAAAAACGCTATGCGCCCCAAGCGAGGCTATTTTGCAGCTATATCAAGGCAAACGAGCGAAGTCGTAGCCTCGGCGCTACTACAAGCGAGTTTAACGTAGATAGAGCTCAAAAGAGCCCGCTTGGGGTGTTTCGCTTGAAGTTGAACACCCTCATATCTAGTATATCATAGTGATCGGGTATAAGTCAAGAGGGTAAGGTTTTTACGTTCGAGAAAACTTGATAAATGCGTTATCGATTTTTAGAAATATACTTGACAACCGCGCATATACATAGTATAATGAAAATACAAAAATATTAAAAGGAGAGAACGAACATGGCAAAAGGTGGCGATTACTTTGGTCTTCCGTATATCGTAAGCGTAATTCTTGCTATTATCCCCGTTACTTCGTGGATTTGCGGCATCATCACGCGTTTTGCGGACGGTAAGATCGTTGCGGGCATCCTCCGTATTTTCCTTGGTTTCTGGATTATATGGTTGATCGACCTCATCCTCATGATTGTTAGCAAACACATTCTTAAAATTCTTCCCATATAATAGGGAACAACGAAAACCCTCGGCGCTCAGTCGGGGGTTTTTTTGTTTGAAAAATTTTAGAGTAATACTCTCAATATAATTGACAAATATATTACGGCGCATTATAATAATTACAAGGCTAATTCATACTAAATTCATAGGAATTAAATTTTACAGCGCATTCATCGGTGGATACGGGCTACGTTCGGCTCGCCGACTCGGTCATGTAGGTGGGTCTACACTCCCGTCGGCGGCTCACCGACTGTTGCCCGTCTGCACCGCGACTGCACTGTAAAATGGCTATATCACTTGGAGGTTTCGGCACAGCAGTGGATAAAGCTTGTAAAAAGACCATATACGTGGATAACGCGGCGACCACCGCTATGAACGACGTTGCGATAAACGCAATGGCGGACTACTACAAGAACGTGTACGGCAATCCGTCGTCATTGCACACGGTGGGGCAGATCGCAAAGGAAGCGCTCGAAGAAAATCGTGCGCGCGTAGCTAAGTGCATAAACGCCGATGCCGGCGAGATATACTTTACCTCGGGCGGCAGCGAGGCGGACAACCAGGCGATACGCTCGGCTGCGGCTAACGGCGCCAAGCGCAACAAGAAGCATATCGTGACTACGGCGTTCGAGCATCACGCGGTTTTGCATACGCTCAAAAAGTTGGAGCGCGAGGGGTTCGAGGTGACGTTCCTGGACGTTCACGAGAACGGTATCGTCACCGCCGACGAGGTGAAAGCGGCAATACGCCCCGACACCGCGCTCGTCACGATCATGTTCGCCAATAACGAGATAGGCACGATACAGCCCATAAAGGAAATCGGCGCGGTATGCCGCGAGAATAAGGTCGTATTCCACACCGACGCGGTGCAGGCGGTAGGACACGTTCCCGTCGACGTTAAGGACATGAATATAGATATGCTGTCGCTGTCGGCGCATAAGTTTCACGGACCCAAGGGCGTGGGCGCGCTGTACGTGCGCAAGGGCGTGCCGATAAATGCGTTTATCGAGGGCGGCGCGCAGGAAAAGGGCAGGCGCGCGGGCACCGAGAACCTCGCGGGCATTGCGGGCATGGCGGCGGCGCTCGAATACGCGTGCAAGACTATGAACAAGGTTTCGGCGCACGAAATCAAGCTACGCGACCGCATAGCCAAGGAGCTCAAAAAGATACCTCATTCCAAGATAAACGGCGATATGAAAAATCATTTGCCGAGCGTTCTTAATATGTGCTTCGAGGGCATAGAGGGCGAGAGCCTACTCCTTATGCTCGACGACGAGGGCGTTTGCGCGTCGAGCGGCTCGGCGTGCACTTCGGGCTCGCTCGACCCGTCGCACGTGCTGCTTGCGCTCGGGCTTCCGCACGAGGTGGCGCACGGCAGTCTTAGAATAAGCCTGTCCGAGGACAATACCGAAAGCGACGCCGATACGATAATCAAGGTCGTGCCGCAGGTCGTCGAGTATCTGCGCAATATGTCGCCCGTTTGGGAAGCGCTCGAAAAGGGCGAGAAGAAATTTCATTTTAATTAAAAATTAATAATTAAAAATTAAAAATTGAGGATATATCATTATGGCACTTTACAGCGAAAAAGTTATGGATCATTTCAGAAACCCGCGCAACGTGGGCAAGCTCGACGACGCCGACGGTATCGGCGAGGTGGGCAACGCGCGCTGCGGCGATATCATGAAAATGTATATCAAGGTTGATAACGGCATTATAACCGACGTCAAGTTCAATACGTTCGGGTGCGGCAGCGCGATCGCAAGCTCGTCCATGGCGACCGAGCTCATCAAGGGCAAGCCTATATCCGAAGCGTTGGAGCTTACCAATAAAGCGGTCGTCGAAGCGCTCGACGGACTGCCCGCGCACAAGCTTCATTGCTCGGTGCTCGCCGAACAGGCTATCCGCGCCGCTATCAAGGACTATTACGATAAGAACGGTATCGAGTACGATCCCGCCATGTTCCCGCCCGATGACGACGAGGACCCGCACGGCGAGAATAATTAACAATTAAAAATTAAAGGGGCGCGTAGTAATGCGGTATGCGCCCTTTTGTTTTTCTTAAAAATATAGGTCTGTTTTGCTTGACATATATCGTATAAATTTATATAATTGAATTACCTAAACGATTTAGATAAATTGTTAGGTAATTTTTTATTAGAGGCGAGAATAGAAATATGTGCGACGAAAAGGAGGCGCGAGAGTTCCTCGAAAGGTTTGATAAGCTCAGACCCAAGGACGCGTTTAAGAGGTTGGACGATAACGACCGTACGGCTCACCTGATTTTGCTTTTGCTGTGCAGGGCGGAGGGCGAGGTTTGCGCGGGCGATTTGAGCGCCAAGCTTTGTATGTCCACTCCGCGCGTGGCGGCGGGGCTTAAAGCGCTCGAATCTCGCGGGCTTATTACGCGGCGTGCGCAGGCAAAGGACGCGCGCAAGGTCGTGGTTACGGTCACAGACGCGGGGCGAGCCGAGTACGACAAGCACGAGAAAGAGCGGTTGAACTTTGCCATGAGCGTTATCGACGAAATAGGCGAGGACGACCTGAACGAGTTTTTGCGGATCTTGGGTAGATTCCATGAAATCGCCCAACGCAAAAAGAGCGAAAATTAAGCGAAAACTTTAAGGAGGCGAGATGTTAAAGCTTTTTAAGTATTTAAAATCGATAGACTACGTGTTCATTGTTATATGCGCGGGGCTCGTGGTGGCGCAGGTGTACTTCGACCTTACCATGCCCGATTACACGCAAAAGCTTGTAAAGGAAGTGGTCAGGCTGGACGGAACCGTCGATATGTCGGCGGTGTGGCGCAACGGCGGGTGGATGCTGTTGTATGCGTTTTGCAGCGCGCTTTGCTCGATCATATGCGGGTTCTTTGCCGCGCGTACTGCCGCGAACTTTGCAAAGACGCTTCGTAAAGAATTGTTCGAGCGCGTTACCTCGTTCTCGGCGGCGGAAATAAACAAGTTCGGCACGCCCAGTCTTATAACGCGCACGACCAACGACGTTGTTCAAATGCAAAACTTTATTGCGATAGGCTTGCAGCTTTTGATCAAAGCGCCCGTGCTCGCGGTGTGGGCGATATGCAAGATTTCGGCGACCGCCGTCGAGTGGACGATAGCCACTGGCGTGGTCGTCGCGATAATAGTTGCCGTCGTTGCCGTGCTCATGATAATGTGCTTCCCGCGCTTCCGCCAGATCCAAAAGTTTATCGACGAGATGAATAACTCCGTGCGCGAGAACGTTACGGGCGTGCGCGTGGTGCGCGCGTTCAACGCCGAACAGTACCAGACCGCCAAGTTCGAAACGGTCAACGAAAAGATAAAGCGCAACCAGTTATTTACGTCGCGCTCGCTCGGGTTTATGATGCCCGTCATGACCGTTTGCTTGAACGGGCTTACGCTCGCGGTGTACTGGATAGGCGCGGCGCTTATCAATTCCACGCCGCTCGTCGGCAAGGAAGATATGTTCACCAGTATGACGGTGTTCACGCAGTACGCCATGCAGGTAGTTATGGCGTTCATGCTGCTCATCATGATATTCATGATCCTGCCGCGGTGCGTGGTGTCGGCGCGGCGTATTGCCGAAACGCTCGGCACGCACCGTTCTATTCGCAGCGGCAGCGTAAAAAAAGTCGAGCATAAGGACGGCGTGCCTGTGCTTGAATTTAAGGGCGTAGATTTTGCATACGACCACGGCTCGAACAAGGTTGTTAGCGATATTTCGTTCACAGTGAACAGGGGGGAGACGGTCGCGTTTATCGGCGCGACGGGCAGCGGAAAAACAACGGTCATCAACCTTATCGAACGCTTCTACGACGTGGACGGCGGTGAGGTTTTGTTCAACGGCGTAAACGTTAAGGACTACGACGAGGAAGTGCTTAGGAACAGTATTTCGCTCGCGCCGCAGCGCGCCGTGCTGTTTAAGGGCGATATTCGCGGCAATGTGGCTTACGGCGAACAGACCGAGCCCGACGACGCGCGTATAAACCGCGCGCTCGATATAGCGTGCGCCGCCGAGTTTGTGAACGGACTGGAACAGGGCATAGCCTCGCCCGTAGCGCAGGACGGCACAAACTTTTCGGGCGGGCAAAAGCAGCGGCTGTCAATCGCGCGCGCAGTGTATAAGAACGCCGAGCTGATGGTGTTCGACGATACGTTCTCCGCGCTCGACTACAAGACCGATCTTGCGGTCAGAAAGAACATCGCCGAGAATATCGAGGACGCGACGGTAGTGCTCGTCGCGCAGCGTATCGGCACTATCATGCACGCCGACAAGATAATCGTTCTCGACGAGGGCAGGATAGTCGGCATGGGCACGCACAAGGACCTGCTCGAAAACTGTGCGGTGTACAAAGAGATCGCGCTCTCGCAATTATCGAAGGAGGAGTTGTAATATGCCGCCTATGATGGGTAGAAGACGCGTTGGCAACGGCAAGCGCGAAAAAGCAGACATGAAATCGTTCGGCAAGCTTCTCAAATATTTGAAGGGATACTTGCCCGCAATAATCTCGGCAATACTGCTCGCGGTCGGCGGTGCGGTCTGCACTATAATCGGTCCGGAAAAAATTTCCGACCTGACCAACATGATAAAGGACGGCTTGATCCTCGGCATAGATATGTCGGGCATAGCCGAGCTCTGTATTATCCTTATTATAATCTACGGCGTGGGCGCGATTGCTTCGTACGCGCAGCAGTTTATAATGGCGACCATAACTCAGCGCGCGAGCAAAAAGCTGAGGAGCGACATAAACGGCAAGATAAACCGTCTGCCGCTCAACTACTTCGACACGACCACGACGGGCGATATTCTGAGTACCGTCACAAACGACGTCGACACCATTTCGCAAACGCTCGCGCAGAGCACCGCCAACCTCGTTTCGGCGGCGGCGCTGTTCATAGGCGTCGTAGTCATGATGTTCAAGGTCAACGCCATACTCGCCGCGGTCACGATCGCAGCGTCGCTACTCGGGTTCGTGCTCATGGCGATAGTGCTCAAAGCCTCGCAAAAGCACTTCGACCGCAAACAGGTTTTGCTCGGAGAAATGGACGGACAGATCGAAGAAGTGTTCGGGCACCACAATCTCGTCAAGGCGTACAACGGCAAGCATGGTGAGCGCAAGCGGTTCTACAAGACCAACGACGGGCTGTTTTCCAGCAATTGGAAATCGCAGTTCCTTTCGGGCATCATGCAGCCGATAATGGCGTTCGTCGGCAACCTGTCGTACTTGCTCATTTTCGTCGTAGGTATCGCGCTTATCGATAAGGGCAGTACCGCCGTCGATATAGGCACGCTCATGGCGTTCGTCATATACGCGCGGTTGTTCTCGCAACCGCTCGGCACGTTCGCACAAGCCATGACTTCCATACAGCAGGCGTCGGCGGCGAGCCGCAGAGTGTTCGATATTCTCGAAAAGGAAGAAATGCTCGGCGAGGACGAAAAGACCGTCAAGATCGACAAGCCGCGCGGCGACGTCACTTTCGATAATATCAAGTTCGGCTACACGCCCGATAAGGAGATAATCCACGGGTTCTCGGCGGAGCTCAAACGTGGGCAAAAGGTGGCTATTGTCGGTCCTACGGGCGCGGGCAAAACAACTATCGTCAACCTTCTCATGCGCTTCTATGAGTTGGACAGCGGCGACATCAAGATCGACGGCACGTCTATAAAGGACATGAAGCGCGAGGACGTTCACGACCTGTTCGACATGATCTTGCAGAACACCTGGCTGTTCGAGGGCACTATCCGCGACAACCTCGTTTACAATAAAGAGGGCGTGACCGACGAGGAGCTCGATAAGGTCTGCGCTGCCGTAGGTCTCAAACATTATATAGAGTGCCTGCCTAACGGCTTCGACACGGTGATAGGCGAGGGCTCGGAGCTGTCCGAGGGGCAAAAGCAACAGCTGACTATCGCAAGAGCGATGATAAAGGACTCGCCGCTGCTCATACTCGACGAAGCGACGAGCAACGTCGATACCCGCACCGAGCTCGCCATACAGAACGCTATGGATAAGCTCACCGAGGGCAGAACAAGCTTTGTAATTGCGCACCGCCTGTCGACTATCAAGAACGCGGACGTTATACTCGTTCTCAAAGACGGCGATATCATCGAGCAGGGCAATCACGAAGAACTTCTTGCGAAAGGCGGGTTTTACAGCGAGCTTTACAACGCGCAGTTCGACGAGTAGTTTTATATCCCAAAGTAAAGTTTTCTTGCCTACTTCTTTCGAAAAAGAAGTAGGGAAAACATATTGACAAAATTCGCGTTTGTTGATACAATATAAGAACCCGAAGTTTTTGCATACTAATGAGGGAAACAGGATCAGTGAACACGACTATCACTATTACAATAAGAACGTTGTCGGCGATTATCCCCACGTGGTACGTTACGCAACACACCGTCGATATAATGTTCTATATTAATCTGTGTTTGTTGTTCTGCGCGTTCGTCGCAGCAACGTCGCTCATTGTCTTGTGCAAAAAAACTTCGTGCGCTATCGTGTGCGGACTTGCTTCCGTGCTTGTGTTCGGGTTCGGGTTCGTGTTGTTCGTTGTCCAGCTCGTGCTGTACACCATGTCGCACGACGGCACGCCATACGCCGTGTATTTCTGCATGGCGCTGTTGTACTGCGGTTTCATCGTCGGCGGCGTGTATTGCGGAATGCTCTCGCGCAACTCGCACAAGGCGCTTTGCATATCCGCGGCAATATGCTCGATCGTTCCGCCCGTCGGCGCAGTGCTTATGGTCATACTGTCGTACAAGATCAACCGCGACTCGCGCGGGCAGGAGCTGGTGTTCAACGGCTATGCGTACACGTATGCTGCGCTTGGCGAGTTCTGCGACGGGCATAAAGCCAAGTTTCTCGACAGCGCGGGCGACGCCAGCTTTGAAAAGCTCAACAAAAAGCAAACCAAGCGCAAGCTAAAAGACCTCAAACGCGAATCCAAAACGCCTGACGGCAAGTGCGCGTACGCTGCGGCGATATTAACGTATACGCCGTATAAATATAAGAAAGCGTTAAGGCTTTTCAACAAGGCGGCGGAAGCGCATTGCGTTCAGGCAATGTTCAACCTCGGCTGCTACTACGAAACGGGCAGTTACGTAAAAAAGGATATCAAGAAAGCCAAGAGCTTTTACACCAAAGCCGCCGACGCGGGCGATACCGACGCAGTTATGCGTTTGGCGCTTATCAATATCGAGTACGGTAGCGCGCAGGACGGACTGCATATTCTCCAAGACAGAATGGAAGAGAACGGCGATATCTACGCCAAGTACAATATCGGCGTTTGCCATGAGAAAGGTTTGGGCGTGACGCGCGACGTTATCAAAGCGGTGGAGATCTATACCGAGTGCGCCAATGCGGGTATGCTCGCCGCGCAGCGCCGAATATTCGCCATTGCGAGCCATAATATCAATTCCGCACAGAACGGTCAGTTTTTCCGCACGGTGACCGACCGCGAGTTTGTCGGCACGTTCAAGACCATGATCGACGGACTTATCGAGATCAAGAAACGCCATGCCGCCGATGCCGCGGACAAGTTTCTGGAAGCGGTAAAAAAGCACGACAGCTGGGAAGGCGTTGCACGGTGCTTGGTCGGCACGCTGTATATCGATTGCGGCAAGCTTCCCGAGGACAGAAACAACGGCGCGGAGTATATCAAGTCGGCTATACCGCTCTATCCCGCCGCTAAGCATATCTACACCGTGGTCTCGCGCGGCGATATAAACAAGAACAAAAAAGAAAATAAAGAAAATTACGGTACTTAATCGGGAGTACCGTGCATACAATAGGGTATACGGGGCGAAGAAAATATTTTTAAAGAATTTTCGAAAAACCGATAAAAAACGCTTGACTTAAATTTTAAGTTGTAATATAATTCAATTGTAATCAACGTGATGCTGTTGTGCTAAACGATTACACCCCTTAAATCGCTCATCATTTTCCCCCTTATCATATAGCAAGGCGGTTGGTAGAAATACCAACCGTTTTGCATTTATATGAAAATGCGTATGCATCGGCGGATACGGACTACGTTCGGCTCGCCGCCTTGGTCATGTACTTCTATGTACACTCCCGTCGGCGGCTCACCGACTGTTGCCCGTCTGCGCCGCGCCTCCGCATTTTCATGGCTTGGACGGTTGCCCTCGGGTCATGTACGGGGGTGTACACTCCCCGTCGGGCAACCTTGCTTTCCTGCTCTTGCACGGGTCTACGCACTCTCATATACGCTTTTGCCGTGTTTACTCGCAGTTCGCTTTCCGGGGACCACCGCAAGCGGTATCGGGCATTTCCTAATTCGCAATTCCTAATTATCTTTTATCACTTGACAAAATGCGCTGTATAATGTTATATTATACACTGAATTATAAGCAGTCGGTTTTGTTATTTCCGCGGAGGGTAACGACTAATGAGAGCAAAAGCAATTAATCTAAAATACATAATTATCGCGCTATTAGCGTGCCTTTCGGTCGCGGTATCGTTTGCGTTTGTGACGATTGCGCACGCCGATGCCGAGCCGCAGGCGAGCGGCGCTATGATCCTTGCCGACGAGAGCGGCGAGGAAGGCGAAGAAGGCGAAACGCCCGACGCGACTGCCGCGTTGTTTGTCGACGGCGAGGGCGCGCCTTACGCTATCGCCGATCGCGTTTACGGCGATACGACCGCGTTCGTCGTTCCCGTGCTAAAAAGCGGCGACGTTGACAAAGCCGATTACGGCACGGAAAGCGATACGGTAACGCTCGCGCTTTACTACGGCGACGAGATCATGCCCGTAGGCGAGGGCGATTACAATACCTTTACGCGCAATATTTTCGATCACTATCTCACTCCCGTAATGCCCGCGGGCGATTACAGGCTTGAAATGACGGCGGGCGACGTGATCGAGGAAGTTAAGTTTACCGTCGGTAAACAAGAGATACCCGAAGACATGCTCAAAGATATCAACGCCGCGCTCAAAGGCAAAACGTTTGTTTACGAGTACGACGGCGAAAATCATTTGTTCGACGAGCAGGCGAAAGCTGCGGTCGAAAAAGCGCTTCAAGCGAATGCTGTAAACGTCGAGGGTACTGTTTGGTCGCTCGATAAGTACGCAGCGCTCTGCGCCGATCTTAATCTCAGCTACAACCTTATGCGCCTGCACAGCGACGTATACTACGACTGGGAGTCGCTCGAAATAATGACCGTGCTTCCCGACCGGTACGTGGTTTACTATAAGGTCGACAGCCCCAACTTCTATTCATCGACGGAGAAGCTCGGCGAGGGCGAGGCGCGCACCGATTACTTCTTCAACGTGGAAGTCGTAAGGTCCGTTCCCATTCCCGTCGTAAACGACAAGAGCTATACCGGCGAGCTGCAAAAGGCGGACGCCGCGGGCAATGATATTTACGTTGTCGCTGTCAATAACGGTGGCACGGAAGCGGGCGCGTACGACGTAGTGTTCACTTTCTACAAGCCCGACTTCTATATGTGGGAAGGTCAGACGCTCGAAACCAAGACCGACAGCATCAAAGTTACGTTCAGGATCAATCGTGCGGTCAATGATTGGACGGATAAGCCCGCCGTTACCGGCTGGGTCGCGGGAAAGTACAGCGAGGTCGATAACGCCGTTGTCGGCGCGGCGGAGTACGGCACCGTGCATATCGTCATCACCAACAGCGACGATACTGTAGTTTACGATAATGTCGCGGGCGTGAATCATCTCGCGCGCGCCAGGGCGGGAGTGTATAATCTTTCCGCGACCGTAGAGGGCACCGCCGATTATAACGGCCTTTCGTATTCCGTGTTTGTCCGCGTGTTCGATAAAGCGGGGCTGCCGTGGTGGGCGATACTCGCTATCGTCGTCGGCGTACTGCTTATCGTCGCGCTCGTGATATTCATACTGTGGAAGAAAAAGGTGTTCCAGTTCCTTACCGATAAGCTCGTTTTGTCTATCCGCACCCGCGCCACGATCGACGCGACCATCGCCGCCGTGCGCGCTGCTAAGACAGCCGAGGAAGGTGAAAAGTCGGTGGCCGCCGCTAAGCGTAAGGAGGCCGCTGCTGCGCGTAAAGCCGAAGCGGAAGCCGAAAAGACCAAGACCGCAGAGGAACGCGCCGTAGCGCTCGAAGCCAAGGCGGACGCCGCCGACGCGCGCGTAGAAAAGATGCGCGCAAAAGCCGAAGCCATGCGTTTGCTCGCCGAGCGTGCGCGCGCCGAAGCCGCCGCGACATCGGATGGTGCTGACGGCGAAGAACAGGCGACCGATGAACAAGAACCCGAAACTGCGACGGAAGAATAACCCGTCGATCAAATAAAAATTAGGACATATAAAGGAGATAAGAATTATGTCGTTGAAACGTGATCTTGCAAAGGAAATGCAGTTGATCGAGGAAGAAATCAAGGTGCTCGAAGCTAAGCGTACGCGTTCGCAAGCCGCGCTTATCGAGGCGATCATCAGCCGTCGCGATCCTGACGAAAACGAAATGCGGTATTTCAGAACGTATACCGCCGAGATCGAGGTCAAGCGCGAGCGGCTTACCGAGATCACCAATCAGCTTAAAAACTTAGTTTAATTTTTTGCCTTCTTTCTTGTGAACAAGAAAGAAGCAAAGAAAACTTTAAGTGAAATAATAAAAGCCGTATCGAGCAAAAACTCTCGATATGGCTTTTTGTTTGTAAAAAATGGATAAGACGAACAACCGATAGCCTTCCCCAAATGGGGAAGGTGGCGGCGACGAAGGAGCCGACGGATGAGGGCATTTATTTAATTTATCCTTCTCCCTGTCCCCCTGACTATCCCCGACAACATTCGCTTTCGCTATCATAAAAGCAACAAAACACGGCATACATTATACAGTATAATTAGAGATAGGTGAAGTGTATGCTGTATCAAAAAAAGATGCTTATATTAAGCGGCGACGGTAAGGGCGTCGTCCTCGTCGAAAAGAGTGCGGGCGGCGCTATGTTCTCGCTGCGCACGTTCGACCTTCGCGCGTATTCCGCGCCGCTCAAAGTCGGGATAGTCACCAAAACGCACGTAGTGGTGCGCGACCTTCCCGCGGGCGACGATCCCGCGCTGGCGTTCTCGCTCGACGTGGGCGATATTACCGAACTGCATTTTGCCGTGTTCGACGACGGCTTGCGCTTGTACGGCACCAACGCCAAGCGTATGTGGGAAGCCAATCTTATGGACCTTCTCGCACGGCACGACCACCGTCCGCCGCCGGTCGCGAGTAAACCCACGCCTGCCGCGCTTCCGCCGCTCAGCCCCAAGCCCGAGGTCTTGCCCATGCCCGACGGTACGGGCATTCCGCAGTCGCGGCTTTCGCTGTACGGCGACGAAGCGATAGCCGAAGCGGACTTCTATACCACGCTCGACCTGTCGGCGCGTATGCCCGTAGTCGATAAATTTCTCGACACCCCGCGCGTGCTCGACGACCGCATTGCGCCGCGTATTGAGCCACGCGTTGTCGAACCGCCGAAAGCCGAACCCGAGCCCGAGCAAGTAGTCGAAGAAAGCCCGACCGTAGAAGCGGCAGTCGTAACCGAAAAAGAAATAGAGGAGAGCGAGGAAGAAGAAATCGAAATTCGCTCTATGCAAGAACCAGAAGAAGCGGACGAACCGCTCGAACCGCAAGCGAAAAACGAGGTAGCCGAACAACCTGTCGAAGAAGAAAAAGTCGAGCAGCAAATCGATATATTCGACACTCTGCCCGACGATATAGAGGAGTACACCCCGCCCGTCGCGGAGCGAAAAGAGGAAGAACCGCAAAAGCCCGAGCAATATACTTTTGAGCGGCCGATCGATACCCAGCCTATGAACGAACAACCGACCGCGCAAAAGGTTACGCCTATAAAAGAGCAGGAGAAAGAAAGCGAACCGACTGCGCCCGAAGCAATGGCGGAAGCGGCGGCGGTAAATGCGGAAATTCAGGTGACGGCGGAGAGCGCGTCTATGCCGTGGGAAAGGGAAGCGATATGGCTAAAAAAGCGCGCGCACCGCACGCCCGTAGTTAGTAGACGGGAAGTAAAGCCGATAAAACCCTCCGAGCAGGTCAAAAGGTTGAGAGAGTGCGCGTTCTTCGAGCGCGTTCGTGCCGACGTTCAAACGCTTTTCTCGGGCGCACCCAAGGACGACGAGCTCAATAAGCTCTTACCCGATTTGGAATGGGTAAAGGTCGATTTCGACGGCAAGCGAATATCGGTCGGTAGAAGCGGCAACGTCGCGCTGTGCTACGCCATTGCGGGCAGCTACGACAAAGTGTCGCCGCTCGGCAACGAGGCACAATGGCTTCCCCGAGACCGTAATATGCCGACGGGTAAGGGCTATTGGCTGATTTTCCAAAACATGGTAACAGGCGAGATCATAGAGGGATAAAACAAGTTTATCTAAAAGTAAAACCCCCGTGGAAATATTCACGGGGGTTTTGGAGCTACTGGGCGGACTCGAACCGCCGACCTGCTGATTACGAACGGTCCGAAGCAAATAGAATTCTATTATAAATCTACAAGATATAGTGGTTACAGGTAAAAATAAAATCAAAATATAAATCATACCCATTGCATACCCAAACCACTCAATCATTACGTTCTTCCTCGTCCTTAGCAATCTCGTTAAGATAACGTTGAATATTCCGTCGGCTTATCGCCGTTATACGATTGCTTTTAACATCGGTATAGAGCTCGTCTATATCGTAACCGTAATTTTCCTGCGGCTCTTCCAACCGACGAAGCCGAGCAATCACCTTTGCGTATTCCAAAGCACATTCTTCGTCTATATCGTCGTCCTCGGCAAGTTTATATAATATGCCGTAGCCCTGCATGACACGTCGACGATAAAGCGCATAGTATAAAGTCTTGAACTGCGGATACGATAAATACGGCTCGCCGTCTTTCGTGAGCTTAGTAACGTACTTAAATACTTCGTGCCACTCGTCATTATCCACTTCGTCAAGAGTACAGCTATAACCCTCGGGAACGCCGGCAATGCTATCGAGCACGACTTTTTGACCATGAAGGCAAAGCCACCATATCTTTTGTATTAAAATTTCAAGATTGGAAAAATGTCGTTTAAGAACGCCGTGGTCGTAGCTGAAACAATTAACAATATCTTTGCGGACGGGTAGGTCCTTTGCAAGTAACAAAGCACAGTGAATATGCGGGTGATAGTCCGCCGGGTTAGCAACTATTTCAAGCCCACGGACCGCACCGACATAACCATATTGCTTAAAGTCAACGCCTTTAATTTTCGCATCGCCGCTGAAATAACGAATAAGCTTCTTAAACGAACGGTACATTATATCGAGCGTACTATTAAGCTTCACGCCGGGAACGTTGGGAACGGTAAGAACGAGATGATAGAGATCGTAAGTTTCGCGCAGCTCGTCAAAGACCGGGGTAAACCGTTTGAGCCGTGAAGCTTGTTTAAGGTGCTGGCAATTTATGCAAAACTTATCATGGCAGAGTAACACGGTTTTCACGTCAAACACTTGTTGCATTATGTAATGATCGCCGAACCAAGACTTATGGCAATGGGCAACGCGCTCGGCTTCGGCTTCATATTGAGCGAGACCCGTTTCTTCATGAAGTCTTAAATAGTAATCAGCATAAAGCTCATTATGATAACGGTTGCCCCAAACGTTACCGACATAATCTTCTGTAAGTTGAAGCACTTCCGGTATATCCGCACCGTTATCAAACTCGGTAGCTCGATTAGCTTTTGAACGCAATTCCTGCGCCGCCCGTTGCTTTTCGGTTTTCTTTTTAATGCCTAATTCTAAATCGCGTTTTCTTATGCTCGAACCAAGCGATTTAATATTTATAGCATTTTTTACTTTTTGCCGTTCCCGGCTTAAAGCGTCATCCCAATCGTTCATAACCTCTCCGTAAATCATGCGTGGGAACTTAATTCTAATATATCAAGAGGTTCGGACTCGCGGCGCTGGCGCGCCGCGGCCGAACCTGTTGCGTCCCAGCCCGCGCACGGGGGCAAGCCTACCGTGCGCGGACTGGGACTATTTGTTTTTTTATTGCGGCTTCGCCGCATTGATCGAGCGCTACCGTTCGTTCGGCTCGGCGGCATTTCGTGGACTTGCCGAGTTGCGAACAATTGGTCAAAAGTCTCGCAGGCTCAACTTTCGAACAATTGGTCACAACTCAGCAAGTCGTCACCTCGTGGACGAGGTGGACAAGGGGCACGCTAAGGCGTGCGGATTAAAAGAGAGCTACGCCAACGCCCGGGGAGTTCTTGTCTGAGAGAATTTATTCCGGGTTTCGGCAGCAAGCTCGGCAGTTCGATTCGACCGAGCCATTTGTTCGGCTGCGCTTATAAGTTGACAAGAGGGTGTACGGGTGATTCGGCGTAGGGTCGCGCTTTTGGTGTCGGCTGCCGTTCTTGTTTCCGTATCCCGTCACGGCGCACCGTCCTCATTCTTGCGGCGGCGCGGCTGTTTCGCTCATCCCGTCACGCTCCGTCGGTTCGGCAGGCGCGGAAGATTGATCACGTTCGACGGCGCAGCTTGTTAGCTTCGATTCTTAGCTCTGATCGTTAATACCGTTCGTTGACCCCGGTTCTTCGACCGGTTTGTCCGTAACTAACGGATTAGCATTCAGGATATCCGGAGAAAACTCCGAGGGTACAGGCAATTGAATAGATTGTATGACAAGTTTCGGCTTGAAAAGATTAAAGAAAAAGTTCGCAAGCCGCGAAAGCGGTTTGAGATTCTTTTGATACTTCTTATTTTCCTTGATAAGTATCTTGCGAATTTTCTTATAATCATTAAAAATATTTGCGCGTATCTTGTTCGCGTAATCAATAGGAAGATAATCGGCAGTGTTATTAAAACACTCATAACTTTCAAAAATACGACGATCCAATTCATCGCCGAGATCTAAAATGTGGAAATTCATGCGGCAATTGCTCCTTTACTTGTGCTTGTTTTATAAAAACCCTTAGGAAGTTCGTCGTCGAACTCTTCGAGGAATTTAATATAACCTTGTATGCTTTCTTCGGTCGGTTCGGCAGACTGATAATCAATATCTTTGTCGAACTTCCCTTGATAAAACTTCGGTTTACAGCTTTGACTGTCATAACAGCGAAAAACGTTATAATCGAAAGTAAAAATTTCTTCGGTATAGCAATCTTTGTCTTTCCGTCCGCTACTCATATAACAGTCAAACATTTGGCTGTTAGATATCTTCCGGATAAGCCATTCTAAGCGGCACGGGTGCCCGAAACAGTCATAATCGATATAAAGCTCGACTATCTCGGTAAATCTTGCCAGCTCACGAATATTGACGTCTATAAGCATGGGCCGTTGAGTATCCAACCAAATATCCAAATTATTATGACCATGCTGTTCATACCAACGACTTTGCCAATCCGGATAATTACGGCTCATACGGCTATTAAGATACTTTTGAGCTTCCGTAATGAAGATAGCTTCAAACGGAATATTAAAATGCGTTTCTACAAAAGGATTGTCAAAGCCCAGCCGATACGGATTAATTCGTCGGCTGAGCAAAGGCGTATAGCAAAACTTTCTAAGCGTTATATCGTAATTTGCGGCAACGCAATGCTCGGGGATAGTTTGAATATTAGTAAAACCGCTTGCGATTTTGCCTAAAAGCTCGTTTTGCATTAGGCAAGTACGCTGACGATCAAATGCAATTTGACACGCCTGAGCAGTCAAATAACACGTTTTTCCGGTCCGCGGCGGCGCAAATACTATTTCTATCGCCATAGCTTATTCCTTCTTAAATAACGCCACTATAAGCCGTACAGGCGCGCTGATGAGCCACCATAGCCCCTTAAACAGCAAGACGAATAAATGTCCTATCGCGGTGAATATAAGCGGCAGGAAAGGCGAGAGAATGATTATAGCAATAACACCGACCACGGCAATAACGAGCCAATGCCAATATTTCTTAAACCAAGCCTTTACGCTTTCCCACCAATCCTTGAAAGACCAATCTTCTATTACGTTATCAATATTTGTTCCGCTTGATTGCTTATCAGATACAACGCCGACATTATACGTTTTGCCGTCGCGGACATAATTCAAGCGAAGAATAGTAGTATCAGTGGCCCTATACTCCAAAGGAAGCGGTTTAACCCAAGGTCCGCCGTCGTTCGAATATAAATTATGAAAACGAATAACCCATTTCTTTGTTTTAAGAATATCTTTTGTTTCGTCGTTTAAATTTTCCGCTTTAACAAAATCGTCTTTTGATTGAATATCTTTCCACGTATGAGTTTGAGCAAACCAAGACCAACCGACTTTGGCAGAAGCTTCGCCCTCGGCAGTAATCGTTACCGTTTGATAGGGTACAATTTCATATATTGCTCCCGTAGTAATATGCTCGCCGATTATACCATAACTAATATCCGCTTCGTAAATGTCGTCCATGCGAATATCTGTATCGAAAGCAATATAAAAGGACGTAGTGCCTTCATCAAGAAACATTCCGGGATTGCCATAGTAAATTTGTCCAACGTATTGGGAAGTAACGACAATAGAAGCATTTTCCTGCATAGTATAGCTTACTTGTCCATTGACAGTTGTCGCCGTCCATAATTGCTTAACGGCGAAAGAAATATAGCCGCCTATATTCTCACCGTCGAGTTCGCCGTCATAATCTTTATCATACTTACGATATAACGCCGGGATATCATAATAACGCAAGGCATCGGGTTTAAGCTCTAAACCATCAACGGCATATCTAAATACCGTATCAGTATAAGCAACACGATCCGTTAAGAAATAATCTTGCCATATCGCATTTTCAGATATAGATTGCGAAAGTCGAATTTGCAATGAGAATGTTTCAGCGCCACTCGGTTGATAGACATACACATAAAGCTTTCCCGTCTCACTCTCGGCTATTTGAATTAGTTTCAACGAATGATCATTTTCATTAAAAGAGTAATCCGCCTCGTTAAACTCAAAATCTCTTACGGTATCCGCACTTACAATAGCCGACGGCAGCAGTGTGACCCAGCTCATTATTAAAAACAGTATCGCCAAAAGAATGAGCATAACGCTCTTTCGGCGTTGATTGATTTTATTCATTACTATTTACCGTCCTTTTTCTCAATAGCGAAATACGCAACGGTCTTTTTATTGCGTTTACCGTTATCATCATAGAAATGTTCTACGATTTGTTTCTTTGCCGTTTGGTTAAGTTCGTTTATGTCGCCCTTATATGTCGGCTTTTGACCTCTAACAGTAGAAACGATCATGTTCGGCATATTCAAATCTACTTTGCCGACGAACGAATATTTAGGATTTAAGCGATACTTGCCGTTCTTTCCCTTTACCCAAGCTTCTTCGGCAGAGACCAAACGAACGCCCTTTTTACCTAAATTGTAATTTACACTTGACATTTGTAATTCTCCTTGCTATAATGATTAAGCCATCGCCCCTACAAACAGGGGAGCTACGGTGAACTCGCGTAGACAGGGAAGAACATAGGCTTTTAGTGTAGACTTCCCCAACCGTCCGTTTATCGGGCGGTTATTTTTATGCCGCAAAACACTTTTAGGTCGAGAGCCTTAACCCTCGACCTAATGCGTAATTATTCGTTCTAAGCCTTCTTCTTTTTCTTTACGATTACCGCGGCTATCCCGCCGATTATAAGCAAGCCGCCGAAAACGAAGCAGGGAATAAGGACCTTCCACTTATTCAGTCCCCACCAAGAAGTCGGGCGTTCCTCGACCGCTTTATCGCTTAATCGGGCATAGATAGTCATGTCGCCGCTTATAACGTCGGTGTCTTGGACTTTGCTCGAAAAGCCGCTGTCGTAGTACCAACCGCCGAACTCGCGCCCGTCGAGCTCGACATCGTAAAGGTAGTCTTTAACGTTGCTACCATACGGCACGAACTTAGTTACGACGTCGCCGTCGACATTGTAAGTGAGCGCGACAACCTGAGTTATAATGTTTGCGGCGTTATATGCCGAGATCATTGCGGTCCTGCCTTCGGTCATTGCGGTTTCGCCAAGATTGCCGAGAGCCCGGACACGCACGGTATGTTCGCCTTCGCCGAGCGCGTTAATATCGAAAGTGTACGAAGTCGTATCGACAAAAGCTTTCTTCTCGCTACCTTTCTCGGTCCAGAACACGCCGTACTTCGTCGCACCGTCTACGCTATCCCACGTAAGCGTTCCGGCGTTGTATGTAAAGTTAGTCGGGGCGGGTAGGTGAGTTACGGAAAATGTATTGAAATTCCAGAACGTTCGAGTGAAAGCCGATACTTTTTTTGTTTCGGTCGAAGGTTTATAAAAATCGTACGCAAAACTGATATAATAACGATCCAACGAAGTTGTGATCGTGCCGGACAGCGACAACAAATCTACGGATATGTATCCGTCGGCATACGTAACGTAAGAAGCGCCTTTAAGATTTAGGATAGAATCGCCGAAAACCATAGAGCTACCTGCGCCGCCTATTCTATCTGAACTGCATACATTGAGTTGATAATATCCGCCGTTATAGAAATCTTCGGCGCATTTTACTTTGTAAGTAGTATTCGTAAATTCGGTCGTAATCTCGCTTACGTTAGAAATAACAAGGTCCGTCGAGTCATTCGAGTCGACGTAGCCGTCCTTATTTACGTTTCGAGCATATATAGTACCGTAAGAAGTATTTAAGGTATTCAATTTCTCACGGATAGTCGAAAGCGGGATATATGCATAATACGTTGAACCGTCAAGAGTAAAATCTTTTTCGGTAAAAGAAGCTAACGTATAATGATTGCCGCCGGAAGGATCCAAAAATACATTAACAGTGCCGACCGCAAAACTGGATTTAGACAATTGAACACTTAGTTTATCCGTAGCATAAAAAGCGGTTAAACTAGGCGTTGGCAGTTTTGTAGTAGCGAACATAGTGCTGCCGTCGGGGCTATCCGTTATGATCTCATGATCGACTTCGGTCGAGCTTGTCCGGACACGCGCGGCGGTATCTTCGACTTCGACGGGAGCGGAAATACCTTGCCCCCAACCGCCAAACCACTCGGCGGCGTTCCAGTTCTCGAACCCGCTCGTTGCCCATGCCAACGCACCCAACGCCGCCAATAAGAACGTTACGGCGATTATGAAAGCTACAAGCTTCCTATTAGTCCTTGTCATACTTTTACTCCTTTACCGCTTCTCGGCATACGGTACGCCGTAGTTTGCTAAGACAAGGCGCGACAACGCTTAAAACGTTATCACGCTTTGTTTCGCTCGAATTTCACGAGCTCATCGGTTAGCTTAATCGTCGGCTTCTTCCGGTTCTTCTTCCAAAACCTCGGTTATACCGAAAGCCTTTTTGCAAAGGTCCTTGAAAACCGCCTGATCTTCCTCAGCACGAATTTCAAACTCGATTTCGCGATTATCGTTGAACGGAGATTTACCGACAATTCCGAAATAACGAGTAATTTTCTTCGTCTTTTTGCTCTTATAAGAAAGCACTTTGATTTGACCCGGGAATTCGATTTCGGGCGCAGTACGCAAAGCTTTTTTTGCATAGAACTTAAAAAGCCCTAAATCGTTCTTCCACTTGGGAACGATTTTTATATTGGTAAAATCCTCGTCACCAAACGGATCGGGAAGAACGACGGCAACGAAATCGACACTTTCTTTTGTGTCTTTCTTTTCGTAACTGTCAATCAATGTTACTGCGGTGAGATCAATCGTCTTGTTTTGGAACTCGGGACGACTAAGCACTTCTGTTAATTTTGCCATGGTTTACTCCTTTTTCACTTGGAATTATCTTAGCCCCAAGCGGCTATTTTTTCATTTGACCGTCAAGCCGTTATCCCAGCTATGTATTTACTATCGAGCCCGAAGCTCGTTATAGCCGTCGCCCCGAAGTTCGCCTATTGTCCAAGAGTGGCAACCGCGGGGCGCTTTTAAGAAGATGAGGCCGTTTAAGGGCGATACCACACCCCACGAGAATTAGAATTTATTGCCGAGAGATCTGCCGACCTTAACGCCGTCGCGGAACGCGTCGCGATTCTCCGGCTTAACGTTAACCCGTGCACCCGCTTTTGCCGCACCGTATCCGATACCCGCACACTGCGCATTAAGCTGTTCACCCGACATAGGTCCGGTGCTTTTCTTGGGCGGGGTAGACGGCTTAGCCGAGTTACCGCCACCGCACAACTGATTTATTCGTCGTTGCGCCCAATTCCTTTGAGCTTGCGACAAGTTTGGATCGTTGACACGTTTCTTGTAATAATCGCACTTCTGCGCCGGGGTGCGCTCCGTGTCGCTCGTGTTTTGTTTTGCCATAATTTTTACTTCTCCTGCGTGAACGCCGCCGCGAATTTTTGTTTGATTGTTTAACCGGTTACTTCGCTCAGATTACTAACACCGGAGAGCGGCGCAGCTTGTTGACCTCGAATTATAACCGGGCACCTTAACGACGTTTATTGACCCCGGTCAGTTACAGCGCCGCTTAGCCCTGGGCATTGCGACCATTCGTTGACTTCGATCCTTAACCCCAGCTCAAAGCCATAGCTTCGGCTACTTCTTTGAATGTCTTACTACGATTACATTGTCTGTACTTGCCGAACGAGTTCTTAAACTGCGGATATGTATTGAACGTATACTTGGGGTCGACTACGTTCGTGGGGCAGAGAAAAGGCAAGCCTTTTAACCAAAGAAACGTCATCTTACTGACGGGCACGCCGAAGTAATACGGCTGAATAACTTGGGTCGGTTCGGGTAAGCCGAATTTCTTTATGGGCACGGGGTTCTCGATACAAATGCGCTCGCAATCGGCATTGAGAATACTCATGAAGAATTGCGCAGCTCTTTGACCCCGGTCAAACCGTTCTTGGTCAATTTCGCCGTTTTTGTAAAGATTCGAACTCCCTGCGCGGGATAAGTAAGTACACGGCGGGAAAGCTATGATCATATCCCATTTGTCTACCGTGTGAGTTTGTCCGTCGCAAGTCCTGAATGTGCAATTACCGTTTAGCAACGGCGTGACGTCGGACCAAATATGGAACTGCGGCAAACCGCCCGAACAAAAGACTATATCGCAAGAATAGGCTTCGTGTCCTTTCGCGCGGAACGCCGAGCATACTCTTTGACTTTCTTCGCAAGCTACGAGGATTTTCATATTCGATTTTCCTCTCGTAGCTCGTCAAGATATTCTTCGTAATGCTCTTCAAATATAACCTCACGATAATAATCACAATCTGAACAATCGCGCTTTTCGCATTCCGGCTCATACTCCTCACAAGGGTAGTCCTTTTGATACAATTCAAAAATTTCTTCTTTTGTCATATCATTGCACCACAGGAAGAGAATCGCCGTATAAATCTATTTTCTCGGACTTACAAACAATTTCGATATAAACCCGATACTGATTTGTACTACCGCGATTAGGATATAATCCGGACACACTGCTGGATATTACGTTATCGCTTTTGCCGAGAGCCGTATAAAAACATTGCGCTTGCTTGCATTCTTCGGCTGTTCCCATAACTCGTAGTTTCATGCCGTCACCTCGGAAAGTCGTATTTCTTCGGCGAGAGTGTATAGCAATGTAATGTCTACATAAATAGGGGGATAACCCTGATCCCGTTCAATCTTATCTAACGCCTTTAATAAGAAATCTGAATAAACATATCGATCGCGAGCAACGTTAAGAAGTTTTTTAACTTCTTCATAGCTCTCGTTACACTCAAACCGATAAGTTACTATTTCGCCTGTTTTGCGCTCTCTTCCCACAATAGTCGCTTCGATAAAAACTTTGCCGTCAGCATAAGTTGATACTTCTAATATCTGATTTGCATTGAGTAACACTTTTTTGCCGTCATCGGCATTTGTTAATTCGATAAATTCCATGCTATCACCCCACGCGCCGAAGCTTACCGAACGCCGCGTCGACAGCTATGTAACCGAACTCGCTACATTCTTCGCGCGATACGTTCCACACGTACGCATTTGCAATAATGCCGCCCCGGCGTTGCTTGTGGAATTGATGAGCCCAATCTTCTGAATAAGGGCTAACGCATAAAAACGAATAATTTGGACCGATATAATCGATAATCGAATGAATAACGGCGTAAATCTTAACGTTCGATTTCTCTTCGATAGCTTTAAGCTTTTTGTAAAGTATGCTGTTTGGATCAATGCGCCGACCTTCGCCCTTGTCGAATAGGTAGACCTGATCGTTCTCTTGAAAGTCCAATAGGTAAGGCTCGCAAACGCCGAGCTCACCCAAAAGCCTAACGGCTTCGGCTTTAACTAAATGATCTGTCATTCCGTCACCTCAGCGCAAAAATCCTTAGCGGCTTCGCCAAGTAGCATAACGACGATATCGTCGTCATCGATAGTCGGGGTATTAAGCCCTTCGCCGGAAGCGTTCATTGAATCGCAAAATTTATGCGCTTCGTCTTCGTCAAGCCCGTATGCCGCGGCTCGCTTAAATGCGCCGGACTCCTCAAAGTCCGATTGTCGTACTACCGCATATTTCGTATACGGCACTACGATCCATTTGTCCTGTTCCATGTTTTTACCACCTTCTTAAAGAATTGTTTTTTGAAAATATTTGTGATATAATTAAAAATTAAAGGAGCGATCATGAAAGCCGAAGAGAAAATCAAACTACAAAGACAGATTCGAAGAACCAATAGGGTAATGATTAAAATCTTCAAAACCGAGAGCGGACTATCCGATTTCAAAACGTGGTTTGCTAATAAATCAAATCCGCAAAGAATAGTTTTGAACTTACTCAAAATGACAGAAGAAGAATTTATTAACCAAGCCATTGAAACGAATATCGATTATCAGTTCTACGAAGAAGTTAGACCTATCACGACTTTCATGATATTGAAAGCAAATGTCTATGACGCTTATCTCGATACGTTAGATAAAACGTCAAGCTGGCATTTTAGAGATTAAGCTTAAATACTTCTCTTACGCACTCGTCACAGCACTGAAAACAAAGCCCGTATTTAGGTATTTGCACCAACGTATAACCGTTAGGCAATTCTTTGTCACAAAGCTCGCATTTGAGAATATTCTCATTTACGAGCTTTTTTTGTTTGCACTTTTTTGTTGCCATAAAACCACCTTCCTAAAAAATCTTTTTCACATAAAAGTGAAATTAATAATATTATATTTCAATTAAAAGTGAAAGTCAATAATTTTCAACAAAAAAGTGATAAAATTTTTTTAAGGTGTACTATGATTAAATATAATGAAGCAATTAAAGAACATAGATTAGAAGCCGGTATGACATTGCAATATGTGCAAGATCATACTGGCATATCTAATCAAAATTTAAGCCGCTGGGAAAGAGGGGAAGCAATCCCAGGGATAGACTTTTGTATCACGCTTGCAAAATTTTACGGAATAACGCTTGATGAGCTTGTAGGCATATCCGAATACGACGCAGCTGATAAACCCGCAATAATAGAACAGTCTAATAAAAAGCTATCCACATTCGACAACGAATACGCCGAAATACTCGACGACAACAATTTTATTCAAACAGCAAAACTTTTCAAAGCGATAAAACCGGAACTCAGAGCATTAGCCTTTGGATATCTTGTAGGTTTACTTCAAAGTCAAAAAATTGATACGGCCGCTATTCTCGGATATTGACAAATACAGTCCATAATGTACACTGTCCCGAAAAACGGGAGCACACCTATGGACAAAGACTTTATCCGCTACAAACTCGGCATTATGGCCAATGCAGTCAGCTCGATATTCGAGCAAACCAACACGCTCAAAAATGAGATATGTACTATGCTCGGCTTCCTAAAAGCCGACGACGATTTCGGCAATGGGTTTGATAATCAAATGGAGAAGATTAACCAAATGATAATCAAACTAAATATAAAAGGCTCGACAAGAGTTCGTTCGAACGGACTGATCGAGCTACGCACCGCCGCTTTTGGATCTATCTACGGGCGAACTGCCGAAGAAGTAGAACAAAAGCTCACAGAAAAAATAAAGGAGCTTACGACAAAACCAAAAACACTAAACAAAGGACAAACCCCGACGTTATCCGAGTTCTACAACGATATTTACTTGCAGCACAAAGAACAAACGGTTTCGGCAAACTTTTTACGGTCGATTAGAAGCTCGTTCAAACAATGCGTTGACGGCGGACTGGATAAACCGCTGAACAAGCTATCTACCGTAGAATTAGAAAAATTCCTTATGACAATAGAAAAGGCGAGAACACGACAAGTCGTGCGCGGATTTCTATTCAACTTATTCGAGTATGCAAAACAGCTCGGCACGGTTAAAATCAACCCTTGCGAGAACGTTTCGGCGGTTAAGTACACTAAGAATATCGGCAAAGCATTCAGCTTTAAGGAGCAAGAAGAATTTTTTACCGAGCTGTACAAGGCAAAAAATATCCCGACGAACAAAAAGCTGTATTATACGTTTGTCTATCTAACCGGAACGCGCCGAAGCGAAGCAATTTCGCTCAACGTTTCCAACGTTGACTTTGAAACAAATATCTTACATATACCCGGCACGAAAACGAAAAACTCAAATAGGGATATGCCGTTATTTCCGCTCGTAAAAGAATTGCTATTGCGAATTACACCTACGGATGCCGGAAGATACTTTACGTTGGAACAAGCAAAAGCAACACAGGTTATAAAAAAGGTAACTTCGGATCACCACCTACACGAACTTCGGCACACGTTCGGAACGATTGCTATATGCGTGAAAAAGCTCGACGCTAAAACGGTTGCGCTTTACATGGGACACGCCGACGCGACCATGACGCTTAATATTTACACGCACCCAGAACAGCTCGACAAAGAATTGTTTTTCAATGGTGCGCTTACCGAAGAAGAAAAACTCGCTATTATGCGGCAACGATATAGCGGAATTACCGATATGATCGCCGAGTTCTTAAACAGCATACCCAAATCATACCCAAATTAAAGGCGATTTTTCGCTCAATTTACAAAGATTTTATATCTTTTCGAGCATGAAAAAACGCCTACGACGGGTATTTTACCGCATATATAGGCGTTTTGGAGCTACTGGGCGGACTCGAACCGCCGACCTGCTGATTACGAATCAGCTGCTCTACCAACTGAGCCACAGTAGCATATTGTTAAGATATTAAATTGTGTGTCGGCGGGGAGAAGAACCGCCGCAGTCCGTAGGACTGTCATCGCGCTAGCGATGTACCTGCTGCTACGAAGCACGAGCGAAGCGAGTATTACGAATCAGCCGGTCCAACTGAGCCACAGTAGCAAACTTTTCAATTGCTAAACTAATATATCATAAAACGAATAGGTTGTCAAGGATTTTATCGGTCTTGATTTTACCGAAATTTTATTGTATAATATTACCCGTTGCCAATCCCGGTTGAATACATCCTAAACGGGCTGTTTTTGGCTCTATCATCGTTAAACTCGCTCGACGTAGCACTGCGGCTACGACTTCGCTCGTTTGCCTTGATATAGCCTAAAAACAGCCTCGTTAGGACGCAAAGCGTTTTTACGGAGTAAAATCGCGAGGATAGACGACCGAAACGGAGCGCGGGCGTGCTTGGTAGCACGACAAGCGACGCTTTGGGCGTATAGACCGCGATTTTGCCCGTAAAAATGTGTTCATCGGGGTTGGCAGCGGGTGAGTTATGGAAGAACTGGCGTTATTGATCGAATATATAGAAGGGAAGTGGTCGGTCGAAGATTTTTGCTCGATCCTTTTGGCGGATGATACGCTTTGCGAGCGCGTCAGGGTTTTGTATGCCGAAGCGAGCGGGCGCGACGTTAATATCATTTCGCAGATATCGCGCATAGAGCATTTCGATTTCGTAGCCGACGAATACGTTTGCGATATCGTTTCTACCGTTCTCGATAAGTGCGGAATAAGCTATAACAAAAAGGTCATCAAACCGAGCAAGGCGGAGCGAAAAACGCTCGCCAAGCGTTTTAAAGACAGCGAGCGCGACGCGTTCTTTAAGTCGTTACCCATGCCGCGAAAAACCTTTAACAAGCTTTTCGATTATCTCGACCGCGAGCTGGGTAAGCGCGGTTGTAACGGTCGGCTCGACATCACGGTCGAGTTCCTGAAAAAGAATGATCTCGACGTCGATAAAATAATCGACTGGCTCGCCGATAACGGCGGCGGCTGCAATTGCGAAGTTCTTTGCAATATCGAAGAAAAGTTCGAATAGCCTTTGTTTTGCTTGTTTGTCGTGAAATCCGTGGAGGCGTGTTAGTTTGATTTAGGCGGCTTCCGCGTAGCTTTTATTTTCAAAGTATGAAGAAATAGGTTGCAAAATACGTATTTATGTGATAGAATAGTAGCGGAGGATGCAATGGACAGTTCCGACGGAAGTTGTAATAAATCCGATAGCTAGCGCTCGTTCTGCGGGCGTAGTATGCCCGTTGTAAAAGCGCGTATGTTAAAAATTTACGGTATGGAAAGCGGTAAGCGCGAGCTTGCCGAGCGTGACGCGATCGCTCCGGGGACTTGGGTCAATCTCGAAAACCCGTCCGACCTCGAAGTGGAGCTTGTCAGCCGCGCTACGAATATTCCCGAGGATATGCTCAAAGCCGCGCTCGACGAAGAGGAGCGCGCCCGTATCGACGTTGACGACGACGTAACTCTTATACTCGTCGACATTCCCGTTATAAACGAGCAAAAGGACGCGTACGTGTATTCCACGCTCCCGCTCGCAATGGTTTTCAATAAAGACTACTTCGTCACCGTGTGCCTGCGCGAAACGTCGGTACTCAGTGATTTCGTGACCAAAGCGATACGTAATTTCGACGTAAACAAGCGCACGCGGTTCATCTATCAAATATTGTACGTCAACGCGACCAAGTATTTGTACTACCTCAAACTCATCGACCGTCAGGCGAACGGCATACAGCAATCGCTGCACCGCGCGCTCAAAAACACCGAGCTTATGAAGCTCCTCGATCTTGATAAAGCGCTTGTATACTTCTCGACCTCGCTCATATCCAACCAAACCGTGATCGAGCGTATCCGCACGCTGTCGACTATCAAGCACTACGGCGATGACGACGATCTTCTCGATGACGTAATCATAGAGAACAAACAGGCGATAGAAATGGCGACCATCCACCGCGACGTTTTGTCGGGCACTATGGATACGTTCGCGTCGGTTATTTCGAACAACCAGAATATCATTATGAAGCTTCTGACCGCGATAACCATTCTCTTGACGATCCCGACGCTCATAAGCGGTTTGTGGGGCATGAACGTGCCCGTGCCGTTAGCCGAGAACCCGTACGGGTTTTGGATAATATTAGGCGTAGTCGCGGCGATACTCGTTCCAGTCATTATTATAATGGTCAAGAAACGAATGTTCTGAATAAATTAAAGGTTAATATATAAAAATCAAAAGACCTACTTCTTTCCCAAAAGAAGTAGGTCTTTTGTTGGAAAAATTTATCACGTATTGACAATATAAATAGATAGATAGTATAATGATGTAAATTTAAAATGTAAAGGAAAAAGATCATGGAAAAAATCAGTAAGGGAAAGAAAATCTTTATCGCGATAGTAGTTATAGTAACTTTGATTATAACTATCGGTGGTATCGGCGGATTTGTCAAGCTCGGGCATGACTTGGGATTGGAAGATCAAGCGATTGCAAGCGAATACAAACGCTACTTGGCTGATCGAGGTGCATATGATGATCTTATTTGGGTGCGTTTAACAAAAGAAGCTACGCGCGAGTTCAAAGGATATGCGCCTGAAGATTTTTCGGACGTGGGCGCTATTGATGTTAGATTATGCAACACATATTGCGACGAATACGTAAGGCGGAAGTTGCAGGGACTACCCGTAGAAGAAGAACTTGACGTCGAAATTGATGAATATACAAGGTTGTTGGATGTTACGCTTAACAAAAAAAGCAAAAAGAATGTTCTTCAAGCGATAAAAATCTTATCCGCTCGTCCTGACGTGGCGAAAGTCACCCCACAGATGTCTCTTCTTTCGGCTAGTGCGGTGTCGAATGACCAATATAATTCAGAACAATGGGGTATTAAAAATGCAAGCGTAGATAAAGCGTGGGGAACTTTATTTGATGATGACTGTGGGACGGTGACGGTAGGCATATTGGATTCCGGTATAGACGCTATGCATCCCGATTTGAGGGATAAAATATACCGTTCTGTGCCGCATGATATTTTAACTAAGCTTCACCAATATAGCATTAAATCAGTATAAAACATTAAGGAGTTAAATCATGGAAAAAATCAGTAAGGGAAAGAAAATTTTTATCGCGATAGTAGTTATAGTAACTTTGATTATAACTATCGGCGGTATCATGGGATTTGTCAAGATCGGGCATGACTTGGGTTTGGAAGATCAAGCGATTGCGAGTGAATACGATTGGTATTTAGAAAGGCTGTTTGAGGATGATAACGCCGTTTTAGCAAAGTTGACGAAAGAAGCGACGCGCGAGTTTATAGACTATATGCCGGAAGATTTTGCGGATGTAGGAGCGGTTTCCGTTAAAATAAATAGTGCAGAATATGATGAATATGTACAGAGAAAGATACAGGGACTGCCTGTGGAGAAAGAGCTGAATATAGATGTTGAAGAATATCAAAGGTGGTTGAAAATTACGTTAAATAAAAAAAGCAAGAGGAATGTTATTCGAGCGGTGGAAATATTATCTGCTCGCTCAGATGTTCAGTTTGCGGAACCGTATTTGGTGGATGGTGTAGCAAGTACGTTTTCCAATGATGCGTATGCTTCAAACCAATGGGGTATAGAGAATGCAAATATAGAAAAAGCGTGGGAAGCAATAAGGGGTGGTTCTACTGTGCTTGTCGGTGTATTGGATACCGGAATAGACGCTTCGCATCCCGATTTAAGGGATAAAATATATTACGACAAACCGCTACATCGAGATTTTACGACAGGCGAAGTTAACGGGAAGATAATAGATATACCTACCGATCCGAACGGACACGGTACGCATGTGGCTGGAATAATTGGCGCGGAGTGTAATAATAAGATCGGTGTTGCTGGCGTTGCGGATAATGTTAAATTTGTATCGCTTAGGGTTTTTAATGATAGCGGTATATTGGAGGATGTTAATTCGTTAATTAACGCAATAAAATATGCAGAGAAGAATAAAATCAAGTTACTTAATTTCAGTGGTCGATTAAGGGATAATAATCCAGAACTTGAAAAAGTAGTAGAAGAATTTAGTGGAATAATTGTGGTATCGGCAGGGAACGATAAAAAAGACCTTGATGTTGATTCTGAATCTTATCCCGCTGTTTATGGGTTCACAAATGTAATTTCCGTCGGGGCAATAGATGAGCAAAATGAGCGTGAACAACGTTCTAATTGGGGTTATAATACAGTAGATATTTTTGCGCCCGGTTCTGGAATATACAGCACTTTCCCTACCAATATTTGCAATGAGAATAAATGTAAGTATAATAACAGCATACATATAAAAAATGGTTACCATTCTATGAGCGGAACATCTATGGCTGCGCCGTTCGTTACGGGGACTGTGGCAATGATGTTGTCGTTGGAACCCAACTTAACTGACAACAGTCAGATTACGGATGAACTGAAAGAAGATATAAAATATTGCATTTTAAAAGGCGCCGATGAAATAAAAATACATAATATAAACGGTGATGAATTAGAGGTAAAAAAGCTTAATGCGTATAATGCGCTAAAAAAGTTTACTACTTACGAGATTAATGTGTTGTCCGAAACCGAAATAGAAATAACCGGAACATACGGCGAGAAGCTAACCGATTACGTTGAATTGCCGCAAACCATTAGAGGACTCTCGGTTACTTCAATCGGCTATGGTGCTTTTGAAAATCAGGACGAGCTAACCGATATTAGACTTCCAAAGTTTTTGAATAACATTAATCCGAAAGCTTTTTCGGGTTGTACGAATTTGCGATTTTACATTGAACAGGGAAATTCCTCGTTTTTAACCGAAGGCGGAATTTTATATAGTAAAGACAAAACAGTAATAATTGCTGCGGGTAAGATATCAGATGAAATAGAAATCGGTAATCCTGTTGAGTATATCTTGCCGTATGCATTTGCGGGTCAGCCCGATTTATCGAGCATACTGTTTACTACAAACGCCAATATCGGCGTTTGTGCGTTTGCGGATTGTTTTAAGCTTGCCAATATAGTTTACACTACGCATATGCCGCCGTCTGTTTGGGAAGATGTTTTTCTAAACGTACAACCCAAGATTTTAGTGCCGTATACAGCTCTTCAAGCTTATAAAGAAGCTTTTTCTCAATACGAGGATTTGATATACAGTAAGTCATGGACAGTTAATTTTATCAGCAATGACGAATATTGTGGCAGTATGGATGTTTTTTACGGCGAGCCTATTGAAGATTTACCTACGCCTACTTTAACCGGATATGATTTCTTTGCTTGGTACGACAGTCCCGATTTTAGCGGCGAAGCGTATACCGAGAACGATGTTCGTCAAGCGGAAGAGAATATTACGCTTTACGCTAAATACGACCCCAAGAAATGCACTATCAAGTTCGATCCCGGTTTTGGTATTCTTTTGGGTGCAAGAGAATTGCGTGTCGATTATGGGGCGTCTTTCCGTACAGATATAACAGCCGAGCGTGAGGGTTACGTTTTTGAGGGATGGTGCGACAGCGACGGGTTCGAATGCATAACGGCTTTTGGAGCCTCTACTATATATTGGAATAGACTTGAAGATACGGTGCTGACTCCAAAATGGAGTAAAAAGAGTTTTGAAATTAAAATCCGTAATAGCAGTATGCAGGTGTGGGTAGGTAAAGACGGACTGTCCGATTCAATCGTTTATATCGATTACGGTGAGAAGATGCCGGGCGGGAGCCTTAAACAGCTATTTGAGAATTCTCCGCTTAGTATTAAAGAGGGGAATATATTCAATCGTTTGATACTTTTAGAAGAAACGGAAATTAATTTTTCCGTCGTCCCCGATTTCGGCGAAAATAAAATGCAGGTTTTGATTTTACCGGTTTGGACAAGAGAACAATATACCATAAAATTTACTGCGCCAAATTACGAGAAGGAAATAAAAACATTTTATAAAGAATATATAACGTTACCTAATCCCGAAACCGAAGTAGATATTAAAGGATATTATTTCGGCGGTTGGTATTTGGAGGAAACGTTTGTTACACGGGTTGCGTGGGAGACGGTGCCCGACTTAACGCCGAACGTTGTGGGTAATGGAACGGTAACTCTTTACGGGCGATGGAGTCCAATAATGTATTATATAGAATTCGACTATAATGACGGACGCAAAAATACATTACCGTTCATATTCTGTTACGATATGGAAAGAAGCTTGCCTTATGTCACAGATAATGCAAGAGAAAACTATGTCTTTATGGGTTGGGCTACGTCTAAGAATGGAGAAGTAACATATATTAATGGAGCAAAAGTAAAAAATCTCACAACAATTAACGGCGCGACTGTTACGTTGTATGCTGTCTGGCAACCGGGACGATACAAAATAATTTGTAAAAATTTGACCGAAGATATGGAAGTAGATTTTGATTACTATATTTATGGCGAAGGGCGTTCCACTATGCCAAAAATACTTTCAAAAAACGCTTATACATACGTATATAAGCTTTACGGATGGTATACGTCTATTGATTTCAAAACAAAAGTAACGAGGATTTCTGCGACTCAAACGGGCGATATTACGATTTATGCCAAGTATGATTATTTTGTTTGTGAAAATACGGACTACTCTTCCCACAGGGTAACAGACGATGGTGTTGCAAAAAACCCGACCCAAATAATAGCGCTCTATCTAAAAAGTGTTGAATATAATATAATTAAAAATACTACGCTTAAAAAGATTAAAATAGAGTTTTCTTTATATATAGAAGAGATTAACGACGGATATCAGCATATTTATTTGCGCGACGGTTATAGCAGTATTAATATATGGTCGAAAAAAATCGATCATCCGAATAATGCCGGAAAGAGCCTTTATACATACACTATAGAATTGAATATCGAGGATTATAAGGATCGCGACTTCTTAGTGCTATATTTCGACGCGTCGGGGGCGTGGGATGATGACTGGGAATTTTCATGTTTCAACTATATGGTAATTTTAACTAATTAAGGAGCGTCCCGAGAATAGAGGCTCTATTGTAAATTTTTTTATAATATACTGTCGTGTTTTCAAAGCAAAAAGTATTGACAAATTTCTCGGTGGGTTGTATAATTGAAACATGGACTTTTGGTTTAACGTCTTCAATATAGCGGTCGTTTCGTCAATGGGCGCGCTTGTGTTGCTTTTTCTCGCGTCGATTATTATTATCGCGGCGATAGGCAAGCGCAAGTGCAATGCGTTCGACGTTATATTCCGTATTATCACCGCTATCGTGGTTGTTGCTACGGCGGTAATGTTTACGTGTTCCGTATTGTCCATGGTAACGGGCGATACCCTTCGTATCGCTGTGTTTAATTATGAGCCTATGGGCGACGACGTGCGCGCGGCGCTTGTATTCAATGGAAAATACCACGAGCTTCCCATACCCAAGCTGTTCGTTTTCCTTGCGACGACTATCGGCTCGAACGTTACTATTGCGCTGTTCCTTTGCTCGCTTGCGGCGCTCATAGTCGACTGTCTCGTTGCTAACAAGAAGGAAAAGAAAGAGAAGAAAGAAAAACAGGCTAAGGCGGCGGCGCAAAAGAAAACGCCCGAGCAGCTTAAACGCGAAGCCGAGCTCGAACGCATTCGCAAGATCGGCGAGAGCGCGGTGAAAAAGACTTCCGCGGTTGCGGAAAAGCAGGCGGCTACCGAAAAAGCGGAAGCCGAGGAAAAACCCGAGACCGCCGAGCCCGAGAAAACGGACGAGGGCGCGGACTTCGATTGGCGCACCGCTGACGAAAAGCAAGAGCAAAAGCCGACCGAGTTCGTTGGAATTAAAGATACCGCCGAGGACGATTCGTTCGATAGTTTCGACGACAATTTCGACAGCGACGAGAGCGAAGCCGAGCAAGCGCCCGAAACCGAAGCGGACGAATTTGACGACGATACCGCAATCAATGCAAGCGACGAGGATACTGCGTTCAGCGTAGAGCCCGAGAGCGACGAGGTAGAGGAAGTCGACGACGGCGTAGATGAATTCGAAGAAGCCGACGATTCGTTCGACGATCTGCCGGATGACGAGGAATACGAGAGTGTGGACTTGGACGGACAAGACCCGTTGCCTGTTGACACGTTTGACGATATATCCGACGAAGATTTAGCGAACGCGGACGACGATATTGATATTGATGAGTTGGATAAAGCCACTATCGGCGCGTCTGCTGTTATCGAAGAACAAGATCAGGCGTTCGAGCAAACGCAGGACGAACAGTCTCAAGCCACGGAGCAGGTCAAGCCGTCCGCGCCCGGTGAGGTCGAGCCGGATAGGGATATTTACATTCCCAATATTCGTACGGTAGTGCGCACTGCGCCCGACGCTTCCGAGCGGACCGAGCCTGCGCGCCGTCCCGATCCTGCGGCAAGGCGGCCGCAAACGCGCCCGTCGACCGCGGCGAAAAAGAGCGACGCTGCGACGAAGAAGCCCGCTTCTACCAGACCGCCGAGAAAACCGTCGACTGCGCCTAGGAGACCTGCGCAGACTAAGAGCAATAGCGTTACTTCGCCCGAAAAGAAGCTTCCGCTTACGCGGCGGTACGTAATTCTCGATCGGCGGAACGCGGTCAATATGTTCGGCGAGTATCTGAAAGAGCGTGACAGAAACGCTAAGGATAAGCTTGAAAAATCTATTAATACTATAATCATTGAGTAAAGAACCGTCTTTTCGGTTCTTTATTACTTGCGAGGAGGTTTTCCATGTATTGCGTAGGTGTGGATATCGGCGGCATGTCGATCAAGGTCGGCGTGGTCGACCGTGACGGGAATATCGTTAAAAAGGGCAAGGTCGTGACCGACGTCGAGGGCGGACCGCACAAGATAATCAATGATATTGCCGATCTTATTCTGTCGCTTATCGATCCCAAAGATCGCGATTTCGTAGGGATCGGGATCGGCTGCCCCGGTGCGATCAATTCAGCGACGGGCGTGGTCGATCGTGCGTTCAATCTCAAATGGCACAAGGTCGCGCTTGCCGAGGAGCTTGCGCGCAGGATAAACAAGCGTATTAAGGTGAGCAACGACGCGAACGTTGCCGCGCTCGGCGAGACCATGTACGGCGTGGGCAGAACGTATACCGATACTATTTTTATAACGCTCGGCACGGGCGTGGGTGGCGGCGTGGTGCTTAACGGCAAGCTGTACGAGGGCAACGAGAGCAAGGGCGCGGAGCTCGGGCACATGGTGCTCGTTGTCGACGGCGAACAATGTACGTGCGGGCGCAGGGGATGCATGGAAGCGTACTGCTCGGCGACGGCGCTTATTCGCGAGACCAAAAAGGCTATGCTCGCCGATAAGAATTCGTCGATGTGGCAGTTCGTCGGCGGGGATATAGAAAAGGTCGACGGGCGCACGGCGTTCGAGTGCAGTAAGACGGGCGATAAGTCGGCGAACGCGGTCGTTGATTATTTCGTTAAGTATCTCGGCGAGGGTATGCTTAACTTCGCTAATATTTTCAGACCGCAGGCGATCATTCTTGGTGGCGGCGTGTGCGCGCAGGGCGATTATCTTATCTACAAGCTCAAAGATTACTGCAAGGACCGTAACTACGGGTTCGCGAATACGCCGAGGTTCGATATTCTCGCGGCGCAGCTCGGTAACGACGCGGGTATAATCGGCGCTGCCGGACTTATTTTTTCGGACTTAAAATAGCCTACTTCTTTTGAAAAAGAAGTAGGCAAGAAAACTTTATTGTCGTGTGTTTACTCGGGTTGTTTATTGTTAATTACACCCGAGTATTTTCTTTCCAGTTTTTCTTTGTTTGCGCCTCGACTGACATGATTTTGCAATATAAGCAAATATCAGGCAAAATTCGCAAACAGATATATGCTAATATTTTATAAGTATCAAATAGCTAATAGGAGTAACTATGAAAAACCTCAAAGGCACTAAGACGGAAGAAAACCTCATGACCGCGTTCTCGGGCGAGAGCATGGCGCGGAACAAGTACGACTACTACGCGAGCAAGGCTAAAAAGGACGGCTACGAGCAGATAGCAAGCATATTCGCCGAGACCGCCGCCAACGAGAAAGAGCACGCCAAGATCTGGTTCAAGCTTTTGCACGAGGGCATTGCGGACACGCTTACAAATCTCAAAGACGCCGCCGACGGTGAGCATTTCGAGTGGACGGATATGTACAAGACCTTTGCCGAGGATGCCGACAAAGAGGGCTTCCCGCAAATCGCCGAGCTTTTCCGCAAGGTCGCGGCTATCGAGAAAACGCACGAGGAGCGGTACGTTAAGCTTGCCGCCAATATCGAAAAGAACGAGGTTTTCCAAAAGGGCGTTCAGGTCGTTTGGGTGTGCCTGAACTGCGGACATATTTACGTCGGCGACGCCGCGCCCGACGTTTGCCCCGTCTGCGCTCATCCCAAATCGTTCTTCGCCATGAAAGCGGAAAACTATTGATCAATTAGGAATTGCAAGTCAGAAATTGGGAATTAATCAAAACAGCCGTATCAAGTTAAAGGTTTGATACGGCGTTTTGTTTAATAGAAAGTATTTTGCCTACGTCTTTGTATTGTTTGATATTGTTGAGATTGACTTGTCGTCGATAATTCGTTATAATACAAAAGAATGAACAAGAACGGGGTAATATAAAATGCGATTTAATACTTTTGGCGATAGAAACAATAATGCGGTTTTACTTATTCATACCTTGTTTACGAGCGAGGAATTTTTCGCGCCTATTTCGCAGTTGCTTGCGAAAGACTATTTCGTTATTGTACCTACTTTATCCGGGCATTATGAAAACTCTACCTTTGTATCGACGGCGGACGAGATTAGACAAATTAAAGAATTTTTGACGGAAAATCATGTTACGGCTATTTATGCTGTTGCAGGATTTTCTTTGGGCGGAAACATTGCTTATGAGTTTTTCTGCAATAACTCCCAAATGATTGAAAAAGCAATTATAGACAGTGCGCCGCTATTCAATTTCCCAAATTTCATTAAGAAATATTTCCATAAAAAATATGAAAAGTGCCTGAAAAAAATCAAAGAGGGCAACTGCGATATTTCAAAAGAATTGGATAAATGCTTTAACGGTATGGGTAAGCATCAAAAGGACATTGCGCCTACGGTATCGTTTGAAAGTTTGAAAAATCTTATTGATGGATGCTACAATAATAAAGTTTATAAATTACCGACAAGCGAGTTTAAAAAGATTACGTTTGTTTACGGCAACAAGGATGAGGCTCGGCTTTGCAGAACGCGCATAAAGAAATATCATATCCATACCATGAAAGGATACGGGCATTGCGGCTTTTACAGAGAAAATCCCGTTGAGTGGGCTAAACAATTTATTTCGGGTAGCTTGGTATAATTTATGATAGGATCTATGCTTGAAAATAGCTTGGGTTTGTAGTATAATCTAAACATGGGCTGTCCGTATTTTCAAATACAAAAGAGCGAAGAATTCGATAATATCGCGGAAATAATCGGGGCGGATAAGGAAGCCAAGCATTTCGTCAGGCGGCGAAGATATACGCCGTTCGACGTGAGCGACGGCAGTATCAAGTCCGCATTAGATAAGAATATTCGCCACTCGCAAAGCGGGTATTTTGACGGCTTGCGTATCTTTTCGATTATTTTCCCGTTGATGGTTGTCATAAGCATTTATGCCATGATCGCGGCAGAACCCGAGAACCGCATGGGGCTTATAGCTATCCCGATCACGACCTTCGGGCTCGGGGTGATTTGGTGTATTTTTTTGATTTGTCACGTGATGGAATTTAATTTCGTAAAATCATGCGACGATCTGTTTATAGCGTACGACGGCGAGGGCAATCCTTATTCGATCGAGGTTTGTAAAAAGCGTATTCGGGTCTTGTATAAAGATTCGCTGTACGTGATTAAGGGCAACAAAATAAAGACTATTCGCAATGAAAGAAAACTGTATTACACGTATTTGAATATGTTCCCGCAATCAGTTTTGGATATGGGGAAGTACGTCGACAATTCTAATAGGGAGATGGAGCCGATATTATCGCCGAGCATAGAATATTTGCCCGACGGCGGCTGCGCTTTGTCGCTAGGCGAACGCGGCTTTGTTCAAATTTCGGGAAAGCACGGCAGAGTTCAAAAGTACCCGTTATTGCATCACTTGCATTTTTGCAAGTATATTTTTACCGTAAATAACGAATTGAAATTAACCTCCGTTTATTCGGCGGCAAGAGAAAACGCCGTGATAAGTCACGACGCATTGACTTTTGCTAAGGTTACGGAAAGCGGTAACGCCGCTATGGACACGCTGAGAAAAACAGCGGAAGCAAATATATTGCTCGGTAAAATATTAAACGATATTGTCGGCTGAACTTTTATATTAAATAGCTATCGACAATAATTTATTGCGTGTTTTCTCGTCGAAGTGCTGCAAGCCTTTGACGAGGCTTTCGAGCTTTTCGATATTCTCCTGCGGCGAAAGGCTATACGCCGAGCGAACGAAATCGTACCCGAAAATATCCTCGGGGCGGGAGAGCATTGCCGAGCCCATAGCGCTCTTTTTAAAGGTCGTGCAAAGATAGGTCTTGTTTTGCAGCGACGCGACCACGCCGTCGTAGCCTTTCATTTCGAGTCGCTTACCGAGCTCGTAGGACGGCGTTTCTATCTCTATCGCGTTCATGACCTCGATTTCGCGGCGGGGGGCTCTGCCCTCGTCGGTGAGTGAATCGAAGTCGTATCCGTCGCGGCGGAGCGCGGCGAGGTAGGGGAAAACTTCGAGCGACACGAACGTAGCTTTCTTGTTCACGTACTTGCCGTATACTATCTTATGCGAATTGACGGCACGCTCGCGCAAGTACCAAAGCTTCATGAAATTAACGTCGCTCAGCGATGACGCGGACAGTCCGTTCTCGTCCCAGAAATACAGCATTCCGTACTCGTTGACCGCGGCTATTAAGCTTTCTTCATCAGTAATTCTTATCATGGTTTTAGTTTACCCCAAAAAATTTGATTTGTCAATTAATAGGTGAATTTTAAAAAGAAGTAAGTTGTTTTGTCGAATAGAAATTTATTTAATCATTGCGTTGACAAACGGAATACTCGCGCGGTATAATATCGGCATGGTAAACGGCAAAGGAAATTACATATCGAGCGCGGCGTGCGAGGTGAACAATGGGTGAAGTATTCCTCGACGCTTTTATCGACACGCTTTGGGTCCTGCCGTTCCTGCTCATCATGAACTTTATAATCGAGCTCGTCGAGTACCGCTCCAAGGGCCTTAAGGCGAACAAGGCGTTAAAGGGCGGGCTCGCGCCGCTCATCGGTTCGGGCGTGGGCATACTTCCGCAGTGCGGGTTCTCCGTCGTCGCGACCGAGCTATACAGTAAGCGCAGGATCGCGCTCGGCACGCTTCTTGCGGTGTATATCGCCACGAGCGACGAAGCGCTTCCCATAATGCTGTCGAGCTACGACGGGCTGAAAAAAGTTTGGCCTGTAATCGTTATAAAGGTATGCTTCGCGCTCATAGTCGGGTATTCCACGTTCCTTATAGAAAAGCTCGTATCCAAGCGTAAATCGACCCAACCGATAACGGAAGAAGCAAACGCAGAACATAGCCACGACCACGACCACGAGCACGAGCATGAGCATAGCGACGAGAACGAGGGCGAGGTCCATATACACGGCTGTCATCATCACAGCTTGGATGAGGAAGAAACCAAGCTTGATGAAACGGCTACCAGAAAACAAAAATTCGCGCGGGTGTGGAAGCTCTATTTAAAGCATCCACTGTTGCACACCGCAACCGTTATCCTATACATATTTATAGTAAACATCCTGTTCGGCATTACCGTCTACTATGTGGGCGAGGACAGACTTGCGCAGTTCATAGGCTCTACGGGATATCTTCAGCCGATCCTCTCGGGGCTAGTGGGGTTGATACCTAACTGCGCCGCTTCGGTTGTAATAACCGAGCTGTACGTAGTGGGCGGGCTCAACCTCGGCGGCGCGGTCGCGGGCTTGTGCGTTAGCGCGGGCATAGGCTACGCCGTGCTGGTTAAGCAAAATCGACCTATCAAGAATACCATACTCGTTATAGCGCTCATGTACGTGCTGTCGGTCGGCTTGGGAATGGTAGTTAACGTTATTGTATAAACGAGAGTTCGTAACGGGTGAGAGGCGTTACGAATTCTTTTTGTTTATCAGTTTCAACAAGTCCGATGCATTATACCGAATAGCGAACTCTATTTGTTCATAATTCCCAATTAACTTGACAAACCGCCGTGGCTGTATTATACTAATGTCATGGCTACTTTGTACAGGAAATACAGATCGCAGAGGTTCGAGGACGTTATCGGACAAGACCCGATAATAACGACTTTGACCAATCAGATAAAGCTCGGCAGGATAGGTCACGCATACCTTTTCACGGGCAGTCGCGGCGTGGGAAAAACCTCGTGCGCGCGCATATTCGCAAGGGCGGTCAATTGCCTTCATCCCGTGAACGGCAGTCCGTGCGGCGAGTGCGAGGTATGCAAAAAACTCGCCGCCGACAACGTGGATATAGTCGAGATGGACGCGGCGTCCAATAACGGTGTGGACGACGCGCGCGACATTCGCGAAAAAGTCAAGTATCTTCCCGTCGGGTGCAAGTACAAAGTATATATTATTGACGAGGTCCATATGCTTACGGGCGGAGCGTTCAACGCGCTTCTCAAAACGATAGAAGAACCGCCCGAACACGTTATATTTATTCTTGCGACCACCGAGCCGCAAAAGCTTCCGCAGACCATTCTGTCGCGGTGCATACGTTTCGATTTTAGGCTTGTGCCTACCGATATTCTCGCCAAGCATATAGCCAGGGTTTACGATCAAGAGGGTATTAAATACACCGAGGACGCCGTCGAGGAAATTGCGCGGCTGGGCGAGGGCAGTGTGCGTGACGCGCTGTCGGTTGCCGATACGCTTTCTTCCGCAGCCGAGGTCATTACGACGGACGTCGTCATGAAGCTCACGGGCGCGGGCGAGAGCGCGGCGATCGCCGATCTGTTCGAGCGCGTGGCGGCGGGCGATCTTAAAGGCACGCTCACCGAGCTCGATAAGTTCGCATCTCACGGCAAGTCGATGCCCGCGGTGTGCCGTCAGCTTATCGATTTTACGCGCAACGTACTCGTTGCCAAATCGGTCGGGCGCGCGAGCGCGGCGGGCGGGATAATCAACGCATCCAAGGCATCGCTCGATAAAATTTGCGACTGCGCCGACAAGTTTGAAATGAACGATATTTCGCGTATGCTCACCGAGCTGGGCGCGGCAGAGAACGGGCTTAAATACTCGGTCAATCCCCGCGTGTTCCTTGAAACGTCGCTCGTAACGCTTATATGCGGCGCAAAACGCGACGCCGATATTTTAAAGCGCATATCCGCTCTCGAAAATAACTCCGTAGGCAATCCTTCGGAGCAAAAAAAAAATAATCAAACCGTAACACAAAAACAACCCGAAACGCCCCCGCCCGCGAAGGAAGAGCCCGTCGCGGCGGTTACTGCTGTCAAAAAACAAGCGGAAGAAGCACCCGCGCCGCAACCGCCAAAAGAGGTCGAACGTAAGGCAGAAAAGAAACCTGTCGCACCTGTTGTCGACGACTACGATTATATCCCTCCGCCACCGCCCGACGATTACGCGCCTATCGACTACGCGCCGCCCGAACCCGATTACGCGCCGCCTCCGCAGCGCGCGCCGGGGAACGGACGCCCGAGCGCTAAGCTCAATATACGTCCCGCCGATGAGGGCGAGTTTAGACATTTGAGCGCGATCGTGCCGACGGGGCTCGAACTTCTCGGTAAGCTCGCGACGGCATTACGCAAGCGCGGCGATACGGCAAGTATCCGTATGCGGCAATTGCTTGCGCGTGGGGTGACGGTAAAGGAACGCGAGGAGTGTATAGGGTTCGTCACGCCCGATGAGACTTTCCTGCTTCTCGAAAACGAACAGGCTATCGGGCTATTGAACGAAGTGATAAGCTCCTTGGGCATAAAAAAGCGCGCGCGCATAGAACGCACCGCGGACGATCTTCACGAGGAAGATTTGGCAAGGGCGAGGGAATTGTTCGGGCGTGACGGAGTTTTTGAAAATTAGGAATAATGCCCTCATCCGTCACGGCTTGCGCCGTGCCACCTTCCCCAAATGGGGAAGGTTTGATTAAGGTCGAATTAATACAACACCCCGAAGGGGGCGAACCCTGAGCCCTGAGCCCTGAACCCTAAAAAATAAACGGAGTAAACAATGAAATACGGTTTTGTTCGTTGCGAGGCAATCACGCCTCGAATAAAGGTAGGCAATCCCAAGTACAACGCGGGCGAAATAATCAAGCTCATAGCCGAAGCGAAAAGCGACGGCAGTGAGATAGTCGTTTTCCCCGAGCTGTGCGTTACCGGCTATACCGCAATGGATATGTTCTTCACGCGTGACCTGCTGTCCGAAGCGGTAGAAGCGGTCAAGGCGATTGCGGCGCAAACGCCTAAGAATATGCTCGTGTTCGTCGGCGCGCCCATTGTCGAAAACGGCAGGCTTTACAACTGCGCGATCGCATTGAGTAACGGCAAGGTGCTGGGCGTGATTCCCAAAACCGAGCTTCCCGACTACGGCGAGTTCTATGAAAAGCGGTATTTTACTCCCAATGCGGGTGGCGTTGTTACGTGTTCGAGTCTCAATGCTCCCATGGGCGACGTTTTGTTCAAGTGCAAGAACTCAGAGCTTATCGTCGGCGCGGAAATATGCGAGGATATGTGGGCGGACGTTTCGCCGAGCGTTGATATGTGCCGTGCGGGCGCGACCGTTATTGCCAATCTTTCGGCTTCCGACGAGGTGGTCGGAAAAGCCGAGTACCGCAGATTGCTCGTTAGAGGAGTATCGGGTAAGCTCCACTGCGCTTATATCTATGCCGATGCGGGCTACGGCGAAAGCTCGACCGACGTCGTTTTCTCGGCGCACAATATCATTGCCGAAAACGGCAGTATTTTAAAAGAAAGCGCACCGTTCGAGTGTGAGGTTACGGTGGTGGATATCGACTTCGAGCGGCTCGACGCGGAACGACGCAAAATAGGTGTTAAACAGCCGTCGCGTAAGTACGAGTTCGTCGAGTTCGAGCTCGAAGATACGACGGGGCGTAAAGACAAAAACGCATTGCTTCGCACAGTGGGAAAAGAACCGTTCGTACCGAGCGAGCAGGACAGGAAGGCGCGTTCCGAGCTCATACTGAATATGCAAACCCAAGCGCTCAAAAAGCGCATGGAAAGCACCAAATCCAAAACGCTCGTTTTGGGCGTTTCGGGCGGGCTCGATTCGACCTTGGCGTTGCTTGTTTGTGCGCGTGCGACCGAGGCTAAGAATATAGTCGCCGTCACCATGCCGTGCTTCGGCACAACCGATAAAACGCTTAATAATGCGCACGCGCTGTGCAATGCGCTCGGCGTGGAGCTCAAAACGATAGATATAAAAAACACTGTCACTGCGCACTTAAAAGACTTGGCGCACAATAAGACCGACGTAACGTACGAAAATGCGCAGGCGCGCACGCGCACTATGACTTTATTCGATCTTGCAAATAAGACGAACGGACTCGTGGTCGGCACGGGCGATCTCAGCGAGCTTGCGCTCGGTTGGGCGACCTACAACGGCGATCATATGTCGGCGTACGGCGTGAACGCGGGCGTGCCCAAAACGCTCGTCAAGTGCTTGGTCAAAGCGGAAGGCGAGCGGGTAGGCGGCAGTCTGAAAACCGCCGTAGAGGGTATTTTGAAAACGGAAATCTCGCCCGAGCTTCTGCCGCCCGAAAACGGAAAGATCGCGCAAAAGACGGAGGACATACTCGGTAAGTACGAGTTGCTTGATTTCGTGATATATTACTATCTTAGGTACGGGTTCTCGCGCGATAAGATTGCTTTCCTTATGGACTGCGCTTATCCTGACGAGAAGCCGGAAGAAAAGGCTAAGGCTATCAACACGTTCTATACCAGGTTTTTCAGGAGCCAGTTCAAGCGGTCATGTCTGCCCGACGGTGTCAAGATCGGGTCGGTGTCGCTGTCGCCGCGGAGCGATTTCAGATTGCCCTCAGACTTAGAATGATTAGAAAATAGAGAAAAACTTAAAGTTTTCTTGCTTCTTTGTTAAGGCGGGAGAGAATGGCGTAAAGTAATTAAAAATGTTAAGAATTTACTCGGGTGTAGCGGTGAATAAACCACCCGAGCACATACCCGACACTGAAAGTTTCTTGCTTACTTCTTTGAAAAGAAGTAAGTTTTTAATCAAATTCTAATAATTATCATATTTAATATTAATAATCGTCCGTTATAATATATAATGTAGAAAAATAGTGGGTTTAGTTCGTTTGGATCAAGTTCGTTGCACAAACTGCGGTAGTACCGCGATCATACCCGATGGCACGGGCGAGTTTTGCAAGTGCGAAGCCTGCGGCAGTACGTTTAGCGTAAAGAAAGCCGAGGCGTTTTCGCGCGTCGTTCTCGACCACACGCAGGACGTTCGCGCCTGGCGCGAGTACCTCGCAAAACAGCTCAAACTCCAACAGGATAGCAACAAGGCGCGCGATTACAGCGGCGTTAAGCTTTTCGCACAGAAAATTCTTTCGGTGCTTCCCGACGACTTTTGCGCGCTGTACTACTCGGCGCTTGCCGATAGGTACTCGTCGAGCGACGCGGCGTTCGTCGACTTTTTGAAAAACGCCTCGCTTAGCGGCGTTACGCCCGACGAGCGCAAAGAGGTGGCGGGCTCGGTCGTCGCCACCGTCGAACCGAAATACCTCGACGACGTAAAAGCGTTTATCAAGCGCGCATATCCCGACACTTACGAAAAGTTCAATCCCATACTCGATCGCAATATCAAATTACATATTCAAAAACTTCGGTACGCCAAAGTCACCGATCGCGACGTGTTTATTTGCCACCGCACCGCCGAGCCCGATCAGGACATAGCCGACGCTATATGCAGTCGGCTCGAAGAACGCGGGCTTAGGTGCTGGATCGCGCCGCGCAATATCCTCGCCGGCTCGCAAAACTACGAGCGCGACATTTTAAAGGGTGTGGAGAACTGCCGCGTATTCTTGCTCGTTTCTTCGTTCAAGTCTATATATTCGGAGGACTGCGAAACGGAGCTTAAAGCGGCGGTGCTTGCCAACAAGGCGCTGTACAGCTTCCGCATAGACGACACGCCGTACGACGGCGCGTTCGAACGCGCGCTCCGCGACGTTCAGTGGCTGGACGGGAGCGACGATCCGTATGCGCATCTTGAACAGCTCGTTATAGACATTCGCGGCATACTCGCCAGAGACGAGCGCGAAAAAGCCGAGCTCGAAGAAAAGCGGCTCGCCATGCGCGAGCGCGAGCGCATAGACGCCGAGAACCGCCGCAAGAAAGAACAGGAACGGCTCGACCGCTTGGAACGCATAGTGACGGGCGGTGCGGGCGCTACGGGTGCGCCGTCCGCCGTTTCGCTCCGCTCCAAGCTTCGCCGCGCCGAGATAGAATTGCAGTCACAGAATTTCGACCGCACGCAGGACATTTGCGACGAGGTGCTGGATATAGATCCCGAATGCGCGCAGGCGTGGTGGCTACTCATGCTTTGCGACTACCGCGTGACGAGCGACGAACAGCTTATAGCTTCCGGCTCGGACTTCATGTCGCACAGGTACTATAAGAACGCAATGCGGTTTTCCGACGATGAGCCGAGCGTCGAGCGCAGGCTCACTCAGGCGGTCACCGATTACCAAACCCGCACTGTCAAGTCCGTCGTGGAAAAGCTCGACCAAGCCGAGCACTGCTATAACGACGAGGATTGGGCGGGGGTGAGCACTTGGCTCGACGAGTGCGCGGAAGTATTCTCCGACGAGAACTCCGTTATCTTCGGCAAGTTCCCCGACGTGGCGAGCCGTTTCTATTGGTTGAGCCTTTGGGCTAAGTACGAGCAGACCCCGCTAGTGTGCGTTGAGGATATCACACGCGAGACCGAGTATAAAAAAGCGGTAAAATACGCTTCGCCTGCGCAGTCGCGAGAGTACGACAAGGCGCGCGAAACGGTGTCGCGCAACGCGCAAATGTTCCTGCGCGAGCGCAGCAAAAAGAGCGAGAACGACAGCAAGCTAAGCGACTATCTCGTCGATAACAAGAATATTCTTCCAATCGACGTGTACAATCAATATTCGTCAATGCTGTACTTCCGCAAAATGCTCAAAGCCCTGAACATGACCGAAACGAGCATTAAGCTTTCGACGATAGACATTTCGACCAACGAGTATTTCATGCTCGCGTATGCGTGCGCGACCGACGAGCAAAAAGACGAATACGACGTGCTGTTAAAGCGGCTTGAAAAAAACCGCTCGGCGAAGAATACGGTAAAGAACAAGATAGACGAGGTCGCCGCGGCGCACGACAAGGTCAAGCAGGAAAAGGTTGAGCACAAATCGAGTAAAAAGAATACGATTGCAACGGCGTTTGCGTTTTTGTCGTATTTGTTCATGGTGTTCGCACTGATCGCCTATATAGCGATAGAGGAAGACGAGTGCGGCGCGATGCTGATAATAAGTGCGGTGCTTCGTATCGTGAGCGACGCCATACGGCTCGATAAAAAACTGCCTATCAATAAGAGCGGTGCAATGCTTGCAGGTATCAATTTGGGCATAAGCTTAGTCGTACTGGTAATCGTCGGGTGCGTGCGAGTGCTCGGGGATATGATGGTCAATCAGTTCTCCGCGATAATAGCAGTGACCTTTGCTTCGATTATTATTTCTTCGCTTAGCATAAAAAAATACAAACGACAATCTTAACGATTTTTGAGAGGTGTAAACTATGGCGGAATTAGTCAAGTTCACAGGCAATAATGCCGAGCTGTTCGTGCGCGAGTGCGCGGACGGACTTCACGCGAAAGCGCAGGTGGTAGTGCCCGAAACGCATACCGTGCTTTTGATAAAGGACGGCGTCGTGTCGGAGGCGCTCGGCGCGGGGCGGCATAATATCTTCGATACCGAGAACGGCGTGTTCAGGCAAAAGAAGGACAGCGACGTTGCGACGGTCGAGTTCGTGTTCATAAGCAAGACGGCGAAGCTTCCCATGCTCTGGGGCACGGCTACGCCTATTAAGACGCGCGATCCGCAAACGGGCGTACCGGTTTCGATCGGCATAAACGGCGAGCTCGAATTCAGAGTCAAAACGCCCAAGCAGTTCTACTTGGAGCTTGTCGGCGCGGACACCGAGTACAGCGTGGATAAGCTTAAAAAGCGTTTGCTATCAAGGCTCATGAGTATAGTCGAGCCGATAGTAGCCGAGGTCATGCGCACGGCTAATATAAGCTACACCGAGTTCACCGAGAAGAAGGTGGTAATATCCGAAAAGCTCAAAGCTAAGCTTGCCGAGATCTTTGCGAGCGAGTACGGACTCGAACTTTGCTCGTTCACGGTGGCGAGCGCAATCATTTCGGACGCCGATATCATGGCAATCGAGCGCAAGCGCGACGAGCTCAAACACGCGCAAAAGGTTTGCCCGTCGTGCGGGAGCGCGGTCAGTCTTACCGCCAAATTCTGCGCCGAGTGCGGCGCGTCGCTCGTCGAGCGCGTTTGCGAGTGCGGCGCGAAGCTGGATGCTAACGCTAAGTTTTGCTCGCAATGCGGCAAAAAGGTAAAATAGGATAAAGGAGTAAAGCTATGGGCTTTTGTTTTTCCAAACCCGATAAAAAGAAGTTGTTGCAGGAAAGCCGCGAACTCGTTGAAAACAACGCGCGGCTGCTTGCCGTTTGTAAGGAGCTTGCTACGGGCGAGCTTCAAGATAGCGTAGAGCGCGCGTATAACGCGGTCAAGTTCATGACCCCCACCGCCAAGGCGGGCGCGACGCAGGTCGATAAGAAAATCAACGCGCTCGCTGGCGATCTCAAAATCGCGCTCAGCAAGAGCAACGACCGCGGACTGTTGCAAGCCGAGGACATTATAAAAGACCTCAATATTGCGATCACGGAAAGAAACGCGTATTAACAATAAGGAGCTATCATGTTCGGTAGAAATAAGTTTAAAAAGCTCAAACGCGAGGACGTAGTCAACGCGATCATAGAGCAAACGAAGCAGCAGGAAGACCTCGAAAACGGCATACTCGCAAAGTCCGCCGAGGTCGAAAAGCTCATGGAGCGCGGGCGCAAGGAAAAGAACCGCGACATCAAGCTTTTGTGCGCCAAAAAGATCAACACGCTTCAAGAAGAGATCAAGCGCGACACCAAGCGCGCGGCGTTTCTCATTTATAACGTCAAGCTTCTCGAAAAGCTTAAAGCGGCTATCGACGATAATCAGTTTATCGAGAACACGACCAAGCTTCCGCTTAACAAGCTTTTGAGCGACCAGAAAGCGCTCGCCGCGTTCCTTCAAAGCTCGGTGCAAAACCGCACCGCCGCCGAGGATGCGCTTACGAGCGCGGACGAGCTTTTCGGCGCGTACGAGCAAGCCGCGGACAACGATCAAAGCCCTATCTATGCGACTTCGAGCTCGGATGACGAGCTTCTCGCCATGTTCGAAATGCAGGAACAGCTCGACAGCGAAAGCACGTTCGATTCGGACTTTGCGGCGGATAGCGCTAAACGTACCGACCCTATTGAGGGCTAAGCCATGACCGAAGATACTCTTTTGCGGCAGTTCGATATGCTGTACTCGTCGGCGCAGTCGGCGCAGAGCGCGGGGCAGTATAACAAAGCCAAGAGCGAATACTACCGCGCGGCGGGCATTATGACCGAGCTTGCCAAGCAGTCGGGCGAAAATCTTAAAGCCGCGCGTATCGAGCGCGCCAAGCGCATAATAGCTATCGCCGACTCCCTTCCACAGTCCGCGCCGAGAAAGGCTGCGCCTTCGCGGCCCGTGGGCGGCGGAGCTAACGGGGCGGACGACGACGAAGGCGCTAAGTTCGAGGCGGCGGGCATACCCGACGTTACGTTCGAGGACGTAAAGGGGCTCGAAGCCGCTAAGGAAGCTATACGCATAAAAATGATCTATCCGCTCGAACACGGCGACGTGTACGCGGCGCTCGGTAAAAAGTCGGGCGGCGGCGTGCTTTTGTACGGCCCGCCGGGAACGGGCAAGACCATGCTCGCCAAGGCGGCGGCGCATGAGGCCGGCGCGGCGTTCTACGCTGTCAAGTGCTCTGATATAGTAAGCAAGTGGGTGGGTGAGTCAGAAAAGAATATCGCCGCGCTATTCGAAACTGCGCGAAAGCAAGACCGCGCGATAATATTCTTCGACGAGCTCGACTCGCTGTTCTTTAAGCGCGGCACGGACGTGCATAACGATAGGCGCGTCAACGAGCTTCTTCAACAGATAGACGGATTTTCGAGCAAGGGCTCGGGGCTGATGATCCTCGGCGCGACCAACAATCCTTGGGCGGTCGACGACGCGGCTATGCGCCCCGGGCGGTTTAGCCAAAAGGTGTACATACCTCTGCCCGAGCCTGTGGCGCGGCGCGCAATGCTTTCTTCCAAGCTGAATAAGCTCCGCACCGACGGCAGTATAGATATAGACGGGCTTGTGGCGCGCACCGACGGGTTCTCGGGCGCGGACATGACCGAGCTTATAGACAGGGCTACCGATTTTCCGCTTAGGCGTTCGCTCGCGGGCGGCGGGATAAGCTCGCTGACAATGCAGGATATGCTCGACGCACTTAATCACGTAAGACCGTCCGTCGACGCGGCAACGGTAAGAAAGTTCGAGAAGTGGGAGAGAGAGTGATCAAAAGTTCGTAATTCGCGGTTGAGTTTAATTAAAAATTGCGAATTACGAATTTTCTTTATCGCTTGCATTTTGCTCTTGCGTAGTGTATAATATATTCAATCAAACTCCTAAGGAGAAACATTCGTGGAAATAGCCAATCGTGCTAAATTGATTTCGCCGTCGCTTACTCTCGAAATAACGGCGCGCGCAAAAAAGATGAAAGCGGACGGAATGCGCGTCGTGTCGTTCGCGGCGGGCGAGCCCGACTTCAATACTCCCGATTACATTATCGCGGCAGGTGAGGAAGCGCTTAAAAAGGGCATGACAAAATACACGCCCGCGGCGGGTACTGTCGAGCTTCGCGCCGCGATCTGCAATAAGTTAAAGAACGACAACGCGCTTGATTACGCGCTAAGTAATATTGTCGTAAGTAACGGCGCTAAGCATTCGCTTTTTAACGCGTTCATGGCGATACTCAATCCCGGCGACGAGGTCATCATTCCTTCGCCGTACTGGCTGAGCTATCCCGAGCTCGTAAAAATGGCGGGCGGCGTTCCCGTGTTTGTCGAGACCAAGGCGGAGAACAGCTTTAAGATAACCGCCGCCGAGCTCGAAGCGGCGATCACCGACAAGACCAAGGCGTTCATTCTTAACAACCCCAACAACCCGACGGGTGCGGTGTACACGCGCAGCGAGCTCAACGCGCTCGGCGCGGCGATAGAGAAGCACGAGATTTTTGTTGTGTCAGACGAGATCTACGAAAAGCTCACTTACGAGCGCCGTCACCACTCGATCGCTACGTACTCCGACATATTAAAAGAACGCACTATCGTCATTAACGGTATGTCCAAGACCTATTCCATGACGGGCTGGCGCATAGGCTATGCCGCGGCTAACGAGCAGATCGCTTCCGCCATGACGAGTATGCAGAGCCACAGCACGTCCAACCCGAACACGATCGCACAGTACGCTTCGCAGGTCGCGCTTGCCGACAAGTATCACGGCGACGCGTTCCTGGAAGATATGCGCGCCACGTTCGACGCGCGCCGCGCGCTCATGATGCTCAGGCTCAAACGCATCGGTTTGGATTATATCGAGCCGAAGGGCGCGTTCTACGTTATGGCATCGATAAAGAAATATATCGGCAAGAGCATAGAGGGGCAGCGTATCCGCTCGGCGTACGACTTTGCGTCCATACTTTTGGAGCAGGTGCAGGTCGCGGTCATTCCTTGCGAGGGCTTCGGCGCACCCGAGTATATACGGCTTTCCTACGCCGCGTCCGAAAAAGACATAGAGCGCGGACTGGACGCGATAACGAGTTTCGTATCGCAGCTTATTTAATAATTAAACTTCGGTAATCAACGGTCTAACCGTTATACAATAAATACTTATAGCAAGGAGTAACTAACTATGATTTCCGTTATCTACGGCGTAAAAGGCAGTGGCAAAACCAAGCGTATCACCGACGCGGCGAACGCGGTCGTCGAAAAGGCGAGCGGTCAGATCATTTTTATCACCGATAACAACAGCTCGCTCGGCATTGCGCCCAACGTAAAGTTTATCAACGTTGCCGAATACGGCGTACGCAATACATACGAGCTCAGCGGCTTCCTTAAAGGCATGGCTGCTACCAACTTCGATATTCAGTACGTGTTCATTGACGGATTGAGCAGACTTTTGGCGGTTGAGCCCGAAGCGCTCAAACCCATTTTCGACACCATGGAAAAGCTCACGGACACCGACTTCATGGTCACCGTTTCGTCTGACAAGCTGCCCAATTACATGAACAAGTACAATCAGGTAAATGACTGATATTAAGTACACGTCCACGCGCGACAAGAGTGTGTGCGTAGACGGTGCGACGGCGATACTCGACGGCATATCGGCGGACGGCGGACTGTTTGTTCCCGTGAGTCTGCCCAAGCTCGAAGTAAAGGACTTCTGCGGGCTTGATTTTGTCAAGCGCTGCGATAAGCTGTTGTCGGCGTTCTTCGAGTTCGATACGTCGGGCGTTTCCGCTGCGGCGTATAAAGACTTCGAGGACGATCCCGCGCCCGTAGTCAAGCTGGACGACAATATGTTCATGCTCGAACTGTGGCATGGCAAGTCGCACGCGAGCAAGGATATTTCGCTGTGCGCGCTCCCGCTATTGATCGCCCGCGCAAAAAAGGCTAAGGGCGAGGACAGTAAAACGCTCGCGCTTGTTGCGGCGGACGGCGATACGTGTAAAGCCGCGCTCGAAAGCTTTAAGGATACGGATGGCGCGCAAGCTTGCGCGTTCTATTCTGCGGACGGCGTCAGCGAAATGCAAAGGTTCGAACTTCAAACGCAGTCGGGCGACAACGTGTGCGCTGTGGGCGTAAACGCCGATCTTGACAAAATGAAAGCCGCGGTACGCGCGGCGATAAGCGACGAAAGTTTAAGAACTAAGCTCGCCGCCGATAATATTAAGGTAACTCCCGTCGACTCGATCAACTTCGGTTCGGTCGTGCCGCAAATCGCATACTATTTTTCGGCGTACGCAGATCTTGTCGACAGCGGCGAAATAAACGTCGGCGACGAGATAGACTTCGTCGTGCCCACCGGTAATTTCGGCAATGCTCTTGCCGGATACTACGCCAAAAAGATGGGCGTGCCGATAAACCGCTTGGTGTGCGCCACGAACGAGAACAAAGTTCTCTGCGAGTTTATGGATACGGGCGAGTACGATATCAACCGTCAATTATTCAAGACGGACAGTCCCGCACTCGACGTGCTTATTGCGAGCGACATAGAGCGGCTGCTGTTCGATCTCTGCGGCGACGACGGGCTTATAAAAGAGCGCATGGCGTCACTCGAAGCGAGCGGCAGATACTCGATCACGCAGGACGAGATCGATAAAATTCACGCCATATTCGCTTGCGACTTCGCCGACGACGATGAAACGGACGACGCGATTTTCGATACGTTCGACGAGTACGGCTACGTTGTCGACACGTACACGGCAATAGGCTGTGTGGTTGCGACAAAGCGTGAATATGTTCGCCCGACGGTGATCGCGGCTACGGTAAACCCGTATAAAACCGCTCCCGCAGTGCTCCGCGCGCTCGGCGAAAGAGCGGAAGAAAAGCCCACGCTCGATACGTTCAAACAGCTCGAAGAATTATCGGCAATGGATATTCCGCAGTCGCTTGCAGATGCGTTCACCGCTCCCGTAAGGTTTACGGAAGTGATCGAGCCCGATAAGATAATCGAATATTTACAATTAAAAATTAATAATTAAAGATAGCTAATAGTTTATTATGGATAATCAAGAGCAACAACAAAATAAAAAACGCGTGTTCTCGGCGATCAAGCCTACGGGCAACCCCACGCTCGGCAACTACCTGGGCGCAATGCAGTACTGGGGCAGAATGAGCGACGAGTACGACTGCTTGTTCGCCGTTGCGGACTTGCACGCTATAACGGTCGCTATTGAGCCCAAAGAGCTGCGCGAAAACACCAAACGCCTGTTCGCGCTTCTTATCGCAATGGGCGTCGACCCGCAAAAGAATATACTGTTCTTGCAGTCGCACGTTACGGCGCACGCCGAGCTCGGCTGGCTTCTCAATAACTACACCATGTACGGCGAAGCGAGCCGCATGACCCAGTTCAAGGACAAGAGCAAGAAAGCCCCCGACAATATCAATGTGGGACTTTTCGATTATCCCGTACTCATGGCGGCGGACATACTCCTGTACCAAGCGGATATAGTCCCCGTCGGCGACGACCAAATGCAGCACGTAGAGCTGTGCCGCACGATCGCCAATCGCTTCAATAACCGTTACAGCCCGACCTTCGTCGTTCCCGAGGGCAAGACTCCCAAGGAAGGCGCGCGCATATACTCGCTTGCCGACCCCACGGCGAAAATGGGCAAGAGCGAGGGCGCGGGCGACGGCTCTGTGTTCGTGCTCGACAATCCCGAGGACATCATGCGTAAGTTCAAGCGCGCGGTGACCGATTGCGACGCAAAGGTGTACGCTTCGCCCGACAAGCCGGGCATAACCAACCTGTTGACCATTTACGCGTCGCTTAATAATATGACGGTCGCGCAGGCGCAAAAGGAGTTCGAGAACAGCGACTACGCCAACTTCAAGCTGCGCGTAGGCGAGGCGGCGGTAGAAAAGCTTCGCCCCATTCGCGAAAAGTACGACGAGCTTCGCCGCGACGATAAGGCGCTCGCCGACATCATGAAGTCGGGCGCGGAGCAGGCGGCACGCATTGCGCACAGAACGCTCGAAAAAGTATATAAAAAGATAGGGTTCGTAAGAATTTAATGTACGGCTATATCGTTCCCGATAAGAATACTTTGCGCGCGAGCGACTTCGTGCTGTACCGATCGTTCTATTGCGGTATGTGCTGCGAAACGGGCAGGGCATACGGTCAGCTTCCGCGGTTCACCACTAACTACGACTTCGCGTTTCTGTCGGCGCTCATGCATGATTATGCACAAGCCGACGTAGTGATAGAGGAACGCCCGTGCGTGCTCAACCCCCACAAGAAAGCGATATTACAGCATAACGCATTGCTATCTAAGCTCGCCGCAACCAATATCATGCTGTGCTACCAAAAGGCGGACGACGGCGTAAAGGACGGCGACGGCGCAAAGTACCGAATACTTCGAAAGGCGCTCAAACGCCCGTTCAGAAAAGCGAAAGCGGCTTGCCCCGAGGTGTGGGAGCGCATAAAAGCGTTCGACGCCGAACAGCAAAAAGTCGAAAAGACAGGGGTGCAGAGCCTCGACCGCGCCGCAGATCCCTTTGCGTCGCTCATGCGCGACCTGCCCGTTGTTATTTTAGGCGCTCAAACCGATGACAATCTCAAAGGATTGTGCTATAATATAGGTAAGTTCGTCTACCTCGTCGACGCGCTCGACGATATTCAGGACGACTTCAAGAAAAAGCGGTACAACCCCTTTCTTGCGGCGTTCGGCGGCTTCGACGGCAGAGCAAAATTCATCGAACAGCATAAAGCCGAATTAGAGTTTTGTCTTTTCACCGTATGCTCGCGCGCCGAAAGCTGTTTTCGAGGGCTTCGGCTCACGCAAAGCTATACGCTCCTCGACAACGTTGTTACCAAGGGGATGCGTGGCAAGACAAACGAACTTCTCGGCTCGACCAAAAAGCTTAAAAACCCGAGAATATAATCCTATTAAAAATACCTTAATTCAAACCTTCCCCAAATGGGGAAGGGGGACCGCGTAAGCGGGGGATGAGGGCACTAATAAAATTTATCCTATAAGGAGTTATAATGAAAGACCCCTATGCGGTATTGGGTTTGGACAGGAACACCGACCCCAAAACCTTAAAAGCAAAATACGACGAGCTTCACGCCAAGTACAGCGAGCAACGCTTCAAGTCGGGCGAGGAAGGCAACGAGGGCGCGCGCAAGCTTCAAGAACTCGAAGAAGCTTGGGTCGTTATCAACGCGAATATCGAGCGCGACAGCAAGACTTCGTCGTTCGACGGCGATTACAGCAAGATCGATATGCTTATCCGCGACGGCAAGTACAATGAGGCGCAGGATATCCTCGATAGTATTCAGGACAGGAAAGGCGAATGGCACTATATGCAGGCTATCGTTTTCTATAAGCGCGAGTGGCTGACCGAAGCCAAGACCCAGCTCGAAATGGCGATCCGCGACGAACCCGAAAACCGCAAGTACCGCGAGAGTCTCGACAAGCTCAATCTGTCCATGAACGGCACGCCCCCGCCCGTAAACAACACGAACGCCAACGCGGGCGGCTATAACGGGCAGCCGTATAACGACGGCGGGCAACCGACCCAACAGCAGCAGGATATGTCCAACTGCTTGTCGTCGTGTTGCTGCGCGTACTGCCTTACCGACTGTCTTTGTAACGCAATGCGGTGTTGCTAACTCGGCGGCACACTCATCGCGTGATGCGGACTACGTGCGGCAAACCGCCTTGGTCATGTAGGTGGGTCTACACTCCCGTCGGCGGCTTGTCGCCTGTTGCCCGCCTGACGCGCGATTGAGCCGCCGAGAGTAAGTTTTGTTTGTCAATTAATTCGAGGTTTTAATGCGCGTTGCCACCAAAAAACTGACGACCGCTGCGGTATGTACTGCGCTCGCCGTCATCATGTGTACGCTCACGGCATATTTGCCGCTCAGCTTTATGCCGTTATACTTAGCGGCATTTTGCATATTTTTGGCGTGCAAACGCGGAAGCGTGGCGTACGGCGTGCTGTGCGCACTCGCTTCGATTGGGCTTATGTTCCTAATGACGGGGCTGTCGGTCAAGTGGCTGACATTCGTTATAATGTTCGCGCCGTACGGAATAGTGACCGTGTTCTTGCACAAGTTCGATTACCGCAAACCCAAAACGGCGATCATCCGTGCGTTGATAACGATAGCGTATTTTAACGCAACGTTCGGTGCGCTGTACGCAATCGTCGTCAACGTGGCTACCGTCGGTATCGATATAAATATCGCCGAGTGGGCGAACAGAGTAGGCGGTTATGCCGTGCTCGCGGTGATAGCGACCGTCGTGCTCGTTCCGCTCGATTTCATTTTTTGTGTTACTGCGGCGACCGTGCTTAAAAAAATCCCCGCGCCCGTCACGCGCAGGGAAGCGGATAATAAAAAACCCGAACAGCCCGCGCCCGATACCCAAACCAAAAAATACGACGACGTTTTCGGTTACGAGATAATCGAAAAACAAGACGAGCAAAATAAAGATAATACACAGTAAAAAACGGTTGAAAAAACTCAACCGTTTTTATTTTAATTTAATCGAATATTTCGTCTAAGAACTTTTGCGCTTCGGCGAAATGCTGACCGATCGTCGCCGACACGTGCGCGTCTGAGCCGAGCATGGGTTTGATCCCGCCCTTTTGCTTGTACGCTTTTAGGAAGTCGGCGCGTGGCAAGCGCATTTCGCCGCCGGCGTTGGTGTTCTCCTCGAACCGCACTTTGCGGGCAATTGCCTTGTCGATAATCTCGTCCATAAACGGCTTAAAGGTTTGGTAGTCCATCACGTAGTCCTTGCTCGGCGCGTAACGCTCGGGGAAGCCGAGATGTCCTATCGTCGAGAACTCGTACGGCGCGTCTAGCGAAGCTTTTACGCATTCGAGGTACGCCGCGAATGTGTTGTGTTTGCCGTTTCTGAACTGCTCGTTGGGGTGCCAATAGTGCACGCTGTTTATAATATACTCGAACGGCAGATCGTTGATTATCGCGTACGACTGCTCGGCGGTATGCGCTTCGAACCCGACTTCCAAGCCTATATAAATAGTAAGATCGGGATTGGCTTTTTTGACCTTTTCCCACGCCGAGAAGTATTTATCGAAGTCGATAGGCGGGTAGTCAAGCCAATGCCCGACGTCGATATGGTCGGTGACGATAAACCCGCGTAAGCCCCGTTCGCGCACGGCGTCTACTATGCGCTGCGGCTCGTCCGCGCCGCAACCGTTGGCGTCGGGCGAGAACCGACTGTGCAGGTGACAGTCCATGCCGCTAAGGTCTGTATCGTAGGGAATAAGCTTCATAGTGTCCTCCACGTGCTTGTATTATACACCGCGTTTTTCGCGCTGTCAAGCCGTTACGTTTTTGCCCTCGTTGATTAAACGCAAGGTTTTCTTGCTCGCTTCTTTCCAAAAAGAAGTATGAAAAACGGAAAATAAATTAATTATATGTATTGACAATACAAACAAATAGGTGTATCATATACTATATATAAATGATACGTGCAGAGTTGCACGATCGGGGGAATGATTGTGAAAGCAAAACGCATTATCGCAATAGTCGCAGTATTTTGCGTGTCGTTGTTTGCGAGCGCGCTCGTGGCGTGTGGCAAACGCGACCTACCGGATCAAGATACGCCGGTTACCTATACGGTAACCTTCGACTACAACTACGACGGCGCGCCCAACAGCGGCGTGTACAAGACCGAAACGGTGGACGAGGGTAAAACGGTGCCCAAACCCGCCGACCCCACTCGCGGGGGGGGGTATGTCTTTGACGGTTGGTCGACCGATAAGGCTATCAATACCTCGTGGAGCTTCTCCACGGTGATCACAGCGGACGTGCGCTTGTACGCGCAGTGGACGGGTTCGGGCTCGCAGGAAAAAACGCTTTCGGGCATAATCGTAACGAGCAATCCGACCAAAACCGCTTACACGGTGGGCGACGAGCTCGATATAACGGGGCTTATCGTTACCGCCAATTACAGCGACAATACGAGCGCGACGGTGCCCGTATCTTCGTCTATGCTCAGCGGCTTCGATATGAATAAGTCCGGCGTGCAAACGGTAACCGTAACGTACGAGGGCAAGACCGCAACATTCGACATTACCGTCACGTCGGACAGAGCGCTTTCGAGTATTGAAATAACCCAAAACCCGACCGTTACCGAATACATGGTAGGCGAGGATCTCGATTTGACGGGTCTCGTCGTTACCGCGGTTTACGATAACAATACCGATAGAGTTATCAACGTAACGCTCGATATGGTTTCGGGCTACGACAAGACTGCGGCTGGCAAGCAAACGTTGACCGTAACCTATACCGAGGACGGAGTAACCAAGACCGCTGATTTCGAAGTTACGGTAACGCCCGTAAAAACGCTTACCAGAATAGAACTTGTAAAAAGACCTGATAAGACCAACTATCTCTTGGGCGAGGATCTCGACTTAACGGGTATCTCGGTTAAGGCGTACTTCTCCGACAATACAAACAAAGCGATATCGGTAACTTCCGCCATGGTTTCGGGCTTCGACAGCACGACTGTTGGCATAAAGACGATAACGGTATCTTATACCTCGAACGAACTAACCAAGACCGTTGACTTTACCGTAAACGTGTCGGAAAAATCTTATACTCTCGTTTATGACGTAGGCACGCGCGGCGAAGCGATGACAAGCGAAACGCTTAAATTGAGCACGCTCCCCGCAGGCGGCAAAAAGCTCGGTAAACCCACTGTTAAAGCTGCATCTAAGGCTAACGGCTACTATTTTGTCGGGTGGAAGCTCGGTACTACTGTGGTCACCGCGATAACTTCGGATATCCTGATTGCGACGGATGGTGCCACCATCACCGTGGTTGCCGAATACTCCAATATGTACACGGTAACTTTCGTATCTAACGGCGGCAGTGCGGTCGCGTCGCAGAATATCGCATTCGGCGGTAAAGTGCAAAAGCCCGCGGATCCCACGTTTGAAGGTCACGTATTCCTTGACTGGTACAGCGATCAGGGCTGCACCGATTTGTGGGATTTCGACGAGGATACCGTAAGCGGTAATTTGACGCTCTACGCCCAGTTCGGCGAAGCGGCGGGCGACGGCATCTACCTTGTCGGCTCCGTGTTCGACGGCGATTTGTTCACCGAAGGTTCCGCAAGGGATAAAGCTAAGTTCAAAGTAACGCAGACCGGAACTAATTACAGAATAACGAATATCACACTCACCGAGGGCGACTATTTCGAGTTTGTCAGCTATCAGAACGCTGCGATCGACGAGACCGATACCGTTATAGCCGATTACAACACGTACATCGCGGGCAACGCGGAAGTTCGTCCCGCTATCATGGCGATCGAAGCGGACAACAAAGGCAGAATAAAAGTCAAAACGCTTACGGGCGCTCCTACGGGCGCAACTTGGACGATCGCCTTCGGCACGAACGCAGAAGGTAATTACGCGACTTTCACTCTCGACGGCTATATTGCATTGCGTGATCCCTCTAACAATAACAATACTATTGTAGAAACAAAAGACGAGAAGGGCGTGATTTATTTGCGCGGTACTTTCTCGGGCGACTTTTTAACGTGCAGAGCGTGGTCAAGCGACAGCAGCCTTATAACTACGCACTACAATTCGACTGACAAAAAATATTACTTCACCAAGGTATATCTTAAAAAGTACGACGATTTCAAAGTATACATTGGCGGCGCGGGCAATAACGGTTGGTACGGCGGAGCATATGCCGCGAACGAGGCGTTTGAGCTTTCCACCACGGGCCCGAATATTGTTCTTAGTAATATAAGCGATGGCTATTATAACATTGTATTCGAAAACGGCGCGACTAATAAATATTTGACTATTACGCCGTATAAGAATATAGTGGTAACTAAGAAAACGAATGCAAACATTTTTGTAGGTTCTGTCCCTACCAATCAGTTTACCGTGCAGGTTGACGGCAAAAACGCCGAGTATACGGTTGTAACCACCGACGCTGCCGAAAGCGGCACGAACACCGTTAAGCTCCTTGTCGGTAATGCAGTGGTCGAGTATGAATATAATGCGACCGAGGTAGTAGCGGAACGTATCGAAATTGAAACGAATCCGAGCAAGACCAATTATTATGTAGGCGATACAATCGTTTTGACGGGTATAAAAGTTGTTCGCTACTATAACAGCGGCAAGACGGAAATTGTGCCCGTAATAGATTGTACTGCGGAAGCGTTGCCTACTTTTGTAGACGTTGCCGATAAGCTTAACGGTAGCGAGACCATTGATATCGAGATAACAACGACCGACGGATTAAAAGCGACTTTCCCCGTCACCGTCAAAAACAAGCTTACGGGCATAACGTTAACCACTACGAATGTAAAGAATTCCTATTTTGTAGGCGATACGCTAGATAAGACTAACCTCGCAGTTACAGCGGTATTTAACAATAACAACGAAATAACGCAGAGCGTGGCCCTCAGCAACTGTGCCATTGAAGCCGATTTGACGAGTGCAGGCAATAAGCAAGTAACCGTAACGTTCAATGGTCAAACCGCTTATTACCCTATAGAAGTTAAAGCCGTCGTGCTTGAAAGTATCACGGTTACGCTCGGTGCAACTATGCCGAGTTATACAATCGGTCAAACTCTCACTAAAACGGGCATAACAGTTACTGCGCATTACAACAACGGTGATACTAACGTCGTGGTCGATTACACGCTCAGCGCCGATATGAACACGGCAAACACCACGCCCGTAACCGTAAGCTATACGGAGGGCGAGGTCACCAAGACCTACACGTTTGATATCAATGTAGCTCCGCTTACTGTCACGTTCCAAAATCAAGACGGAACTACGTTCAAGACTGTTACCGTTAATACGTTCAGTACGGCTATCGCCGAGCCCAGCGACAAGCCTACGAGAGATCACTACACTTTCGATAAATGGGTATTGTTAAGCAACGACGAGTTTGACTTCGACAACACGCTCGTAGAGCGCGATTACACGCTTAAACCTACTTGGACGGCTAATGTCTATACCGTTACGTTCGATAAAAATGGCGCGGATGAACCTGATTCGGCGTTCCCTGCGCAAAACGTAACGTATCCTAACAAAGCTACGGCGCCTACCGTCACGCCTACTAAGGCGGGACATACCTTTGTCGGCTGGGTGATTGGCAGCGAGACAGGCGCGGCATTTAACTTCGGTGCGGCAGTAACGGGTAACGTTACGCTTGTAGCAAAGTGGTCGGCAAAGAATGTTTACACCGTTACGTTCTACGATACCGATAACTCTGTTTTGTCTACACAGGGCGTTGAAGACGGGGAGACCGCTACGAGCTACACTCCCGAGAAGATCGGTTACACGTTTGGAGGATGGCAAAAAGCGGGCGCTGCCTTCGACTTTACTACTCCTATTACGGGAGCGACAAGCCTCTTTGCAACGTGGACTTTGAATACGTATACTATTACGTACAATCCGAATAACGGTACTTTGTCGGGTGTGACCGACAATAAGCAAGAGTATACCGTTGAGAGCGACAGCGTAACGCTTGCTACGCCTACGCGCGACGGATATATGTTTGCGGGCTGGTTCACCAACATAAACGACCCGTCTACCCAGGTAGAAAGCGTAGACTTGACCGATCCCAAAAACTACAACCTTACCGCAAAATGGACGGTGCTCACGTTTACCGTTACGTTCAACAGTAACGGCGGTTCGGCTGTAACAGGCTCGCCATTTACAGTAAATTACGGCGATAAGGTTACTAAGCCTTCCAATCCCACCAGAGCCGGTTATGAATTCAAAAAGTGGTGCGTAGATTCTACGACACACATCGAATGGGTCTTTGCCGAAAATACCGTAACGGAAGATATCGAACTTGTCGCGCATTGGGAGATCATTAACTACACGATCACCTATTATACTTACGACGGCACGGTAACTCCGGCAAATCCGACGAAGTATACGGTTACAAACGGCACGGTTGATCTCAACGATGCGGAAAAGAGAGGCTATACTTTCGACGGTTGGTTTACGAGCGCGGATGATAACGGCACAGAGGTAACAGCACTTACTGTCAGTGTATTCGGCGGCGGAAAATCAATTACGCTTCACGCACACTACACGCAAAAGACTTATGCAGTGACGTTCGACCTTAATTATGAGGATGCGGATATCCTCGAACCCGTCATCGTTAACTACGGCGCTACGGTTTCTGCACCCGATCCTGCGCCTACTCGCGACGATTACACCCTTGTCGGATGGTTTACTGATAAGGCATTCAATAACGAGTGGGACTTCGATACTGAAATTACCGACAGCAATACTACCGACGACAACAAGTTGACTCTTTACGCTAGGTGGACTCCTAAGACTAAGCAGAACGGTGTTTATGCGAATGGCCAATTTGTAAAAGAACTTGTTCCTGACGGCGATAGTGATACCAAACTCATGGTTATGGGTGCTCTGCTGAAAGAAGACGACGTGATTACGTTCTGGTATAATAAGAAACAGGTTACCAAGAATGTATGGGTGCGCGGCGGCTCGGCTATGGACGGTGAACATATTAGCGGCGACAATTATGACGAAATCACCGTGCATACCAGCGGATATTTCAATATTTATTATAATCCCTCGGATAACTCTTGGGAAGGCGGATTATGGGTTACGTTTGAAGGCGCATACGTGGAGAGCAATCTCAAACCCGGCGACGGTTTGTACAACGGCGATACCAAGATTATCGACCTAGTGCTTAATGCGGATGGCGTAAACGAGGCTAAGACCGATAAATTCGACCTTACCGAAGAAACTACCATTAAGGTTATATATGGTGGCGAACAGGTAAGAGTTGTTCAAAAAGATAACTGCCCCATAGGCACGTTTAACGACGACGGCACTGTAACGCTTGGCTCGGGTACCGATTACGAGTTCTACCTGCGCTATTCCGATAATGCATTGTGGATAAACGGTACTCCGGATGTTCCCGTATCGACCGAAATGACAATAAACTTCTCGGTTGACGGAATATTCGACTCCCCCATAAAAAATGTAAAAATTCATGCTTGGGGTAGCGGAGATTACACGACGTACAATGTAACTGAAATGACAGGCACGGATGGATACAACTTTACCTTTACGGTTGATTGGGATGCTGCCAAGGGAAATATAAAAGGTGTTATAATTATGTTCCAGCAAGGTAGTAATTCTTGGACGGCTAAGAGTACAGACTTTACAACGGACATTGGCGCGGGACAATCGATCAACATTACGTTCGTTGATTGGAACAATACAATTTACGGTGAGATAAATTGGAGTACTTGGTCCAGCATTCCGTTCGACATGGAAGAAATAGCTTAATAAAACTTATATTTATTACAAAAGCGCGGGGCGAAAGCCTCGCGTTTTTGCGTGCGGAAAAGAATGAAAGGCGAAAAATGATACGCATAACCACCTGCAAACATATCCTAATGCAAAGGTTTCTTGGTTACTTCTTTGGCTAAAGAAGTAACCCAAAAATAATTGCCTTTTTTTCGGCGTTGTGATATAATTTTAACGGTATGGTAGATTTCGAAAGCGTACTTAACAAGCATAAGTTCAAATACAAAAAGGCGTTAGGGCAGAACTTCATTTTCGACGAGGATATTCTCGACGAGATAGCGGAGAAGGGCGGCGCGGACGGCGAGTGTGTTGTCGAGATCGGCGCGGGCTCGGGCAGTTTGTCGTACTTCATTGCAAAGCGCGCAAGGCGGCTGTGCTCGTTCGAGATAGACGAAACGTTGTTCCCCGTGCTTGCCGAAACTCTCGACGGGTTCGAGAACGTTCAGCTTTTCAGCAATAACGTGCTCGAAATCGGTATCGAGACCGTAGATATGCTCATAGGCGAGAAGTATGTGGTAATAGCCAATCTTCCGTACTACGTAACAACGCCGCTTATATTCCTTTTCCTCAAATCGACCGAGTGCAAGTCCATAACGTGTCTTGTGCAAAAGGAAGTTGCAGAGCGCATTTGCGCTAAGGACGGCAGTGATTTCGGCGCGCTCTCGTGCGCAGTCCAGGCGGTGGCTAACCCCACGCTAGTGCGCGAAATCAAGTCGTGGGACTTCACGCCCATGCCCGAAGTGGACAGCGCGCTCATTCGGCTCGACCGCATAGAGGGCGCGGCGCTCACCGACGAGTTCGACGCGTTTATCAAAAACTGCTTCGCGCAGAAACGCAAAACGCTCGTGAACAATCTCACCGCCGTCGGCATAAATAAAGACGATATCACGACCGCGCTCGACGAATTAGGATACAAGCCCACTGCGCGCGCGGAAGAACTCGGCGCGGCAGGACTGAAAGCGCTGTATGAAAAGATAGGGCATAAATAAGGATGAGAATTATAGTGCCCTCATCCGTCGCTACGCGACACCTTCCCCAAATAGGGAAGGCAATACAAGTAAAGCATAATCACATTTACATTATTTAACATAAAGTTTTCTTCGCTTCCTTCTTGTTCACAAGAAGGAAGAAAACAAAAAATAATATAGGGCGGGAGCCCGAAGGAGTAAATATGCAAACCTACGGAATAGAAAAGTACGGGATCAAGAATCCCAAGAAAGTCGACCGCAACGTGACGCCTGCGATCCTCACCGAGGAAGCGCTCAAAACCGAGCCGTCGCAGCTCATGAACACGGGCGCGCTTCTCGTCGAAACGGGTGCGTACACCGGTCGTTCGCCTAAGGACAGATTCATCGTAGACGAGAAAGGCGTATCTGAAAAGATCGGCTGGGGCAGCGAGAACAAAAAGTTCCCGCTTGACAAGTTCGAGCTTATCTACAAGAAAGTCGGCGAGTACCTTTCGGGCAAGAACGTATATTTGTTCGACGGCTTCGCCGGCGCAGACCCCAAGTACAGAGTATCCGTTCGCGTGATCAACGAGTACGCATCCGAAAACCTGTTCATGAACAATATGCTCATTCGTCCTACCGACGCCGAGCTCAAAAGCTTTAAGGAAGACTACACGCTCATCGCAGTGCCCGGCTTGAAGCTCGATCCTAAGGAATGCGGCACCAACAGCGAAGCGGCGATCCTGCTCTGCTTGAATAAGAAACTCATTCTCGTCGTAGGCTCGAAGTACGCGGGCGAAATGAAGAAGTCCGTGTTCTCGCTCATGAACTACCTGCTCCCGCAGAAAGGCGTACTCGGTATGCACTGCTCGGCGAACATGGCGCTCGACGGTAGCGGCGATACCGCGCTGTTCTTCGGGCTTTCGGGCACGGGCAAGACCACGCTCTCTGCTGACCCCAAGCGCGGGCTTATCGGCGACGACGAGCACGGCTGGTCAGACGACGGCATTTTCAATATCGAGGGCGGCTGCTACGCCAAGTGCATCGACCTCAGCAAAGAGCACGAGCCCGAGATCTACGGCGCGATCAAGTTCGGCGCGCTTGTCGAGAACGTCGTTATCAATCCCGTAACGCGTGAGCCCGACTACAAGGACCGCTCGCTCACCGAGAACACGCGCGTATCGTACCCGATCGACTTCATTCCCAACAAGGTAGTTCCGTCGGTCGGCAAACATCCCAAGACCGTTATCTTCCTTACCGCCGACGCGTTCGGCGTGCTTCCGCCCGTTGCCAAGCTTACAAAGGAACAGGCGATGTTTTACTTCGTTTCGGGCTACACCTCCAAGGTCGCGGGCACGGAACGCGGCATTACCGATCCCGTCAGCACCTTCTCCACCTGCTTCGGCGCGCCGTTCATGCCGCTCCCGTCGGCTGTGTACGCCAAGCTCTTGGGCGAGAAGATCGAAAAGCACGGTTCGAGCGTGTACCTTATCAATACAGGCTGGACGGGCGGCGCTTACGGCGTAGGCAAGCGCATGAGCCTTCCCGCAACCCGCGCTATCGTCACCGCCGCGCTCGACGGCACGCTCGCTAACGTAGAGTACGAGACCGAGCCGTTCTTCGGGCTTGCGATCCCCAAGACCTGCCCGAACGTCGACAGCAATATCCTCAATCCCAAGAACGTATGGGCGGATAAAGCCGAGTACGATAGACTCGCCAAAAAGCTCGCAAAGGACTTCGCCGAGAACATCAAAAAGTACGACCTCGACGCGGCTATCGTCAATGCAGGCCCGAAAGCTTAGTAAGTAGAAATTATTAATTAGAAATTAAAAATAAAACGATCGCTCTTGTAAAATCATGGGCGGTCGTTTCGTTTTAGGACGAGATTCTTCGCTATGCTCAGAATGACAGGTCGGTAGTAGTGGCGTTGAGCAATAAATTAAGTAAGGAAAATATTCGGGCGCAGCGCAAAAATAATCCCCTAAGCAAATACACGGCATCAAAAAAATCTTGCCTACTTCTTTTCAAAGAAGTAGGGCGTAAACACTTGACAAATTTGCGGGGTGGGGTATAATATTACTGTGAATTTCATCTTTAAGGAGTTTATCATGAAAAAGACAATCTTATCTCTTTTGTTAGCTTCGGTAGTTGCGGCGTCGGCGTTCGGCATGGTTGCGTGCGGCGATAACGACGACGGAATAAACGGCAACACCGATCCCGCCACCATCAAGTCGGAACAGGTTGCGGACGAAGCGGCGTGGAAAGCGGCGTTCGACTATTCCGAAGTCAAGAACTATTCGTTGAAGATGACAATGGTCACCAAGCGCGGCGATTTAACTACCCGTGAAAACGAGGGAACGCTCGGTTTCGATACCGACAAATATATTTCGGAATACACGTCAAAAAGCTTGAAATACGATTATTTGACTGGTGAATACGTTAAGGAAAACGACGAGTATGTTTACGAAACATATGCCTCGCAAAGCGCGGGCGCGGTAATCGACGGCAAATACTACGAGTATGAGTACGACGACGAGGAAGAAGCTTGGTACAGAGAGGAGAGCGATGACGAGTTCGAGAATGATATGACGAGCTTGAAAGAACTCAAAGACGCATACAACGGATATGCCAAGTTCACTTTTGAGAACGGCGCGTATACCGCTACGTTTAACGAAGACGATAACGAGTACGCCAAAAATATCGCGACGAAAATTACCATAAAAATCAAGGACGGTAAGGTAATTTACGTTTCTTACTTGGAAGAATACGATATGATTATGGACGAGGACGGCGAAGAAACCGAACATAACTCGTATGAGCAAACCCTGCTTATCTACGGCGTAGGCACTACTATGGTTGGCGTCCCCGCAGAGTACAAAGAGTACGAAGAGGATGCGGAATAATCAATAATCATACATAAAAACAACCGCTCTCGTGAGATAAACGAGGACGGTTGTTTTTTTATAAAGTGAATGATATTGTTTAGTAATTACACCCTCCCCCAAGGGGTAGGTTAATAACGCAACGAAATTAATCGGGTGGAAAACAACTACAAATTATCTAAGTCCACACACGACACTAAAAGTTTCTTGCCTACTTCTTTTCAAAGAAGTAGGTTACTCGAAATCTTTTGTGAAGTTGCCGTTTTCAAAGACCTTCAAAGTTTTGCCGTCCTTGGTAAGCGCGGTGATTTCGAGGTCCTTGGTGCCGACCATAAAATCGACGTGCACGTCGCTGTCGTTAAGCCCGTGCTTTTTGAGCTCGGCTTTTTCTATATCCTCGCCGCCCTTAACGCAAGTGGGGTAGGCTTTACCGATAGCGAAATGACAGCTCGCGTTCTCGTCGAACAGCGTTTCGTAGAATAACGTGTGCAGCTTGCTTATGGGCGAGTCGTAGGGCACGAGCGCGATCTCACCGAGACTGTGGCTGCCCTCGTCCGTTTCGATTATGCCTTTGAGTACGTATCCGTTCGTCTTTGCCGAGTAGTCGACTATGCGCCCGCCTTTTAGCGTGAGCGACAGCCCCTCTATGATCTTGCCCTGATAGCATAGCGGCATGGACGCCTTGATAACGCCGTCTATGCGGTTGCAGTCGGGTGCGGAGAACACTTCCTCGGTCGGCATATTCGCGTTAAAGATCATGCCGTTGCACTCCTCCGCGCCGCCCGCGAAAATATAGTTCTCGGGCAGACCGACGGTGACGTCGGTGCCCAGCTTGTTCTTGTAGGTGAGCGATACGATATTCGCGGCGTTGAGCTTATCCGATCGGCTTTTGAGCTCCGCCGCGTGCTTCTTCCACGCCTCGACGGGATCGTCGTTATTGACACGCGTCGTCTTGGCAATGTACTTGGCAAGTTTTTTGTACGCTTCGCGCGGTTTGAGATCGGGGAACATGAGCGTCGCCCAATCGGGATGCGGGTAGGCGATTATCGACCACTTAACGCGATTGGACATCGACTTTTCGTAGTAGCGTGCAAGCCCTTTCATGTCCGCGCGGCGCGATGAAGTGATCTTGGCGGCGTCGGCGTCTTTGAGCCCGTTCGGGTCCTCACAAATAACGTTGATAACGCACCCGTTCACGTCGGCGAAATAATTGCGCTCCTCGTACACGAACTGTGGTTTGTTGGTCAGCGTTTCGGTCGCTTGATATGCGAAATCGAGTTTGTCGAGCTCGCCGTCGCGGTACTTAACGTGCACGCGCTTGGCGCCGCGCTCGTAGCACAGCTTGACTATCTCGTGCGTGAGCTCTACGGCGTACACCGACGAGATAACCAGCACTTCTTCGCCTTTCTGAACGTTTACGCCCGAATGCACTACCGCTTTCGCGAGCGCCTTATTGAATTTTTTCATATATCCTCCAAACTATTTTATACTTACTATTACGGGAAAGTCGGTTACTTCGAGCTTGTATACCGCTTCGCAACCGAGATCGGGATAGGCGACAAGCTCGCACGACTTGACTCGGCTCTGGTACAGCGCCGCCGCGCCGCCTATCGCCGAAAAATACACCGCGCCGTTATCCTTTATAGCTTGTGTAACCGCGGCGTTTCTTACCCCTTTGCCGATCATGACTTTCAGTCCGTTTTCTATCAGTAGCGGAGTGACCTTATCCATGCGCCCGCTGGTGGTCGGTCCGCAGCTGCCTATGGGCTTGCCCTCGGGCGCAGGCGTAGGTCCGCAATAGTAGATCGCCGCGCCGTCGAGCGCGAACGGCAATTGCTCGCCGTGCTCGATAGCGTAAGCCATGCGCTTGTGTGCCTGGTCGCGCGCGGTATACACCGTGCCGTTGAGCGAAACCACTTCGCTCACGACGAGCGTTTGTATTTGCTTAGAAGTAAGAGGAAGTTTTAACTGTTTGTTTGACATAACTATTCCAAAAACCTATATCACTACTTTACCGTGCCGCATACTGTGGCATTGAAGATTGACGGCTACGGGCAGCATACCGATATGCGTGGGTGCGGTCTCGATATTGACGGCGAGCGCGGTGACCTTGCCGCCGAGCGCGCCCACGCCGATCCCCAAGTCGTTGACCTTTTGCAAAATTCGTTTTTCCAGCTCGGCGATATCCTCGCGCGGGTTCGCGTTCCCCACGCCGCGGAGTATGGCGCGTTTGGACAGCATACACGACGTTTCGGTCACGCCACCTATACCTACACCGACCACGAGCGGGGGACAGGCGTTGCGCCCGCCTTTCTCCACCGCGTCGACAACTGCGTTTACTATTCCGTCGTTGCCGTCGGCAGGGGTGAGCATATACAGTTTGGACATATTCTCACTGCCCGCGCCCTTGGCGAGGTATGTAATTTCGAGCTTGTCGCCAGCGACGATTTCCGTCTCGATAATAGCCGGCGTGTTGTCGCCCGTGTTCAGCCGAGTGATAGGATCGGCGACAGACTTGCGCGCAGTTGTGTACGCCTTTTTTACCGCGGACTGCAATGCGGCGTTAAGCCCGTTTATATGTAAGTCCTCGCCCAGCCGAACGAAGAAAACCGCTTGCCCCGTGTCTTGACAGCAGTACACGCGGTCGCGTTCGGCTATCTTGTTGTTCTCGACGATAAGCGCGGCGGCGGTGCGTTCGAGTTCGCTGTTCGTCGCGATATTTTCGAGCGCGGAAGTTACCGCGCGGTCGGGAACGGTAAGACACTCGGTTATGAGCGCCGATACTTTTTCGATTATTTCACTTTGGTCGATAGTTCTCATTTGGTTATATTCTAACATATCGCGCGCGCAATGGCAATTAAAATTACTTGATTTTGATTTACCGATAATATATAATAATATGTATGAGCTTGAAGATTTGTTCACTCGCGTCGGGTTCGAAAGGCAACTGCTGTTTCGTGTCCGACGGGCATACCGATATTCTTATCGACCTCGGGATTTCGACGGCGCGCGCCGAAAAATGCTTGCGCGTTTTGGGCTGCGATCCCGACGCCATTTCGGTATGCGTTACGCACTCGCATTCGGACCATATCGGCGGGCTCAAAACCTATAACAAAAAGCACCCGTCCGTCAAGGTCTTTTGCCAGCGTGAGAGCGAGTACGCTATCAAGCGGTCTGCGGGCGTTACGCCCGAGGTCGCACCGCGCGAGTTCAATATAGGCACGCTCACCGTTACGGCTATCGAAGCGCTCCATGACGTGCCGTGCTTCGGGTATATTATCTCTGACGGAAACAAGCGCGTGTCGGTCATGACCGACGTGGGTATGCTCAGCGAGAAACAACTTGTAGCGCTTTCGGCGTGCGATATAGTTATGCTTGAATCAAATCACGATAGGGATATGCTGCGCGCCAATCCCACGTACACGCCCATGCTGAAAGCGCGTATAGCGTCCAGTCACGGGCATTTGTCCAACGCCGCTTGCGCCGACGCGTGCGCATTCCTCGCGGCGAACGGTGTTAGGAATTTTATTCTTGCGCACTTGTCAGAGGAGAATAACACTCAACAGCTTGCGCTCGACGAGGTGAAGAAAGCTCTGGACAAAACAGGCGTTGACGGCGTGCGAGTTGTCGCCGCTACGCAGAACGAAATGACGGGGCTGTTTGTGGTATGCTGAAAAGACCGACTTCGCCGCGCAAATACGATTACTGCTCGGCTTGCACTTTCTATCTCGGTGCGATAATATCGACGCTTATTTGCCAAGCTACGGCGGGCGTGTTGTCGGCAGGGCTTGCGGGGAGCTTTCCCGATATAGCCAAGAACGGTGATTTCAATACGGCGTTTATGATCTTCGTTCAGGTCGTGAACGGCGCGTTCATTTTCTTTTTCAGCTGGCTCAATAACTATAAATTCGACTTTACGCTGTTTGCCGATAAAGCGCAGAAAAAAAGCAAGCTTTTTTACGTTGCGCTTTTCGTCGTGCCCGTGCTTTGCGCGGGACTGCTACTTACGGGAATGTACCTGCCCACCGTTTGGTACGGCTATTTTACGACGTACGTGCTTAAAATGTCGCCCGACATAGGCAATATAAGTATAGACACAAGCTCGGCGCTAGCCATGCTGATTATCGCTTCGGTATTCCTTGCGCCCGTGTGCGAGGAAATAATATACCGCGGTGTGCTCGCTACGGGGCTGAGGAAAAAGAAGTCCGCGACCGTTGCGATCGTGCTGTCCGCACTCGCGTTCATGCTAATGCACATGAGCCCCGCGCAGGTCGTTTTCCAATTCGCGCTCGGCGCGGTGTCGGCGTTTATACTACTAAAAAGCGGACGGCTCTTGCCGTCGATCTTGCTTCACGCAACGGCTAACTCGCTCGCGCTCGTTATCGACCTTACGCCGCTCGGCGCCGGGCTCGGCGACTGCGTAGCGTGGCTTACGAACAATATAGCGGCGGCGTTCTTTATTACGCTCGGGCTTTTCGTTGCGTGCGGCGCGATTATTTTCGTGCTTGTGTGGTTCGGTTTTAACTTGGGTAAAACGCAAGAAAAAACGGAAGCCGAAGGGCAAGCGAATCCGTCCGCCGACGGCGAAAGCGGCGAGCAAAAAGCGCCCGAAGCCGTTAAGCGCGACGAGATCATCTCGGCGGCGCGCGATAGGGAAGGTAAGGTCAGGTTCTTTATAGGTATTGGGATCTGTGCGCTGCTATTGATTGTCAATCTTGTAGCGGGGTATTTTTGATGACGCCGCTGTGGTTAAAACGCGACTGCCGCGCGGTTTCGCTCGCGCTGTGCTCGGCTATAATCGGCGTGGTGGTTATGCGCATAATCACGTACTTTGCGCCGCTCCCGTACTCGACATACGGCGACGAAATCTTGCAGTCGGCGGTGTTCTCCATCCCTACGCAATTACTGTTCTTTTTGGCGATACCGTTTTGCATATACAAGTTCTACGGCGGGCGCACGGTCAAGCAAACGCTCGAATTTTCGTCCGTCGGGCGGTTCAGGGCGTACTATCTTTTGGCTATACCGCTTGGCGTGTGCGTGTACTTCCTTACGATAGGAATATCGTCGGCGTGGTCGGGACTGCTGTCGCTTACGGGGTACGTGTCCAGTTCGAGCTCGCTCGATAAGCCGACCGAGTTCGCGGCGTGGATGCTCATAACCGAAATTTTTCTTACGGCGGTACTGCCCGCGGTGTGCGAGGAATTCGTCATGCGCGGCGGACTGCTTACAACGGCTAAGCGCTCGTTCAAAACCGTTTTTTGCGTCGTGCTGTGCGGCGTAATTTTCGGGTTGTTCCACCAAAATATTCGGCAGGTGTTTTACACCTCGCTGTTCGGCGCGCTCGCGGCGTTCTTAACGCTCAAAACCAAAAGCCTGTACCCCGCAATGCTGATGCACTTCGTCAATAATTTCATGAGCGTGTATATCGACTACGCGAGCGACTACGGCTTTTTCGGCGGCAACATTTTCTCGGTAATGGGCGCGCTGCCGAGCTGGATGCTCGCGCTGCTGTTCATGATAGTGGCTGTGGCGGCTGCGGCGCTCGTCGTGTTCATGCTCTACCTCGAAGATAAGCGGGTGATAGGCGCGCGCCGCGAAGCGGTACGGCGCATTGCCGCGACGACTGCGGACGAGCCCGACCGTGCGGCTGCGCTCGAACGCGAGCTAGAACACGGCTTGGCGAGCTACCGCAAGCCTCGATACAAGATCGAAACGGCGGATATAATAGTGGGCGTGTCGGTGTGCGCCGTCGCGCTGTGTACGACTGTGTTTACCTACGTTTGGGGGTTCATGTATTGAAAAAGATAAAAATTGTGTGCGTGGGCAAAGCGAGTAAATCGTTTTGCCGCGACGGGTGCGACGAGTACCTTAAACGCCTGAAAGGCTTTTTCGACGTGAGCGTTACAGAGATACCCGAACAGCCCACGATAAAAAAGGAATGCGACGAAATCATAAAGAGGGTGGATTCGCCGTGCGTGCTCATGGATATAGGCGGCGACTGTGTTTCGAGCGAGGAGCTCAGCAATATCGTCAAGACAGAGCTCGAACGAAGCGATACTCTGTATTTCGTTATAGGCGGGGCGAGCGGCGTGGACGAGCGCGTGCGTGAGATCGCAAAACGGCGCATATCGTTCGGGCGCGTGACCTATCCGCACCAGCTCTGTCGGCTGTTATTGTGCGAGCAATTGTACCGCGCCGCGACGATCATAAAGGGCGTTCCGTATCATAAATAATTTGGAATTAAGAATTCAGAATTAAGAATTGAGGGCTCGCTTCGCTCGTGAAACATCTAATCACCACTCAGTGGTCAATAATTCTGAATTCTACATTCTCAATTCTTAATTTTAGATAATATACTATACTATGTATTTGGTAGAACAGGTATATAACGCATTGTCGGCTTCGTCTGCCGACGTGACCTCGATCGGCAAGAGCGTGAGCGGACTCGACATACTCTGCGCACATCTCGGTTCGTACTCTACGCCGCAAGTCATAATCACAGCTGGCATACACGCGCGCGAATGCTACACCGCGCTAGTCGTTCTCAGACAAATCGAAGTGTGGCGTAACACGGTCGGCGGCGTGTACTTCATTCCGTTGGTCAACCCCGACGGCGCGATATTCTTCGAGAGCGGCGAAACGTTGGGTAGCCCCGTGCTAAGTAAGTTCGCTTCGCAACATCAGTTTTGGAAAGCCAACGCGGCGGGCGTCGATCTTAACGTCAACTTCGACGCGAACTGGGGAACGGGCAAACAGAATAAGCGGGTAGTCGGTCCGTCAGATTATATCGGCGAATATCCGTTCAGCGCGCCCGAGAGTAGGGCATTGCGCGACTTCACGCTCAAAGTCAAGCCGCAGGCAACGGTCAGCTATCACGCACTCGGCGGCGAACTGTATTGGGAGTTCTTCCAGAAAGGCGAAGCACGCGTGCGCGATGAGAAGTTCGCAACCGCCGTCGCCGACTATATCGGCGTTAAAAAGGTGGACGGCGATTTGGGTTCGGCGGGCGGATACAAGGACTGGTGCATACAAACGCTCGGCATCCCTGCGGTGACTATCGAGCTCGTCGAGTACGGTAAGCATCCGCTTCTGCCCAAAAACTTCGCCGACGATATCGAGCGAAACCAATACCTGCCCGAATTTATTTTGAATTATTTATCCGATTAAAGGAAGCTTATGGATACCGAAGAAGTAAAACAATACGACGAGCGCGACGAAAGGTTCATGCGCTTGACGCTCGAAAAACTGAAAGATTGTCCGGAATGCGAAGTGCCGGTAGCCGCGATCGTCGTTCAAGGCGACGAGGTGGTGGGCGTGGGCGTGAATATGCGCAACACCGAATTCGACCCGACGGGGCACGCCGAGATCGTGGCGATACGCGACGCGGCGAAACGGTTACAGCGTTGGAATTTGGCGGAGTGCGAGCTTTACGTCACGCTCGAACCGTGCGTAATGTGCGCGGGCGCGATAGTGTACTCGCGCATAAAACGCGTGGTGTACGGCGCAAAGGATCTGCGGTTCGGCGCGTGCGGAACGGCGATAGATATTGCGCGGTGTGACAAGCTCAACCACCGCGCCGAGGTGGTCGGCGGCGTGCTCGAAAACGAATGCCTCGCGCCCATTCAAGCGTTTTTCAAGGCGAAGCGCAAGCCCAAGGACAAGCCCGAAGATTAGAAGTATATTAAATCTCGTCGAATAGCTTTGTCGGGATTGACAAAAATTACGTTTTGGGATATAATTCTAACATCAGACAAGCATTATAAAGGACGGTCGTCATGATAACGGGTAGGATACTGAATAAGATAATAAACATTTTTACGGGGCTGTTCGGCATAGCCACGCTCGTGCTTATGCTCATAGTATATCTCAATAATCTTGCGGGAATTATCCCGAGCGATATTGCGATAAAAATCGGCGCAGCGCGTAACTATTGCACGCTCGCGACGGTGTTCTGCGCGGGCGTAGAGTTCACGCTCAAACGCAATATTATTTTCGCTATCGTGTTCGCGTGCATAATCGTGGCGGTCGCCGCGTTCATGATCTACACCGACGTGGCGATATAAAAGGAGGGTAGAATGACGTTTACCGATTTATTTACAGATCCCGCATACTTGATATACGGTATCACAATGGTTTTGTTCATACCCATGCTGTTATTCAGCGTGATTGCGTCTATACGCGTCAATACCGTTTTCAGTAAGTATAACGGCATTATGGGTTCGTCGGGAATTTCGGCACAGGGGTACGTGCGCAACTTCCTTGCCGAGCAGGGCGTAGACGGCATTAAGTTCGCCGCCGTGCGCGGTTCGCTTACCGATAACTTCAATCCCACGACTAAGACTATATCGCTGTCCGACACCGTGCGCAACTCGGCGTCGATCGGCGCGATAGGCGTCGCCTGCCACGAGGCGGGGCACGCCGTTCAGCACGCCAAGAACTATTTCTTTTCTTCGGCTCGGCTCAAACTCGTGCCTATCGTCAATTTCGCAAGCACCATGATGTATCCCATATTTATAATAGGATATATTTTGGGGTTTGCCAGTCCTTACACTGCTATCGGCAGAATATTTTTGATGGTCGGTCTTGTCGTAATGGGACTTACTCTGTTGTTCTCGCTCGTCACGCTCCCCACCGAGTTCGACGCGAGCCGCAGAGCGTATAAATACCTCAAAACCTGTTTGCTCCCCGACGAGGCGGCGGGCGTTAAAAAAGTTCTCCGCGCCGCGGCTATGACCTACGTGGCTTCGTTCATGGTGACGGCGTTGCAGTTCCTGCGTTTGCTCGCGATTCTAATGATGGGAAGAAATAGAAATAGAAATAGGTAAGTATAGATAGCGGGTAAGGTATATTTTCTTATCCGCTATTTTTAAAGTGGCGGGAAAGTTATATATAACGATATGAATTTAATCGGGTGGAACGACCAACGAACCACATAAGTAAACACACGAAACTAAAAGTTTCTTGCCTACTTCTTTTCAAAGAAGTAGGGGAAATAGTTGACAAATAGTAATATTTATTGTATAATACCGATTGCACCGTGGAGTGTAGCGGTTTAGTCTACCCCGATATAAACCGAACGCTTTGCGGAAGCGCGGCGGCGTGAAACGTTTGCGCTTATCGTTCGGGTATGTTCAGTCACGTACGCGAACGCCATAAAAAACTATTTTTTACGAGGTTGTTTTCGATGAAAACATTGATGGCAAATAAGGTTAATTCCCGTACCGCCGATTACAAGATCGGTGGCAAGGAATACACGCGCAACTGGTACGTCGTCGACGCGGCGGGCGTTCCGCTCGGCAGGCTTGCTTCGCAGGTCGCAGCCGTTCTCAAAGGCAAGACCAAACCCGAGTACACCCCCAACAGCGACGTAGGCGATTTCGTTATCGTTATCAATACGGACAAGGTAGTGCTCACGGGCGACAAGCTCAACAAAAAGCTTCGCACCTACCACACCGGGTACATGGGCGGGCTCAAACAGCAGAAATATTCCCACTTCTTGGAAGAAAATTCGGACAAGGCTGTCGTCAAAGCGGTTAAGGGTATGCTTCCCAAAAATTCGCTCGGGCGCGCGATGGCTAAAAAGCTCAAAGTCTTCAAGGGCGCAGAGCACAACCATCAAGCACAAAAACCTACACCGCTCGCTATCGTTTACAACGACAGCGCCAAATAAGATTACGAGGTAATATATCATGGCAGCTAAATCCACTGCGAAGAAGAAAGTTCAATATTGGGGCACGGGCAGGCGCAAAAAAGCCGTTGCGCGCGTAAGAGTTCTTGCGGGCGGCTCGGGCACGATCACCATTAACAAGCGTTCGCTCGACGATTATTTCCCGCTCGACACGCTCAAACTTATCGTCAACCAGCCGTTTGCCGAGACCGATACCGTCGGCAAGTTCGACGTTATCGTCAACGTTCGCGGCGGCGGCTACACCGGTCAGGCGGGCGCTATCCGTCACGGCATTTCGCGCGCGCTCTGCAACGTGGACGCCACTTACCGTCCCGCGCTCAAAAAAGCAGGCTTCTTGACCCGCGACCCGAGAATGAAAGAGCGCAAGAAATACGGTCTTAAGAAAGCGCGTAAAGCTCCTCAGTTCTCCAAGCGTTAATCAATGCATTCGCATTTGCTTGGGGTCGGCGAGCTTCTCGACGCACACGGCACGCTTCAACAGAGCGGGTACGCGTACTCGCAGGTCAAGTCTTACGACCGTGCCGCGATCAAGGCGAGCAAGCTCCGTATCAAAGAGTGGGACTATTACTACTTCGGCGACAGCAAGTTCGCCGTGGCGCTCACCGTCGCAGACAACTCGTATATGTCGCTTGCGTCGGTGTCGCTTATCGACTTCGAGCATATTCGCTATATAACCAAGAGCAAGATCGGGCTGCTCAGTAGGGGCAAGCTCAATATGCCGAGTACATGTTCGTGCGGCGACGTTAGAATAGCGAAAGGCGGCGTAAAAATCGAGTTCACGATTGACGAGACCGGACAGCGCAAGCTCAATGCCGAGTTTCCTAAGTTCGACGGAAAAACGAACTTTAAATGCGAGATCGAGCTCGATCCGACAACGGGCGATAACATAACGGTAGCTATCCCGTTCAAAAAGCGCAAACAGTTCTATTACAACACCAAGATCAATTGTCTGTGCGGCAAGGGCTGGTTCGAGGTCGGCGACGAACGGTATACGTTCGACAACGGCATCGGCGGGCTCGACTGGGGCAGGGGCGTTTGGCCGTATAAGAATAAATGGTATTGGTCGTCGCTGTCGTGCGTTCTGGACGACGGCACGCCGTTCGGGCTAAACCTGGGCTATGGCTTCGGTATGCCGACGGCGAGCGAGAACGTCATTTTCTACAACGGCAAGGCGAACAAGCTACGCAACGTAACTTTCGATATCCCGTTTACGCTTGAAAAGCCGGACTACCTTAAACCGTGGAAGATCGCGGACGATAGCGGTAGGCTGGATATAACGTTCTTCCCCATGGTCGACAGGAAAGATAAAATGCACGCGCTGTGCCTAATGACCGACCAGCACCAGGTGTTCGGGAAGTTCTACGGCAACGTGACGCTCGACGACGGACGAGTGATCGCCGTCACGAACAAAATCGGCTTCGCCGAATACGTTCGAAACAAATGGTAAACAACAATTAAATACTACCGTCCGTGATAGCACGGACGGCGAATGGAGAGATGGCTGAGCGGCTGAAGGCACTCGCTTGGAAAGCGGGCATACTGTAACAGGTATCGCGGGTTCGAACCCCGCTCTCTCCGCCATATTTAGTACCCGAAAAGGATGCTGACAAAAAATCACCGAACATATAGTGTGTTCGGTGATTTTTTGCTATACACAGATACAAAATATAGTAATAGCAATACTGAAAACTATCTTTGTTTTTTATGGATGGCTTTTTAGAGTTTTTGAAATGAACAGGATTTGAACGCCATGTCTTTTCCAATTACGCTTTTCTACATTATTTCTTGCAATCGTTTCAAAAATATTTCCGCGCATTTCGGAAAGACCTGATACTTCTTCCAAGCAATATCAAGATGAGAAATAAGAGTGGGGTAAAGCGGTCTGAAACAAAGATTGCTGTTTCCGCTCGTGTTAATGATTTTGTCGAGAGTGACGGCATAACCAACGCCTTCTTCTACAAGTAGCGACATATTGTATAGCAAATTGCCCGTTGCGATTACGCTGAGTTCTTCCGTGTCTTTTCTGAACCATTCGCTTATCATATTTTTGCCGTGCGCTTGGCGAGAAAGAATAAGCGGTTTATCCCATAAATCTTCGGGCGATATGTTTTCCTTTTCGGCAAGCGGGCTGTCTTTTCTCATAAGCACGCCCCAAGTATCATAGAGCGGCAACTGAATATAATCGTATTTGCTCACGTCAAATGGCTCTATAAAAATACCAAAATCAATAAGCCCTTTATCAAGCCTTTCAGAAATCGTACCGCTGTCGCCGCTGAACAAATGATATTTGACGTCAGGGTAATCTTTTTGCACGCTATGAGCTGTTTTTGCTATAAGTCCCATAACATAGCTTTCTCCGCCGCCAATATGAATATCGCCGCTAATATCCGTAATGGGTGCATTCAATTCGTTTTCGGTCTTGTTATACAATTCGATAATTTCTTCCGCACGCTTGCGAAGTAGCTGTCCTGCTTCCGTGAGCGTGATTTTTCTTGTACCGCGAATAAAAAGCTGTTGTCCTATTTCTTTTTCAAGGTTTTGCATTTGCCGTGATAGATTGGGTTGGGTAACAAATAATGCTTCCGCTGCTTTGGAAATGCTTTGTTCACGGGCAACCGCCAAAAAGTATTTTAATTCTCTCAATTCCATAATACACCGCCTTGTACAAAGTATAGCATAAATTCAATATGCGTGTCAATTATGGGTATGTCATAAAATATAAGTATTTGATATATGATTAAAATTGCCGTATAATATAGCCATACAAGGATTTTAGGAGAATAAAAATGAACATTTTAGTTCTGAATGGCAGACCGCGCCCTAACGGTAACACAAAGAAAATGGTTGAAGCATTCCGCAAAGGTGCTGAATCGGTAGGACACGCCGTGCATATTATCGACGTTTGCAAAAAGAATATCGGTGGGTGCATTGCCTGCGAGTATTGCCATACAAAAGGAAACGGTAGTTGTATGCAAAAAGACGATATGCAGGAAATATATGCGCTTTTGAAAACTTCCGAAATGTTGGTTATAGCATCGCCTATTTATTATCACGGAATATCGGGGCAACTGAAATGTGTTATAGACCGTTTCTATTCGGCGGCTTATCCCGTGTGTCCGCCTAATCTTAAAAAGGTCGCAATGATTTTAAGTTCGGGCGATTGCAAAATGTATGACGGTGCATTGTTTTCATTTAAGGGCGATTTCCTTGATTATCTCGGTTTGGAAAATATGGGCGTTTATACGGCGCACGGTTATGAGAACGGCTCGGATAAGAAGTTAAAAGAACTTGAAGCATTCGGGCGGTCGTTAAAATGAAAAATATTAAGGAGTAAATATATGGATACGAAATTAAATTTGACGAAAGAATGGGATAAAGTTTTCCCTAAAAGCGAAAAGGTAAATCACGAAAAAGTTATCTTTCACAACCGTTACGGAATAACGCTTGTGGCGGACCTGTATATACCGAAGAACGCAAAAGGCAAACTTCCCGCTATTGCGGTTTGCGGTCCGTTCGGCGCAGTAAAAGAACAGTCGTCGGGGCTTTACGCGCAGGAAATGGCAGAGCGCGGATTTTTGACGATTGCCTTCGATCCTTCCTTCACGGGTGAAAGCGGT